>NZ_JACCAS010000001.1:2212864-2528988 GCF_013409255.1 Paraburkholderia bryophila
CGTTCGGCGGCTTCAAGGTGCAGGGCAAGACCGAGGCCGGCGCGAGCCAGTTGCTGCGCGATTCACTCGCGGTCGAAGCAGCCGGCGCGCAATTGATCGTAATCGAAGCCGTGCCGTCGGTGCTAGGCACTGAAGTCACGAAGCAGGTGCGAATTCCGACGATCGGTATCGGCGCCGGTGTGGACTGCTCGGGTCAGGTGCTGGTGCTGCACGACATGTTGGGGATTTTCCCCGGCAAGCGGCCGCGCTTCGTGAAGGACTTTATGCAAGGGCAGCCGAACATTCAGGCCGCGGTGGAGGCGTATGTGCGCGCGGTGAAGGATGGGACGTTTCCTGGGGCAGAGCACACGTTTTGATGCGAGCTAGTGTTAGCTCTGGCTTTAACTCTAGCTCGCCGACGTAGATCCGCTGGGTTGGCGAGCGCGAACACCTTTGTTCGCGCGTTAACTATCGGATGATCCGCGCCGGCACCGCGCCGCGCAATGCGTTGCAGATCAGCAGTGCTTCAGCGTTCATCAAGTCCGCCTGCGTCAGCACTTTCTCAGCCGCTTGCAGGTCCGCGCCTTCTTCAAGCAGAACACTGCGCATCACGCCCGGCAGCACGCCCGACGCGAGCGGCGGCGTCCACCACCGCCCCGCCAGCTTCACAAAGACATTCGACCGGCCGCCTTCGGTCAACTCGCCTCGCTCGTTGAAGAACAGCGTGTCGAATGCGCCCTTCGTCTCGGCTTCGCGCCAGCCGCGATCATATTCGGCACGACGGGTGGTTTTGTGATGCAGCAGCGGGTCGTGCGCTTCGGTCGCGGGGAAATGGTGGTCGGGCGCGAGCAGTACGCCGACTGCCTGGTTCGGTAGCGGCGTCAGCACCGCAACCGTAATGTGCGTCGCGCCGTTCTTACTAAGCGCGAGCCGCATGCGATACGGTGTGCGCGCCGGCAGCGATTCACACGTCGCCGTGATTTGGGCGCGAATATTATTTTCGTCGCCGAGATTGAAACCCAACGTTGCCGCGCTGCGCGACAGCCGTTCGAAATGACGCGACAGATGCCGCGCGCCCTCCTCGCGCGTCGCGTACATCGTTTCGAACAGATCGAAGCCCGGTTCGGCGCCGGTCAGAAAGCTGGCCTTCAATTGACACTCCGCGAATTCGTCGGCTGCCACGCTGTCGAGGACGATGCCCGCGCCGACGCCCATCGTGCCCCGCAGCTCACCGGTTTGCGCGGCATGGCTCAGCGTCAACGTGCGAATGGCGACAGACAGGCAGAAGTCGCCGCACACGGTTGGGTTGGCCGCCGTTGCGGCTACCGAAGGCGCGTCGAGCCAGCCGATTGCGCCGGTATAAAGCCCGCGCGGCGTGCTTTCAAGTTCGTCGATCAACTGCATCGTCCGATGCTTCGGCGCGCCGGTGATCGATCCGCACGGAAACAACGCGCGCAAAACGCCGGCAAACGATGTTTCGGGCCGCAAGCTGGCCTGCACCGTCGACGTCATCTGCCAAACCGACGCATACGGCTCGACCGAAAACAACGCAGGCACCTTGACCGAGCCCGTTTGCGCGACTCGCGACAGATCGTTGCGCAGCAGATCCACGATCATCACGTTCTCGGCGCGGTTCTTCGGGTCGCTGCGGAGAAACTCGGCTGCGCCCTGGTCCGCCTGCGGATCGTCCGAGCGCGGCGCCGTGCCTTTCATCGGCCGCGCACGCAACATCGCACCGTCCTTTTCGATAAAAAGCTCCGGCGAACACGACAGCACCCACTGGCTTCCCGGCAACGCGATCAACGCACCGAACGGGACCGGTTGCCGGGCTCTCAAGCGTCGATAGAGCGCGATAGGCGAACCGAACACGTCGAAGCCGAGCCGGTACGTGTAGTTGACCTGGTAGGAGTCGCCCGCGCGTAACGCGTTGTGAATCGCGGCGATTGCCGCGTCGAACTGCGCGCGCTCGACGCTCGCGCGCACGTTCGCCGTGCCCGCCACCGACGGCTCAATCGCCCCGCCATCGCGCTCCGTCAACCACGCGTCGACTTCTTCGCGCGAGCGCTTCTCGCAGCGCTCGAACAATAAAAAACGCAGGGTGGCATCGCCACGCTGCGTTTTCGGAAGCGAGCGCGAATCTCCGTCGAGAAGATTGCGCCCAAACTCATAATCGCCGAGCACGACGGCATGCAAACCCCGCAAGGTATCCGCCACCACAGACTCGCATACGGCTTCGAGTTGCGCGGCGTCCGCGCACACCCGTTCCCGCACAAAGCCTGTGTACAGACGACTCGAACGGCGCGCCGCCGTCGCGTCGCAATCGTCGAGCAACGCGAAGACCGCGTCGCGCTCATCTGCCGTCATACCTACCGCCAACTTCAACCTGCCATTAATCGAAGAAGCTCTTCACCCGGTCGAACCAGCTCTTGCTTTGCGGGCTATGTCGCGAGCCGCCTTCCACCAACGCTTTCTCGAATTGCTGAAGCAATTCGCGCTGCGGGTCGGTGAGCTTGACCGGCGTTTCGACTTGCACGTGCACGTACAGATCGCCGGCAATGCTCGAACGCAGCCCCTTGATGCCCTTGCCGCGCAAACGGAACGTCTTGCCCGACTGCGTGCCTTCCGGAACGGTGAAGCTGGCGCGGCCCGCGAGGGTCGGCACTTCGATTTCGCCGCCGAGCGCCGCGGTGGTGAACGGAATCGGCATCTGGCAATGCAGATCGTCGCCGTCGCGCTCGAACACCGAGTGCTGTTTGATATGAATCTCGACGTACAGATCGCCCGACGGACCGCCGTTGATACCCGGCTCGCCGTTGCCAGCCGAGCGGATACGCATGCCGTCGTCGATGCCTGCGGGGATCTTCACTTCCAGCGTCTTGGTTTCCTTCACCTTGCCCGCGCCGTGGCAATGGCCGCACGGTTCTGGGATATAGGTGCCGGTGCCATGGCACTTCGGGCAGGTCTGCTGGATGCTGAAAAAGCCTTGCGACATCCGCACCGAACCGGAACCGCTACAGGTCGGGCAGGTTTCCGGCTTGGTGCCGGGCTTGGCGCCCGAACCGTGACAGATTTCGCACGACACCCAGCTCGGCACGCGAATCTGCGTGTCGTAGCCGTGTGCGGCCTGTTCCAGCGTGATTTCCATGCTGTAGCGCAGATCGGCGCCGCGATACACCTGCGGGCCGGGGCGGCCGCCAGCGCCGCGTGCGGCGCCGCCGGCCGCCTGGCCGAAGATGTCGCCGAAAATATCGCCGAATGCATCGGCAAAACCGCCGAAGCCTTGTGCGCCGGCTCCGCCCATGTTCGGATCTACGCCCGCGTGGCCGTACTGGTCGTACGCGGCACGCTTTTGCGAGTCCGACAGCATTTCATAGGCTTCCTTCACCTCTTTGAAATGCTCTTCCGCATCCTTGTTGCCCGGATTCCGGTCGGGGTGGTGCTTCATCGCAAGCTTGCGATAAGCCTTCTTGATTTCGTCGTCGCTCGCGTTCTTTGCGACGCCCAGAACCTCGTAGTAATCCCGTTTCGCCATATCGGTTCAACGCCACTCGCGCAATGCGACGCGGTGGCTCCTCTTGAATGCTGGAGTCTTGCGACTCGTCCGGCCGCTGTTTTTTGCCGCTCGAAACCGGCTCGAAACAACGCCCTCCATAAAACAAACGTGCCCGGAGAGCCCCAAAAGGCTCGCCAGGCGAGATAACCGCTCTTGCACGTTGCTGCGGCCCGAATGGGTGCAGGGGATTGTGCAGCCGGGCCGCACACGGTGCCGTGTGCGGCTTTACGGTCGAAATGCGACCTGGCTTTAGTCTTTCTTGACTTCCTTGAATTCGGCGTCGACCACGTCGTCCTGCTGCTGGCTCGCGCCACCTGCCGATGCACCCGCGCCCGCCGCGCCTGCTGCCGCTGCTTCGGCACCTTGCGCTGCCTGCATGTCCGCGTACATCTTCTCGCCCATCTTCTGCGAGGCAGTTGCCACGACTTCGATCTTGGCTTCGATCGCGGCCTTGTCGCTCGAACCGCTCTTCAGCGTTTCTTCGAGGTCCTTCAGCGCGGCTTCGATCGTGTCCTTCTCGCCGGCGTCCAGCTTGTCGCCGTACTCGGTGAGCGCCTTCTTCGTGCTGTGGACCAGCGCGTCGCCCTGGTTGCGGGCATCGGCCAGCTCACGCAGCTTGTGATCTTCTTCGGCGTTGGCTTCCGCGTCCTTCACCATCTTTTCGATTTCGGCTTCGGACAGACCCGAGTTGGCCTTGATCGTGATGCGGTTTTCCTTGCCGGTCGCCTTGTCTTTCGCGCCGACGTGCAGAATGCCGTTCGCGTCGATGTCGAAGCTCACTTCGATCTGCGGCGTGCCGCGCGGTGCCGGCGGAATGCCTTCGAGGTTGAACTCGCCCAGCAGCTTGTTGCCGGCTGCCATTTCGCGTTCGCCCTGGAACACCTTGATCGTCACGGCGCCCTGGTTGTCGTCAGCCGTCGAGTAGACCTGTGCGTGCTTGGTCGGGATCGTGGTGTTCTTGTTGATCATCTTCGTCATCACGCCGCCGAGCGTTTCGATGCCGAGCGACAGCGGGGTCACGTCGAGCAGCAGCACGTCCTTGCGGTCACCCGACAGAACCTGACCTTGAATCGCGGCGCCAACGGCCACGGCTTCGTCCGGGTTCACGTCACGACGCGGTTCCTTGCCGAAGAATTCCTTAACCTTGTCCTGCACCTTCGGCATACGCGTCATACCGCCGACGAGGATCACGTCGTCGATCTCGCCGACCTTCACGCCTGCATCCTTGATCGCCGTGCGGCACGGTTCGATGGTGCGTTCGATCAGTTCTTCAACCAGCGCTTCCAGCTTGGCGCGCGTGATTTTCAGGTTCAAGTGCTTCGGACCCGACGCGTCGGCCGTGATGTACGGCAGGTTGATTTCGGTCTGCTGGCTCGACGACAGTTCGATCTTCGCCTTTTCAGCCGATTCCTTCAGGCGTTGCAGCGCGAGCACGTCTTTCGACAGATCGACGCCTTGTTCCTTCTTGAACTCGCCGATGATGTAATCGATGATGCGCTGGTCGAAGTCTTCACCGCCCAGGAACGTATCGCCGTTCGTGGACAGCACTTCGAACTGCATTTCGCCGTCAACGTCGGCGATTTCGATGATCGACACGTCGAACGTACCGCCACCCAGGTCATACACCGCGATCTTGCGGTCGCCCTTTTCGGCCTTGTCCAGACCGAAGGCCAGAGCGGCTGCGGTCGGTTCGTTGATGATGCGCTTGACTTCCAGACCGGCGATGCGGCCGGCGTCTTTGGTCGCCTGACGCTGGCTGTCGTTGAAGTACGCGGGAACCGTGATCACCGCTTCGGTGACCGGCTCGCCGAGGTAGTCTTCAGCGGTCTTCTTCATCTTGCGCAGCGTTTCCGCGGAGATTTGCGGCGGCGCCAGCTTCTGGTCGCGCACTTCGATCCATGCGTCGCCGTTGTCGGCCTTCATGATCTTGTACGGCATCAGCGCGATGTCTTTCTGCACTTCTTTTTCTTCGAAGCGGCGGCCGATCAGGCGCTTGACCGCATACAGCGTATTACGCGGGTTCGTGACCGACTGACGCTTCGCAGGCGCGCCGACGAGAATCTCGCCGTCTTCCATGTAAGCGATGATCGACGGCGTGGTGCGCGCACCTTCCGAGTTCTCGATCACCTTAACCGTATTGCCTTCCATGATCGCCACGCACGAGTTGGTCGTGCCGAGGTCGATGCCGATGATTTTGCCCATTTTTACTATTCTCCTGACTTTGATCGCTGCGGAAAGCGCCTTGCTTGCCATCTGGCGGGAAGGCGATCCGCTCTCAATTCCTACCTGCACTCAACATAAGTGCGTCCGCATCGTTTTCAAGACCTCTTTTACGATGCGGTCTTTAATTTTTTTCAATCGGTCGAACTTTTTCCGCTTGTTTTACTGCTTTCTGCGACGCCAAGCAGTGAAGCAGGAAGCGCCCGCCCGGATCGCGGTGTTCGTAGACGTTGCTGCGAAACCATCTGGGACCGGGGGCGCGGATCGCGGCCGACCGCGGCCGGCCCCGCGTCGAACGAGTCGGCGCTGCGCTCCCGCATGTCGAAGACGGCGAACGCGGTAGCCGACGGGACGGTTGGCCATGGCGGTGCCAGCCCAGCTTGGCGGCGGTAAATCGACCGGAAAACGGCAGAAAGCGGCTGCGGCGTTTACTTCGGCGCCGCGACGGTCACGAGCGCCGGACGCAGCACGCGGTCGGCGATCACGAAACCCTTTTGCAGCACTGCCACGACAGTGTTCGGTTCCTGATCGGCCGGCACCATCGAAATGGCCTGGTGGCGATGCGGATCGAACTTCTCGCCGACCGGATTCAAGGCGACGACACGGCCCTTTTCCAGCGCACCGTTCAACTGACGCAGCGTCAGTTCCACGCCTTCACGGACCTTTTGCAGATCGTCGGACGAGTGGGCGACTGCCGCTTCGAGGCTGTCCACCACCGGCAGCAGATGCTCGGCGAAGCTCTCGATCGCAAACTTATGCGCCTTGGTCACGTCTTCCTGCGCGCGGCGACGCACGTTTTCGGTCTCAGCTTTCGCCCGCAGGAAGCTTTCCTGCAGGTCGGCGATCTTGGCGTGCGCTTCAGCCAGCGCGGCCTGCTCGAGGCCTGCCGGCGCCTCGGTCGCGGCGCCTGCGGCCGCTTCCTGCTGAGCTGCTGCGGCCTCGGCGGCCTGGCGCTCGGCTTCGTCCGCGGGCGTGGGATTCTGGCTCGTCGGGTTCTCTTGCGTGTTTTCCATGTCGCTGAAAGTCGTAAAAAAGTAAAAACCAACGGTGGCGGCAGCGCGCAAAAGCGGGTGCAATTTGTGCGTTGCAAAATAGCGACAGACTAGCTGGCGCACCATCGCATAACGAAACCGCAGATGGGGCCGGAAAGACCCGTTTCAAGCGGGTCTTGCGGAACTTTTCGCACCACGGACGTGCGGCGGAAATGCCCGGTTACAACCATTATTGCGACGCAATCAGATTGAGATTGAGTGCGGCCAACAAGTGGCCTATGCTCCACTAAAGCGTCGGAAAAGACACGTTAACCCTAATCCGACGTAAGCCTTACCGACATTTTGCAATTTCCCACCTGATCCGCCTGTTTCCGTCCTGAATCCTTCCCAAGGGGAGTACCGTGAAACTGACCTTCGCAATCTCGGTGGTCGCATTGGTACTGATTTTGGGCACCACGACCATCTGCATGTCCGGGGCTGTCAACGATCACACTACCGAATACGGCGGTGTGCACGCGACCATGGAACAACTGTTCAATCCCCACCTGAAAGTTTGTCGATAGTGCGCCTGTCGCGTTTAGTCGGCCGGCCGTGCAATGCGGCCGCCGGCTCTCGATACGTTTTGCGCCGTTCCTGCTCGACCTGCCGCTTCACCCTGCTTTCCTCGGTTTCCGCATAAAGCGTCTGCGCGACGCTTGCCGGGCCGCGCACGTCGCATAGGCCCAGCACTTCCACCTGCCAGACGATCCGCTCGATTTCGATCTCGACCAGATCGCCGACGCGCACGTCTTTCGCCGGTTTCACATTGGCAGCGCCAATGCGCACATGGCCTTTCTCGACGGCATCCGCGGCGAGCGAGCGCGTCTTGAAGAAGCGCGCCGCCCAAAGCCATTTGTCGATGCGTAACTTCGCGCCCGTGTTGGTCGAAATCTGGTAATTCATCGCCTGTTCAAGCCCCCGTCGAATGCGGCACCGGCAGCGCCTGAACCGGCCAGCCTTGCAGATTCTGCGCGACGATTTCGCCGAGCGCGGCAATCCACGCCGGCGACGCGTTCACACAGGCAATCCGATGAAACTCTTTGCCGCCGGCGTGCAGGAACTCGTCGCGCACTTCCATGCCGATTTCCTCAATCGTTTCAAGGCAGTCGGCGGTAAAGCCCGGGCAGAACACGTCGGCGCGGCGTACGCCCGCCGCGCCCAGTTCCTTCAGCGTGGGCGCCGTGTACGGCTGCAACCATTCGGCTTTGCCGAAGCGCGACTGGAACGTGATGCGGCATTCCACCGGCGTCAGTTCCAACGCCTGCATGAGCAGCGCGCCGGTCTGCTGGCATTGCTCGTGGTAGGGGTCGCCGAGATCCATGGTGCGCTTGGGCACGCCGTGAAAACTCAGCACCAGCTTGTCGCCCGCCGCGAAGTCGGGCCGGCCGTGCTGATGCCAGTACTGATGCACCTGCGCGGCCAGCGCTGAAATGTACGCGGGATGGTCGGCGTACTGACGCACCGTGCGGATTTCCGGCTGATTGCGCATGCGCTTGAGCGCTGAAAACGCGTCGTCGAAAGCGGTCGCCGTGGTCGACGACGAGTATTGCGGATACATGGGCACCAGCAGCACACGCTCGGCACCCGCCAGCTTCAACTGGTTGAGTATGGCCGGAATGCCCGGCGTGCCATAACGCATCGCGTAGTCGACCAGCACCGTGTAGTCGTTCAGTTGCAGCAGGTGGCGCAAGCCTTCCACCTGCTTCTCTGTATAGACGCGCAGCGGCGAGCCTTCCGGCATCCAGACCGCGGCGTACTTTTTCGCCGACGCCGGACTGCGGAACGGCAGGATCAGCAAGCGCAGGATGATCTGCCACAACAGCGACGGAATTTCGACCACGCGAGGATCGGACAGAAACTGCGCGAGATAGCGACGGACTGCGCGCGGCGTCGGCGCGTCGGGCGTACCGAGATTGATCAGCAGTACGGCGACACGGTGTGACGTGGCGTTCTGTGAGGGCCGCTCGAGGTCGAAGCGCATAGGCAGCAGAGGTAACCGCTTGAGGCGGAGAGTCGATTCAGGTGGGTTTCATTATAGCGGCGCGGCCTGGCGACCGGTCCGCCGTACACCCCTGGCCATTCGGCCAATTGGCAAGCCGCGCGCCGTCGCGCATGATGAACGGACTTGAAATGAGCGCGTGAGTTGCCGCCGCCGGGCAGCCAGCTATTGCTGGCTGAGAGTCAGGGAAAGCAGGCGCGCGGTGATATCCACGATCGGAATCACGCGGTTGTACGCCATGCGGGTCGGGCCGATCACGCCGAGCGTGCCGACGATCTTACCGTTCACTTCGTACGGCGCGGTGACCACGCTCATTTCCTCGATCGGCACGAGATTCGATTCGCCGCCAATGAAAATCTGCACGCCCGCCGCGTGACTCGACACGTCGAGTAACTGAAGGAGACTGGTCTTTTGGTCGAACACATCGAACAGCTTGCGCAGGCGCGCCATATCGGACGAAAGGTCGGCGACTTCCAGCAGATTGCGCTCGCCGGAAATCAGTACGTTCTCGCCAGTGTCGGACTCTTCGGTGCTGGCCGTGACGGCGGCGTGCATCAGCGTCGTCATGTCGCCGCGCAGTTCGTCGATTTCCTCACGCAGGCGGCGGCGCACGTCGTCGAACGAGAGGCCGGCGAAATGCGCGTTGATGTAATTCGACGCTTCCACCAGTTGCGACGGCGAAAAGTCGCGCTGCGTCGCCATGATGCGGTTTTGCACGTCGCCTTCCGGCGTCACGATGATCAGCAGAATGCGCTTGTCGGACAAACGCATGAACTCGATCTGCTTGAACACGTGGCTGCGCCGCGGCGTGAGCACCACGCCGGCGAACTGCGACAGGTTGGACAGCACGCTGGCCGCTGCGGCGACGATCTTCTGCGGCTCACCCGCCTGCAGCGTAGTCTTGACGGCGCGCATCACGGCTTCTTCGTCTGCGGCGGATTCGACGGTCAGCATCGTATCCACGAAGAGCCGATAGCCGCGCGGCGTAGGGATACGGCCGGCCGACGTATGCGGACTGATCACGAGCCCCAGGTCCTCGAGATCGGACATGACGTTGCGGATCGTCGCGGGGCTCAGTTCGAGGCCAGAGTAACGAGACAACGTGCGTGAGCCGACCGGCTGACCTTCGGCGATGTAGCGCTCAATCAGCGTTTTGAGGAGGGTTTGTGCGCGAGGATCTAGCATGACGGAAAATTTTAGCTTAATGACACGACTACCGCGAGCGCTAACGGCGCTCACCGTTGACGAATGCGCCACGGTTCGCCCGGGCGCCGCTTTGTCTTCGATCCGCTGCGTGAGCCGGCAGGTGGCCCGACGTTCGGCCCGCCACCTCGACAACGGCGCGCCGTGGCACTCTAACCGGCACGCATGTCATCAACGCTTCACCATTCTAACGATAATCGCGAAATACGCCGGCAGCCCATCCGCGCCAGCCCGCTACCGGGTCTGTCAGCGGTTCTTTTCAGGCCCTACCTATGGTGTAATGCCGGCATGCAAGTGACCAGCCAGTTCAAGACCGTCGCGCTCGTCGGGCGCAACAATACGCCGGGCATCGTCGAGCCCTTGACCGCGCTCGCCTCGTGCATCGCGAAACGCGGCTTCGAGGTCGTATTCGAAGCCGATACCGCCGCCGAGATCGGCGTCACCGACTATCCGGCGCTGCGTCCCGCCGAGATCGGCGCGCGCGCCGACGTGGCGGTCGTGCTGGGCGGCGACGGCACGATGCTCGGCATCGGTCGCCAGCTCGCGCCTTACCGCACGCCGCTGATCGGCATCAATCACGGCCGGCTCGGCTTCATTACCGACATTCCGATCTCCGACATGCGCGAGATCGTGCCGCAAATGCTGGCGGGCAATTTCGAACGCGAGGAGCGCGTGCTGCTCGAGGCGCGCATCATGCGCAACGGCAGCCCGATCTATCACGCGCTGGCCTTCAACGACGTGGTGGTCAATCGCAGCGGCTTTTCGGGCATGGCGGAACTGCATGTCTCGGTCGACGGGCGCTTCATGTACAACCAGCGCTCGGACGGCCTGATCGTCGCCACGCCGACCGGCTCGACCGCTTACGCGCTCTCCTCGCAAGGGCCGATCCTGCATCCGCAATTGGGCGGCATCGTGCTGGTGCCGATCGCGCCGCACGCGCTGTCGAACCGGCCGATCGTGCTGCCGGACGACTCGAAGGTGAGCATCCAGATCGTGTCCGGCCGCGAGGTCAACGTGAACTTCGACATGCAGTCGTTCACCTCGCTCGAATTGAGCGACACGATCGAAGTGCGCCGCTCGCGCCATACGGTGCCCATGCTGCATCCGGTCGGCTACAGCTACTTCGCGACGCTGCGCAAAAAGCTGCACTGGAACGAATACCCGTCGCACGAAGAAGACACCAAGCCCTGAGCCGCGAGCAGCCCCTGGAATGCAACGCCGCCGCTGCCGAACCCTGAATTTCAAGCTCACCAGACCACCTCCATGCTGCGCCACCTCTCGATACGCGACTTCGTGATCGTCGCCGCGCTCGATCTCGAATTCGACAGCGGCTTTACTGTTTTCTCCGGCGAAACCGGCGCCGGCAAGTCGATCCTGATCGACGCGCTGGCGCTCGCGCTCGGCGCCCGCGCCGATGCGAACGTCGTGCGCACCGGCGAAAGCCGCGCCGACATCACCGCGGAGTTCGAGATTCATGCGCAGGTCGAACAGTGGCTCGACCAGCAGGCGTTCGGCGCGGCCGACGACGACGGTCAGCACGGCGGCACCGTGATGCTGCGGCGCGTGGTGGACCGCAACGGCCGCACGCGCGCGTTCATCAACGGCACCGCGGCCACGCTCACGCAGTTGCGCGAGCTCGGCGAGATGCTGGTGGACATTCACGGCCAGCACGCACACCAGTTGCTGATGCGCCCGGACGCGCAGCGCGAATTGTTCGACACGCACGCCGGCCTGACCGACACCGCGGCAACCGTCACGCGCGCCTGGCGCACGTGGCGCGAGAAGGTGCAGGCCGTCGAGCATGCGCAAACGCGCGACCGCGAATTGCAACTGGAGCGCGAGCGTCTCGCGTGGCAGCTCACTGAACTGGACAAGCTCGGGCCGCAGCCGGGCGAATGGGAAGAGGTCAACAGCGAGCACCGCCGGCTGTCGCACTCGGCGAATCTGATCGACGGCGTGCAAGGTGCGCTCGGCGCGCTGTCCGAATCGGACGAGGCGATGATCACGCATCTGGCGTCGATCGTCTCCAAGGTACGCGACCTGGCCGAGATCGATCCGGCGTTGAACGACGTGCTCGCCGCGCTCGAGCCCGCCGAAATCCAGTTGCAGGAAGCCGCGTATTCGCTGAGCCACTACGCGCAAAAGCTCGAACTCGATCCGGACCGGCTGGCGCAGGTCGAAAAGCGCCTCGACGCGTTGCATTCGGCCGCTCGCAAATTCCGCCTGAAACCGGAAACGCTGCCCGAAGAACACGAGGCGCGGCGCGCGCAACTGGCCGCGCTCGACGCCGCCGCCGACCTCGACAGCCTGCACGCCGCCGAAGCCAACGCCAAAGAAACGTTCCTCGCCGAAGCGAAAAAACTGTCGAAGGCGCGCACCAAAGCCGGCAAGGCCCTGGGCGCCGCGGTCACCACCGGCATGCAGGAACTGTCGATGAAAGGCGGCACCTTCGAAGTCGGCCTGGTGCCGCTGCCCGAAGGCGGCGCCAATGGACTTGAACAGGTCGAATTCCGCGTGGCCGGTCATGCGGGCGTGCCGCTGCGGCCGCTCGCCAAAGTGGCCTCAGGCGGCGAACTGGCGCGGATCAGCCTGGCGCTGGCCGTGATCGCCAGCGCGGCCAGCCCGACACCCACGCTGATTTTCGACGAAGTGGATACGGGCATCGGCGGCGGTGTCGCCGAAGTGGTTGGACGGCTGCTGCATCAGCTCGGGCAAGCGCGTCAGGTGCTCTGCGTGACGCACCTGCCGCAAGTCGCAGCGCGCGGCGACCATCACTTCCAGGTCGCGAAAGCGGGCGACGGCAAGGGTGGCACGGTGAGCAGCGTCACGTCGCTCGACAAGGCAAGCCGCGTGGAGGAAGTCGCGCGCATGCTCGGCGGTCTGGAGATCACGCCGACCACCCGCAAGCACGCGAAGGAAATGCTGGCGGCTTAGTAACGAGTACGGGGCTCGGTCAAGGCAGCCGCCCTCGCCGTCCGCGCCGCGCGAACGTGGCACCGGCGGCCACGGCGAAACATCGAGCCATCAGACGCAGTGTGGCGCGTCGCGCCCCGTCCACACGCGCCGGATGGCGACCGCGGGCGCGAACGCCCCGTCCGCCTCACCCAAACACCCGCTCCCACAACCCCAGCACCGCCTCCCGCTCCGTCTCCACCAACGCCGGCACGACCCGCGCCTTCTCCATCCCGTCCAGCCGCAGCTTGTGCTGCAACTTGCGGTAAGTGCGATACGCCGCGCCGACCGTCTCCGCTTCCGCCTCGCTCATCAACCCGAAACGCGACACTTCGCGCAGCAATGCGATGTTGCCGGTATTGCGGATCAGCTCGGGATCGCTCGCCGCGTGCAGCAGCACCCAGTACTGCACGGTGAACTCGATGTCGACCATGCCGCCGCGATCGTGCTTCAGGTCGAACAGCGCCGTATGGTTCGGATGCCCCGCCTCGACGCGCTCGCGCATCTCGACGATCTCCTTGGCGAGCAGCGCGGCTTCGCGCGGCGTGGTCAGCACCTGTTCGCGGATCGCCTCGAATTTCGCGCCGATCTCGGCGTCGCCCGCGCAGTAGCGCGCGCGGCTCAGCGCCTGGTGTTCCCAGACCCATGCGGTATTGGCCGCATCGCCCTCGCGTAGCTGGTAGCGGCGGAACGCGTCGAGATCCGTGACCAGCAGCCCCGATTCGCCGTTCGGCCGCAAGCGCAGATCGACGTCGAACAGCGTGCCAGCGCCGGTCGCGGTCGTCAGCCAGGTGATCAGGCGGCGGGTGTAGGTGGAGTAAATCTCGGCGGCGGCATCGTCGGCGTCGTCGTAGAGGAAGATCACGTCGAGGTCGGACGCGTAGCCCAGTTCCTTGCCGCCCAGCTTGCCATACGCGATCACCGCGAAGCGCGGCACCTCGCGGTGACGCTTCGGCAGTTGCTTCCATACCGCTTCGAGCGTGACGTCGAGCACCGCGTCGGCGAGTTCGGACAACCGGTCGCTCACATGTTCGACACTCAGCTTGCCGGCCAGATCGATCAGCAGGATGCGGAACACTTCGGCCTGGTGCGCGTGGCGCAGCAGGTCCATCTGCTGCTCCACGCCGTCCGAGGCGGCGAGCCGCAAGCGCAGCGTGCGCTTGAACTCGGGCCAGTCGAACGGGCTATTGATCGCTTCGTCGTCGAGCAATTCGTCGAGCAGTTGCGGATGGCGAATCAGATAGCCGGCCGCCCAGCGCGACCCGCCCAGCACCGACAGCACCCGATGCAGCGCCTGCGGATATTCGGTCAGCAGCGCCAGATACGCGCCGCGCCGGCTGACCGCTTCGAGCAGATCGAAGAAGCGCGCCACCGTATCGCCGCGCCGCTCGGGCGGCTCGAGCGTGCGCGCGGCTTCCAGCGCCCGCTGCGCGACGATGTCGAAACGTTGCCGGCTGCGCTCGGCGAGCCCCGCGTAGCGCGACGACTGCCACACGCCGCGCAGCCGCGCGAGCAGTTCGCCCGGCTCGGCCACGCCGAGTTCGATCAGCCTTGCATGCAATGCGTCGTCGGCGCTGTCGTCGGCGAGCGCGCTGCTCCAGACCCACGCGGCGGCGCCGTCTTCGGGCACGCCGCAACCGTCGCGGCCGCTCACCTTGTCGGCGAAAATCTGGTCGAACTGCTGTTCGACGAATTCGCGATGCGCGTCGAGCCGGGTCATCAACGCCGCGTAGTCGTCACAGCCCATCGCGCGGGCGAGCGCCGCGCGCTCTTCGGGATCGACCGGCATGGCATGGGTTTGCGCGTCGTTGCGATACTGCAGCCGGTGTTCGAGTTCACGCAGAAAACGATAAGCCTGCGAAAGCTTCACGCAAACCGTCGTATCGATCAGTCCGTGCGTCGCCGCGTGCCGCAATACGGCCAACGTCGGACGTACGCGGAAACCGGCATCCTGGCCGCCGCGGATCAACTGGAACACCTGCGCGCTGAATTCGATTTCGCGGATGCCGCCACGGCCGAGCTTGATGTCGTCGGCCTTGTCGGGCCGCATCGACGCGCGGCGCTGCGCCTCCTGACGAATCTGCAGATGCAGCGCACGGATCGCGCTGATCACGCCGAAGTCGAGATAGCGGCGATAGACGAACGGCGTCACGATCGCGTTGAGCTGCTTCTGCAGTCGCTGCGCCGCGTCGCTCGCGCCTTCGGACACGAGCCGGCCCTTGATCCACGCGTAGCGCTCCCACTCGCGGCCCTGCACGTAGAAATACTCTTCGAGCATGCCGAGGCTGCACACCAGCGGCCCGGAATCGCCGTTCGGCCGCAGCCGCATATCGACCCGGAACACGTAGCCGTCGGCGGTGACTTCGGCGAGCGCGCCGATCAGCCGCTTGCCGAGGCGCGTAAAAAAGTCCTGCGTCGCGATCGGCGAACGTTGGCCGCCCGCGGTCTCGCCGTCCTCTTCATAAATAAAGATCAGGTCGATATCCGACGACACGTTCAGCTCGCGGCCGCCCAGCTTGCCCATGCCGACCACGCCGAGCGCGAGCCGCTCGCCTTCCGGTCCGCGCGGCTCGCCATAGAGCGTTTCGAGATCCGCGGACAACACGGCCAAAGCACGCTGGATCGTCGTTTCGGCCAGGTCGGTCATCGCCCCGGTGACTTCGGCGACGTCCGCCTCGCCGGCCAGATCGCGCTCCATCACGGCGCAAAACACCTCGGTTCGCAACTGACGCAAGGCCCGTTTGAGTGCATCCTCGCTCAACGGCGCGCCATTTACCCAGTTGGCGCCGGCGCCAGCCGCTTCCGCGCATAACGCGTCGAAGCGTGCGTCGATGCGCTCACGCGTGAGCGGCGCGGCGGCCAGCGCCGACACGTGCGCCACGATTTGCGGACGGGCCGCGGCAGCCCGCGCCGCGTAATGTGAATAGGTGGAACTCAGGAGAGTTGCGTCAGTCATCAAGGGTCTGGCTCGCTCGTTGCTTGATCAGCTTGTTCATTTCGCTGTGACACACAGGTCAGATGACCTCGCGCAAGTCGCGAGGCGGCATGCAGACAGGGTTTGCAGGAGGTCCGCCTACGCTTTCCCGTGTGTTACATTTCGTCGTTAATTCGCAAAACTACCATACGCCCACCCGCCGCAGCATGTCCGAGCGAAACGAATCCGCCGACCCGCACGAAACCGGGCAGGTCCGGCCAGTGAGCGGAAGCGACCACATCGTGCTGCGTCGGACCCTTCACGTGGTCCTCGCGGTTGCGCTCGTCCTCTACTTCATCGCGGCCGGCCTGTTTCTCGGCTTGCGTTACGTGCTGCTGCCGCGCGTCGACGCGTTCCGTCCGCGTATCGAAGCCACTGTGTCGGACAAACTGCACACGCAGTTCACCATCGGCAAGCTGGCGCCCCATTGGAGCGGTTTTCAGCCGGGTCTCGACGTCACCGATCTGGTGATTCGCGATCAGGAAGGCAAACCCGCGCTGACCATTCCGCACGCCACCGCCACGCTGTCGTGGAAGTCGCTGTGGCAATTCCATCCGGCGTTGTCCAGCCTGATCGTCGATCAGCCCGACGTGCTGGTGTCTCGCAGCAGCGACGGCGTGATGTCGGTCGCGGGCGTGCCGATCCCCACGCGCCATAGCGGCAACGACACGCTTTCCACCTGGCTACTGCGCCAGCAGGCGATCGTGGTGCGCGGCGGCGTGCTGCGCTGGCGCGACGCCACGCACGACGCGCCCGAACTCGCACTGCGCGACATCCGCATTGCGATTCTCAACGACGGCTACGAACACCGCATGGCGCTGCAGGCGCCCGCCGACGGCCAGGTGCTGCACGGCCCGCTCGATTTCCGCACGCATTTCCGGCACACGCCGCTCTCCGCGATCGGCAAGCCGATCAACTGGACCGGGCAGGTGTACATGTCGACCGGGCCGGTGGATCTGCCGGCGCTGGCGCGCTACATCAATCTGCCGATTGAGATGTTCGCCGGCCGTATCGACAACGCCATCTGGGCCGACTTCGCCGACGGCCGCATGACCCAGGCGCGCGGTCAGCTCTCCGGCACGGACGTGGCGATGCGCGTGCGTCCCACCCAGCCGAAGCTGCTGGTGCCGGTCGCCAATTTCTCGTGGCAGGTCGAAGTCGAACCGGGCGACTACAAGCTGCAACTGAATCACCTGCACGCCGAACTCGGCCAGCCGCCGCTCGACGACGGCACGCCGCTCACCCGCACGCTTGCGCTCACCACGTTGAACGGCCGCTTCCGGCAGGCTTCGCAGCAGCAAGGACAACTCGTCAGCGTGAGCGGCGACCGCGTCGATCTGGGCATCCTCGCGGAATTCAGCCGCGCGCTGCCGCTGCCGCGGCGTCTGCTGAACAGCCTTGTGCGCTTCAATCCGCGCGGGATGGTGGCGAACTACGTGATCGAAGTGGAGCGCGGCAAACCGGAGTCGGGCGAAGCGGGCAGCGACCATCAGTCGAGCGGCGCCGAGCCGATCGAGCGCTATCGTTTCAAGGGCGACTTGCAAGGCATCAGCGTCGCCGCGCAGGAGCCGCCGCCGGGGCTCACGCCGCTGAATCACCCGCGCGCCGGCATTCCCGGCATCGAGAATCTGTGGGGTAGCGTCGACGCCGACGAAAACCACGGCACCGCGCTGCTCGACACCTCCAACGTGGCGATCACCCTGCCGGGCGTGTTCGACGACCCGCGTCTGAAGCTCGACCGGCTGCATGGCCGCGCCGACTGGACCATCACGCCGAAGGCGCCCGGCGAAAATCATCCGGGCTTTGCCGTCAAGCTGGCCGACTTCGCCGTCTCGAACGCCGATACGGCGGCCACCGCGACCGCCAGTTACAGCAACCCGGGCCACGGGCGCGGCTCGCTCGATCTGAAGGCCAACTTCGAACGCGCGCAGGTGACGCGCATCGTCCGCTATCTGCCCACCAGCATCAGCGAGAAGCTGCGCATCTATCTCGGTCATGGGCTGCAGGCGGGCATGTCGCGCGGCGCGACGATCGAAATTCATGGCGATCTGACCAAGTTCCCGTACTCGCGCGACCCGAGCGCGGGCATCTTTCAGATCGTCGCGCCGTTCAAGGGCGGCAAGTTCGACCCGTCGCCGTTCCCGCCGCGCAAGATGCGCAACGGCACGCCGAACGTGTGGCCGGCGCTGGACGGCATCGACGGTGTGTTCGCGCTGAAGCAGAACGTGTTGCGCTTTGACATCGACCGCGCGCATTACCAGCGGGTGGCGCTGACGCGCGTCAGCGGCAAGATCGACGACCTCGGCACCAAGGCGTCGAGCCTCGTGATCGACGGCGACGCGCGCGGGCCGCTCGCCGACATGCTCGACTACGTGAACCAGAGCTCGCTCGGCATCATGGCCAAGCACCAGACCGACAAGCTGCATGCGGAAGGCCCCGCGTCGCTCGCACTCAAGCTGACGGTGCCGCGTACGCCGATGCCGCACATCGCCGTGGAAGGCGCGGTCGGTTTCCAGAACAACCGCCTGAGCGTGGACAACGTGCCGCCGCTGTCGCAACTGAAGGGCAAGGTGCGCTTCACCGAACATACGGCGCAGGTCGACCGGCTGTCCGGCCAGTTCCTCGGCGGCGACGTGCACGCGAACGGCGGCCTGAAACAGAACGGCACCTATGCGCTCGACCTGAACGGCCATATCGCCGTCGATGCCGCGCGCGGCCTCAATCTGCACGGTCCCGCCGCGCAGGTCCTGACGCGCATGAGCGGCAGCGCGCCCTACGCGCTGAATCTGCGCGGCGCCAAAGGGCATCTGCCGGAAGTGACGGCGAACTCCGATCTGACCGGCCTCGCGCTCGACTTTCCGGCGCCGTTCGGCAAACCGGTCGGCACGCCGATGCCGCTGCACTTCGCGGTCAATCCATCCGCCGCGCCGGGTGAAGCCGGTCTGGAACGCGCCGATCTCACCTTCGGACCGGTCGCCGCCACCTATCTGCTGCAATACGAACCCAAGTCGCCGCCGACCGTGGTGCGTGGCGCGATCGGCGTCAACAAGCCGGCTGATCTGCCGACCGACGGCGTGATCGCCGCCGTCGACCTCGACGCCTTCGACGCCGACGCATGGCGCGCGCTCATCACGCAACTGCGCAGCAAGGACGCGCCCGCCGCCGTCGCTGCCACGCCTGCCCCGCCGAACCCGACCGTCGCGCAATTCCTGCCGAGCCGCTTCGCGCTGCACATCGGCATGCTGACGTTGCTCAAGCGTCACTGGGACAGCGTGATCGTCGGCGCCTCGCATGCGGACGGCAAATGGCAGGCGAACATCGCGTCGAACCAGGTGTCCGGCCATGTGTCGTGGCTGCCGGGCGCCAGCAAGGAGTCGCCGGGCACGCTGCAGGCGCGCTTCGCCCGCGTGGTGATTCCGTCGGCCGCCGACAAGGACCTGCTCGGCCAGGCGATGTCGGCGCCGGCGCAGAACATGCCGTCGATCGATCTGGTGGTCAACGAGCTGATCGTGCGAGATCGCAACATTGGCCGCCTCGAAGTCGACGCTCACAATTTCACCGAAGACGGCGTGCCGGTCTGGCAACTCGACAAGCTCGACATCACCAACCCCGCGGCCACGCTGACGGCCACCGCGAACTGGCGCACCTCGACCGGTCTCGGCAACGCCGCCGACGAAACGACCCCGCGCCGCACCGTATTCGATTTCAAGCTCGACATTAAAGATGCCGGCGCATTGCTCGAACGTTTCGGCCAGCCGCGCACGCTGAAGGCGGGCGCCGGCTCGCTGTCGGGCAAGGTGGTATGGCGCGGCGGCCCGACCGCGATCGACTATCCGACGCTCAACGGCAACCTCGCCGTCGACCTGCGCCACGGCCAGATTCTCAAGGTCGATCCCGGTGTCGCCAAGCTGCTCGGCGTGCTCAGTCTGCAAAGTCTCGCGCGCGTTGCCACGCTGAACTTCCGCGACGTGATCGGCGAAGGGCTGCCGTTCGAACATGTGACCGGCACCGCGCAGATCCACGACGGGATCGGGCGCACCGAGAACTTCGAAATGGTCACCGCGCCGGCCCGCGCCGAGATGAAAGGCACGCTCGATCTCGCTCAGGAAACCCAGGATCTGCACGTGCAGATCGTGCCGACGGTCAGCGCCGGCGCCGCGGTGGTCGCGGCGGCGGTGATCAATCCACTGCTCGGCGTGGGCGCGCTGGTGGCCGATCTGGCGTTCAGCAAATCCGTCTCGCACGCGTTCGCACGCGAATATGCGATCACCGGTTCGTGGTCGAAACCGCACGTTGAGCGGGTCAAGGGCGATCGCGGTAAGATGGACGTTCCGGCTTCGACCGTGGAAGCGCACTGAGCTCTATTCGACCCTTTGCCCGGTCAGAAACGCGCGGTGCCGCACCGGCGGCCCAGCCAGCCTTGAACGACGTAGGCGGCGCCAGCGGGTCGCGCCGCCGCCCTGCCGGGAGTTTTTCGAAACGCTCATGAGCGAACCACACGTCTCTTCAACCGTATCCAGCGGCTCTCTGGACAGCGCCTTTCGCGTCGCCGCGTTGCAGATGGTCAGCACGCCGGATCGCGAACGCAATCTCGCCGAAGCGCAACGCCTGATCGCCGAAGCCGCCGCCGACGGCGCGCAGTTGGTCCTGCTGCCCGAATACTTCTGCTTCATGGGCTTCAAGGACACCGACAAGCTGGCGGTGCGAGAGCCCTACCAGGACGGCCCGATCCAGCGTTTTCTCGCCGACGCCGCGCGCCGTCACAAGATCTGGGTGATCGGCGGCACGCTGCCGCTCACGGCGCCAGAGGCGTCTCGCGTGCTGAACACCACGCTGGTGTTCGACCCGCAGGGCAACGAGGCCGCCCGCTACGACAAGATCCACCTGTTCAACTTCGAAAAGGGTGAGGAATCGTTCGACGAGGCGCGCACCATTCGCCCCGGCCACGAAGTCCGCACGTTCGAAGCGCCGTTCGGCCGCGTCGGCCTGTCGGTCTGCTACGATCTGCGCTTTCCGGAGCTGTACCGGCGCATGGGCGACTGCGCGCTGATCGTGGTGCCGTCGGCGTTCACTTACACCACCGGCCGCGCGCATTGGGAAATGCTGCTGCGAGCCCGGGCGGTCGAAAACCAGTGTTACGTGCTGGCCGCCGCGCAAGGTGGGAAACACGAAAACGGCCGCCGGACCTGGGGCCACAGCATGCTGATCGACCCGTGGGGCGAAATCGTCGCGGTGCGCGACGAGGGCGCCGGCGTGGTCACAGGCAATCTCGAGCGTGCGCGCATCGACGAGGTGCGGCAGAGCCTGCCCGCCTGGCGTCATCGCGTGCTGAGCTGACTGAAATGAACCCCGCGCGACATTGAAAGTGCGGCGCCTGCCACTCATATAGAGGGCGTGGCGCTAACCGAATCCTTCGTATCGAGCAGAACATACTTCGCATGAACATCATCGAACCCGGTATCCGTAATCTCGCCACCGCCAAGGACATCCTCCTGACGCCCTACGGTCTCGACGAATCCCTGCTCACCCGCACGCTCGCCGAAATCTTCACGCACAAGATCGATTACGCCGACCTGTACTTCCAGTACACGCGTAGCGAGGCGTGGAGTCTCGAAGAAGGCATCGTGAAGTCGGGCAGTTTCAGCATCGACCAGGGCGTCGGCGTGCGCGCCGTATCGGGCGACCGCACGGCGTTCGCTTATTCGGACGACCTGTCGCCCGAAGCGATTCGCCAGGCCGCCATCGCCACGCGGGCGATCGCCAAAGTCGGCGGCGGCAAGCAGAAGATCAAGGCGGCTTCGTCGCTGGTCGGTATTGCCGGGCGCGATCTGTATCTGCCGTCCGATCCGCTACATTCGCTCGACGCCACCGCCAAGGTCAAGCTGCTCGAGCGCGTCGAACAGATGGCGCGCGGCCGCGATCCGCGCATCCAGCAAGTCATGGCCGGCCTCGCCGGTGAATACGACGTGGTGCTCGTGGCGCGCAGCGACGGCGGCTTCGCGGCCGACATCCGGCCGCTGGTGCGCGTGTCGGTCACGGTGATCGCCGAACAGAACGGCCGCCGTGAAATCGGCAGCGGCGGCGGCGGCGGACGCTTCGACTACGGCTATTTCACCGACGAAGTGCTGTCGGGCTACGTCGACGATGCCGTTCATGCAGCGCTGGTCAATCTGGACGCACGGCCGGCGCCGGCCGGCGCGATGACCGTCGTGCTCGGACCGGGCTGGCCCGGCGTGCTGCTGCACGAAGCGATCGGTCACGGACTTGAAGGCGACTTCAACCGCAAGGGTTCGTCGGCATTCGCGGGACGCATCGGCGAACGGGTCGCCGCCAAGGGCGTCACCGTGGTCGACGACGGCACGCTGC
This sequence comes from Paraburkholderia bryophila, assembly GCF_013409255.1. Classification (NCBI taxonomy): domain Bacteria; kingdom Pseudomonadati; phylum Pseudomonadota; class Betaproteobacteria; order Burkholderiales; family Burkholderiaceae; genus Paraburkholderia; species Paraburkholderia bryophila. Next base: position 2,235,142 of record NZ_JACCAS010000001.1, read on the forward strand.
CGAACCGCCGCGGCTCGCTGAATATCGACGACGAAGGCAATCCGACCCAGTGCACCACGCTGATCGAAGACGGCATCCTGAAGGGTTACATTCAGGACACGCTGAACGCGCGTCTGATGAAGATGCCGGTCACGGGCAATGCACGCCGTGAGTCGTACGCCGCGCTACCGATGCCGCGCATGACCAACACGTACATGCTGAACGGCGACAAGGACCCGAAGGAAATCATCGAGTCGGTCAAGAACGGCTTGTATGCGGTGAACTTCGGCGGCGGTCAGGTGGACATCACCAACGGCAAGTTCGTGTTCTCGGCTTCCGAGGCGTACATGATCGAGAACGGCAAGGTCACGTACCCGGTGAAGGGCGCGACGCTGATCGGCAGCGGCCCGGAATCGCTCAAGTTCGTCAGCATGATCGGCAACGACATGAAGCTCGATTCGGGCGTGGGCGTGTGCGGCAAGGAAGGCCAGAGCGTGCCAGTGGGCGTCGGCCAGCCGACGCTGCGGATCGACCGGATGACAGTAGGCGGCACGGCCTGATTTTTGAAGAAAATGCATACTTCGTGAGCGTTTAGCACGAAGTATGCGGATTTTCCGCATTTTTACCCCCCACGGCTTGCACCGCACGGTCTGCCCGGGTTATAAAGTCACTCACCCTTTTGATCAGCGACCCCATTTCGCCATGTCCGCCAAGTTTTACTTTTACTTTTTTGGCATCTCAGACCGCTGGCGGATCGAGAGGGGTGTTAGTGCACGCAAGACACCAAGAATTCCCGAAAAACCGCCAGCCTAGTCTGGCGGTTTTTTTTCGCCTCACGCCTTTGACACCGAACACGCTACGAACCGATTCAGGAGAACCACCATGCCCCCGCACAACACCGACGATGTCCGTATCCGCGAATTGAAAGAACTCACGCCGCCCGCTCACCTGATCCGTGAATTCGCCTGCGACGAAACGGTGTCCGACGTGATCTACCACTCGCGTAACGCAATGCATCGCATTCTGCACGGCATGGAAGACCGCCTGATCGTCATCATCGGGCCGTGCTCGATTCACGACACCAAGGCGGCCATGGAATACGCCGGCCGCCTCGTCGAGCAACGCAAGCGTTTCGCAGGCGAGCTCGAAATCGTGATGCGCGTGTACTTCGAAAAGCCGCGCACCACGGTGGGCTGGAAGGGTCTCATCAATGACCCGCACATGGATAACAGCTTCAAGATCAACGACGGCCTGCGCACCGCGCGCGAACTGCTGTTGCGCATCAACGAACTCGGCTTGCCGGCCGGCACCGAATACCTCGACATGATCAGCCCGCAGTACATCGCGGATCTGATCTCGTGGGGCGCGATCGGCGCACGCACGACCGAATCGCAGGTGCATCGCGAGTTGGCCTCGGGGCTGTCGTGCCCGGTCGGTTTCAAGAACGGCACGGACGGCAACGTCAAGATCGCCGTCGACGCGATCAAGGCCGCTTCGCAGCCGCACCATTTCCTGTCGGTGACCAAGGGCGGCCACTCGGCGATCGTGTCGACTGCGGGCAATGAGGATTGCCACATCATCCTGCGCGGCGGCAAGACGCCGAACTACGACGCGGACAGCGTGAACGCCGCGTGCGCGGACATCGGCAAGGCGGGTCTGGCCGCGCGTCTGATGATCGACGCGAGCCACGCGAACAGCTCGAAGAAGCACGAGAATCAGATTCCGGTGTGCGCCGATATCGGCCGCCAGATTGCTTCGGGCGACGAACGAATCGTCGGCGTGATGGTGGAATCGCATCTCGTGGCAGGACGCCAGGATTTGCAGGAAGGCTGCGCGCTCACTTATGGCCAGAGCATTACCGACGCCTGCATCAGTTGGGACGAAAGCATCGGCGTGCTGGAAGGTCTCGCCGACGCGGTCAAGCAACGGCGCGTGGCACGCGGCAGCGGCAACTGAAACGCGCTGCAATCGCGGTAAGGCTTCATCGAAAAAGCCCGGCTCAATCGAGCCGGGCTTTTTTTATTGGCCAAACGGACGAATGGTGCTCAGCGAGCCACCTCTGTACCGTAACGATTCGTCGCACGGTCGAAGAGGACTTGACCAGGTGGAGGATTGCGTATAATATTTTGTACACGAAAGGTGGTTATGATTTGTGAAAAAGAACTCCGCTGGATCGGCTCCAGCTATCGCGATTTACTCGCCTTTCCCGAAGAAGCACGCCGGCAAGCCGGGTTTCAGCTTGGTAAAATTCAGGCAGGCCTCGACCCCGACGACTGGAAGTCGTTTGATTCGATCGGACCCGGCACGCGTGAAATTCGCATCAAAGAGGCTAACGGTATTTTTCGCGTCATGTACGTGACCAAGTTTGTGAATGCACTGTACGTGCTTCACTGTTTGCAGAAGAAAACGCAAAGGCTCACGCCGCATGACAGAAAGATTGCCGAAACGCGTTATCGTGCCATTATTAATGATAGGAAAACTTAACAAATGACGATCGACACCCAAATTCGTCACGTGTCCAAGCCTGGCGCCAATCTGTTCCTCGAACTCGGCTTTTCCGTCGACGAGGCAAAGCGCCTGCATGCCGCGTCGCAAAAGCAGATCAACGACACGCGGCTGCTCAAGGAGCAGCTCATGACAGAACTGTCCAGTTGGATCGAACAGCATCATTTGAAACAGGCGGAGGCGGCCGAGGTTCTGATGGTGTCGCGCCCGCGTGTGTCCGACGTGGTCAACAAGAAGACCACCAAGTTCACCATTGATACCTTGGTGGAAATGTTGAGCCGGATCGGTAAGCCGGTCAGGCTGGCGGTTGGCTAACGCTCGTGTTGCCACAGTACATCGGCACCGCCGTCCGCACGATTGAGCACCCGCGCGAGCACGAACAGTAGATCGGACAAACGGTTCACATACTGGCGCGGCGCGGCGTTGATTTCCTCCTGCTCACCCAGCGCCACGATCGCCCGTTCAGCACGGCGGCACACGGTGCGGCACACGTGAGCGAGCGCCGCCGCGCGCGAGCCGCCGGGCAGAATGAACTCCTTCAGCGGCGGCAAGCTCGCGTTGTAATCGGCGAGCCAATCGTCGAGTTGGGCGAGGTGCCGGTCGGCAATCATCGTGTGGCCGGGAATGCAGAGTTCGCCGCCCAGATCGAACAGATCATGCTGAATCGCGATCAGCGCCGCGCGCACGTTGTCGGGCAGCGTTTCACATAGCAGCACGCCGAGATTCGAGTTGAGTTCGTCCACGTCGCCGATCGCGGCGATACGTGCGCTGTCCTTGCCTACGCGGCGGCCGTCGCCGAGTCCCGTGGTGCCGTCGTCGCCGGTACGGGTGGCGATCTTGCTCAAGCGGTTGCCCATGCTGTCTCCCATGCAATTCAGTGGCGATGCGTGCACGCCCGGCGGTCCGGCCGGATCCAGAACCCCCACCGGCCACCGCGTTTATCCATATTGCGCGCATCGTGAAGTCGCCGCCATTATAGGAGCGCGAGCCGGTCCGAACGCCGGCCCGTGGGCGATCGGCGTAAAATGAAGTAGATGCTGTAAAGGCGCTCTGCCCACACTTTGCGCCTCGCTTTGCCCCATAGATCAGGAGACATGCGTGAACCATCCCGTGCCGCCGGCCCCGCTGCGCCGGCCGTTTCCCGGCGAATTGCTGAGCGCGCTCACGGCCGCTTTCGGCGAGCGCGTCTCGGTGGCCGAAGCCGTGCGCGCTCATCATGGCCGCGACGAGTCGCCGTTCGACCCCCAACTGCCTGACGCGGTCGTTTTCGCCCGCACTGCCGAAGACGTGCAAACCGTCGTCACACTCTGCGGCCAGTACAACGTGCCGATCATTCCGTACGGCAACGGTTCGTCGCTCGAAGGACATTTGCTGGCGGTGCAAGGCGGCGTGTCGATCGATCTGTCGGAAATGAACCGGGTCCTGTCGATCAACGCTGAAGACCTCACCGTCACCGTCGAACCGGGCATCTCGCGCAAGCAACTGAACGAGGCACTGCGCGACACCGGTCTGTTCTTCCCGATCGACCCGGGTGCGGACGCGAGCATCGGCGGCATGTCGGCTACGCGCGCGTCGGGCACCAACGCCGTGCGTTACGGCACGATGCGCGAGAACGTGCTCGGCCTGACCGTGGTGCTGGCCGACGGCCGCGTGATCAAGACCGGCACGCGAGCCCGCAAATCGTCTGCCGGGTACGACCTCACGCGCCTGTTCGTCGGCTCGGAAGGCACACTCGGCGTGATCACGGAAATCACCGTGCGCCTGTATCCGCAACCGGAAGCCGTGTCGGCCGCGGTCTGCACGTTTCCGTCCATGGGCGACGCGGTGCGCACCGTCATCGAAACGATCCAGATGGGCGTGCCGATCGCGCGCGTCGAGTTCGTCGACGCGCTCGCCATCCGCTCGATCAACCGTCATTCGAATCTGACGCTGCGTGAAGCGCCCACGCTGTTCTTCGAATTTCACGGTACGGAAGCCGGCGTGAAAGAACAGGCGGAGCTGGTGCAGGAAATCGCCGCGCAGAATTCGGGCGAAGGCTTCGAATGGGCCACCCGGCCGGGAGACCGTAGCCGTCTGTGGAACGCCCGTCACAACGCCTACTTCGCAATGCTGCAACTGAAGCCCGGTTGCCGCGCCGTGACCACCGACGTCTGCGTGCCGATCTCGCGCCTCGCCGAATGCGTGGAGGAAACGGAGCGGGATCTGAAAGCGTCGCCGTTGCCCTGCCCGATCGTCGGCCATGTTGGCGACGGTAATTTCCATGTGGTGATCCTGATCGATCCGGACAAACCGGAAGAGCTCGCCGAAGCGGAGCGCCTCAACCTTCGGATCGTCCAACGCGCGCTGCGCATGGACGGCACCTGTACGGGCGAGCACGGCGTCGGCCTGCACAAGATGGGCTTTCTGCTCGAGGAACACGGCGACGTTGCCGTCGACACCATGCGCGCCATCAAGCACGCACTCGATCCACGCAATCTGATGAACCCCGGCAAGATTTTCAGTTGGGCGGCTTGACGGAATAGCGGGCTTTACCGCCGCGAGACGCACGAGGAGACAAGTCACATGAACGCACCCGCTGAACTGACGGCAGAAGTACTCGCCCAGCGCCAGCGCGAAGTCGTGCAGGCGCTGATGGCCGTATTGCCGACCCACTGTCTGCTGTATCGGGAAGAAGACACCGTCGCTTACGAATGCGACGGGCTCGCCGCGTACCGGCGTCTGCCGCTCGCCGTCGCGTTGCCGGAAACGGAATCGCAGGTGCAGCGCATCGTGCAGATCTGCCACCGCCTCGACGTGCCGATCGTGCCGCGCGGCGCGGGCACCGGTTTGTCGGGCGGCGCGATGCCGATCCGGCACGGCGTGGTGGTGTCGCTCGCGCGCTTCAGGAAGATCGTCGAAGTCGATTCGTACGCGCGAACCGCCACCGTGCAGCCGGGCGTGCGCAATCTGTCGATTTCCGAAGCAGCCGCGCCGTACGGCTTGTACTACGCGCCGGATCCTTCGTCGCAGATTGCCTGCACGATCGGCGGCAACGTGTCGGAGAATTCCGGCGGCGTCCACTGCCTCAAATACGGCCTCACCGTGCACAACGTATTGCGCGTGCGCGCGGTGACCATGGAAGGCGAGATCGTCGAATTCGGCTCGCTCGCACCTGACGCGCCAGGCCTCGATCTGCTAGCGGTCATGATCGGCAGCGAGGGCATGTTCGCGATCGTCACTGAAGTCACCGTCAAGCTGATCCCGAAACCGCAATTGGCGCAGGTCATCATGGCCAGCTTCGACGACGTCGTGAAAGGCGGCGACGCGGTTGCCGGCATCATTGCCGCGGGCATCATCCCTGCCGGTCTGGAGATGATGGACAAGCCGGCCACCCGCGCGGTCGAGGAATTCGTCAAGGCGGGCTACGACCTCGACGCGGCGGCGATCCTGCTGTGCGAATCGGACGGCACGGTCGAAGAAGTCGCCGACGAAATCGTCCGCATGACCGCGGTGCTGCGTGAACAGGGCGCCACCCGCATCCAGATTTCGCGCTCGGAGAGCGAACGGCTGCGCTTCTGGTCCGGGCGCAAGAACGCGTTTCCGGCCGCCGGCCGCATTTCACCCGACTACTACTGCATGGACGGCACCGTGCCGCGCCGCAGTATCGGGCCGCTGCTGGCGCGCATCGAAGAGATGGAGAAGAAGTACGGGTTGCGCTGCATCAACGTGTTCCACGCGGGCGACGGCAATATGCATCCGCTGATCCTGTTCAACGGCAACGATAAGGACGAGTGGCACCGGGCCGAGGCGTTTGGTTGCGACATCCTCGAAGCCTGCGTCGAACTGGGTGGCACCGTGACCGGCGAGCATGGCGTCGGTATCGAAAAAATCAATTCGATGTGCGTGCAGTTCTCACCCGAGGAGCGCGACACGTTCCACGCGGTCAAGCGGGCCTTCGACGCACCCGGCCTGCTCAACCCCGACAAGGGCATTCCCACCCGGGCGCGCTGTGCGGAATACGGCAAGATGCACGTGCGGGGCGGTTTGCTGCCCCACCCTGACCTGCCGCGTTTCTAGCGCCTGCGGAACGCACAGCGGAACACAAGGCATAAGGCAGCGCATAAGGCACACCGCAATGCGCCGCCTAACGCCCACTCCCGACAAGCGCCGCGCCTAGCCTGCTGCGGCGGCGCTTTCAGCCCCACTACCCTGATTACCCGATGCGGGTCCGCTCCTGGTTGCCAGCGAGCCCCCGCCCGGTACAATCGATCGAAACACAACGAAGCAGGACACCATGGAAGAGGACGACATCGTCGCCGTATGGTCGGAACGCGTGCGTTCCGCCAGCGCCGAGGGACGCGCGTTGCGCATCCGTGGCGGCGGCACCAAAGACTGGTACGGCCAGGCGCTGGAAGGTGACATCCTCGATACGCGCGCTTATCGCGGCATCATTGCTTACGATCCGGCGGAGCTGGTCATCACCGCGCGCGCGGGCACGCCCTTGCTGGAGATCGAAGCCGCGCTCGCCGAACATCACCAGATGCTCGCCTTCGAGCCGCCGCATTTCGGGCCGCAGGCCACCTTCGGCGGCTGCATCGCGGCCGGCATCGCCGGGCCGCGCCGTCCCGCAGCCGGCGCGGCGCGCGACTTCGTGCTCGGCGCCGTCATCATGAACGGCCAAGGGCAGAAATTGCACTTCGGCGGGCAGGTCGTGAAGAACGTGGCCGGTTACGACGTCTCGCGTCTGATGGCCGGCTCGCTCGGCACGCTCGGCCTGATCCTTGAACTGTCGATCAAGGTCTTGCCGCTGCCGCAAGCGGAAACCACCCTCAAGTTCGACATGAACGGCACCGACGCGGTCCGCAAGCTCAACGAATGGGGCGGCCGGCCGTTGCCGATCACCGCGAGCGCGTGGCGTCACGGCACGCTTGCGGTACGCCTTGCCGGCGCGGAATCCGCAGTCAAGGCGGCGCGCACGGCGCTCGGCGGCGAAGTCGTCGACGCGGTCGAAGCGGAACGCTTCTGGGCCGGTCTGCGCGAGCAAACCGACTCGTTTTTCGCGGCGATTCCGCCGAAAGCCGCGTTGTGGCGACTGGCGTTGCCGTCGATCACCGAGCCGCTGCAATTGCCCGGTGCGCAACTGATGGAATGGGGCGGCGGCCAGCGCTGGTGGATCACAGACACCGACGCGCAAACCGTGCGCATCAGTGCCAAACAGGCCGGCGGCCATGCCACGATTTTCCGCACCAGCCACGGCTACGACCGCGGCGCCGGAGTCTTCACACCGCTGCCTACTCCGCTGATGAAAATCCATCGCGGCCTGAAAACCGCCTTCGACCCGGCCCGCATCTTCAATCGCGGCCGTCTCTACCCCGACTTCTGAGCGACGCGATGCAAACCAACCTCGCGGACTTCATTCGCAATACGCCCGACGGCGACGAAGCCGACGCTATCCTGCGCAATTGCGTGCACTGCGGTTTCTGCACGGCCACCTGCCCCACCTATCAGATTCTCGGCGACGAACTCGACGGCCCGCGCGGCCGCATCTATCTGATCAAGCAGATGGTGGAAGGCGCGCCGGTCACGCGCAGCACCCAGGTTCACCTGGACCGCTGCCTGACCTGCCGCAGTTGCGAAACGACCTGCCCGTCCGGCGTGCAATACGGCCGGCTGGTGGAAATCGGCCGCAAGATCACCGAGGAAAAAGTCACGCGCCCGGCCGGTCAGCGGCTGGTGCGCCGGTTGCTCGCGAGCTTCGTGCCGAACAGCGCGTTGTTCACGCCGACCATGCGGATCGGCCAGCACTTCCGCGCGCTATTGCCGAAGAAACTGCGCGACAAGGTGCCCGCGCGGCAGCGTCCGCTCGAATGGCCGACGGCGAAACACGAGCGCAAGATGCTGATGCTGGCGGGCTGCGTGCAACCGTCGATGATGCCGAACGTGAACATCGCCACCGCCCGCGTGCTGGACGCGCTCGGCGTGGAAACGCTAATCGCGCCGGACGCCGGCTGCTGCGGCGCGATCCGCCTGCATCTGGGCTACAACGACGAAGCGCTCGACGATCTGCGCGCCAACATCGACGCCTGGTGGCCGTACGTCGAACAGGGCGTGGAAGCGATCGTGATGAACGCGTCCGGCTGCGGCGTGACGGTCAAGGAATACGCGCATCTGCTGCGCGACGATCCGGCGTATGCGGAGAAGGCGGCCCGGATCGTGGCGTTGACGCGCGACATCGCGGAAATCCTGCCGGAGTTCGAGGAAGCGCTGGTCGCCGTCACGCGCCGCCGCGCGGTCCATACGGTGGCGTTTCATCCGCCGTGCACGTTGCAGCATGGTCAGCAGGTGCGCGGTCGCGTCGAGCATGTGCTGGCGGCGCTCGGCGTCGAAGTGCGGCTGCCCGCCGACAGTCATCTCTGCTGTGGCTCCGCGGGCACCTATTCGCTGACGCAACCCAAGCTCTCGTATGCACTGCGCGATCAGAAACTCGAACGGCTGCAGGCGCAGGAGCCGCAGGTGATCGTGTCGGCGAACGTCGGCTGCATTGCGCATCTGCAAAGCGGCACGCAGACGCCGGTCGCGCACTGGATCGAATTGGTCGAGCACATGCTGTCCGTATAATCGGGACATCGCCTTTACCGGTTTCCGCCTACGTGCCATGCCCGATCTGATTCACAACCTCGAAGCGGTGCAGCAGCGCATCGCCGCCGCCGCGCAGGTGGCCGAACGCGACCCGCGTTCGATCACCCTGCTCGCGGTCTCCAAGACCTTCCCCGCCGAAGACGTACGCGCCGCGCACGCCGCCGGCCAGCGTGCATTCGGTGAAAACTACGTGCAGGAATCGCTGACCAAGATCGAAACACTCGCCGATCTGCGCGCGTCGCTCGAATGGCATTTCATCGGCCCGTTGCAGTCGAACAAGACACGGCCGGTCGCCGAACAATTCGATTGGGTGCATTCGGTCGACCGGCTGAAAATCGCGCAGCGGCTGTCGGAGCAACGGCCCGACAATCTGCCGCCGTTGAACGTGTGCCTGCAGGTGAATATCAGCGGCGAGGCGTCGAAAAGCGGCGTGAGCGTGGCCGAGGCGGTGGAAGTCGCGCAGGCGATCGCCGCGCTGCCGAAGCTGAATTTGCGCGGCCTGATGGCTATTCCCGAGCCGGCCGGCAGCATCGACGATCAGCGTGTGCCGCATCGCCAGTTGCGCGAGTTGTTCGAGCGTTTGCGCGACGACGGACTCGAACTCGATACTTTATCGATGGGCATGTCGAGCGACCTCGAAGCCGCCGTGCTCGAAGGCGCAACCATGGTGCGCGTCGGCACCGCGATTTTCGGCGCACGAGATTACTCCAACTGACTCGTGTGAGCCCTTTGTCGATTCATTGGGCGCTGCACGGCACTACTCTCTCAACATCATGAAAATTGCTTTTATCGGCGGTGGCAATATGGCCGCTGCGTTGATCGGCGGTCTTATCAAACGTGGCGTCGCGCCGGCCGACCTCTACGCGATCGATCCCAACGAAGCGACCCGCGAGCGCAATGAGCAGCAATTCGGCATCAAGACCGGCGCCGCCGCCGACACCGCGCTCGCCGCGTACGACGCCGTCGTGCTGGCCGTGAAGCCGCAGATTCTGAAGAGCGTCGCCGAGGGGCTGGCGCCGCATCTGAACGCGTCGCAACTGGTGGTCAGCATCGTCGCCGGGATTCGCATGGCAGACATGTCGCGCTGGCTCAACGGTCACTCGCGAGTCGTACGCGTGATGCCGAATACGCCGGCGTTGATCGGCATGGGCGTGACCGGACTGGTCGCGACCGGCAGCGTCGACGAAGCGGGTCGTGCGCTCGCATCGCAGGTGCTGGGCGCGGTCGGCGAAACGGTCTGGTTCGACGATGAAGCGAAGATCGACGCGGTCACCGCGATCTCGGGCAGCGGGCCGGCCTATGTGTTCTATTTCATCGAGGCGCTGCAGGAAGCCGCGCGCCAGCTCGGCATGGATGAAGCGCAAGGCCGCGCGCTAGCTGTCGCCACCTTCACCGGCGCGGCGCAACTGGCGGCGAATTCCGACGAAGCACCAAGCGTGTTGCGCGAACGGGTAACGTCGAAAGGCGGCACGACGGCAGCAGCGCTGACGTCGTTCGACGCGAGCGGTGTCAAGGACGCGATCGTGCGCGGCGTGCTCGCCGCCGACGCGCGCGCCAAGGAAATGGGCGACGAGTTCGGCAAGCTGTAAGCGCCGCGAGTTGTCGGGAAAGAGATAAAGAGTTAGCGTCCTGGTTCAGACCGGGGCGCTCTCGGCGACGCTAAAACCGTGAGGCGCGACGCTGGTTTGAGCTGGTTTGAGCTGGTTTGAGCCGCTGCGGCGTAGACGCCGCCAGACCAGAAACGCGGGTGCAACGCCCGCGTCGAGCAACTACAGCGAAGCCACCGCATAGTGCGCGGCAATGCCCACAAACAACACACCGCCCAGCCAGTTGTTGTGCCTGAAAGCCGCGAAGCACGCCATCCGTTCACGATTGCGGATCAGCGTGTAGTGATAGATCGCGCAACCCACGGCCGCCGCCCATCCCAGCCAGTACAGCCAGCCGAAACCCAGTTGCACGCCGATGCCGACGTAAATCCCCAGCGTCGCCGCGTAGCACAGCATGACCGCCACCACGTCGAAACGGCCGAACGTCAGCGCCGAAGTGCGAATGCCGATCTTGATGTCGTCGTCTCGATCGACCATGGCGTATTCGGTGTCGTACGCGACCGACCAGAACACGTTGGCGAGCAGCATGACCCACGCGAGCATCGGCACGTGGCCCTGCACGGCGGCGAACGCCATCGGAATACCGAAGCCGAACGCGATGCCGAGATACGCCTGCGGAATCGCGAGGAAACGCTTGGTGAACGGATACGAACCGGCGACGAACAACGCCGCCACGGAAAGCTCTTTAGTCAGCGTGTTGAGCGGCAGAATCAGCAGAAATGCGATCAGCGACAACCCGGCCGCTACGGCCACCGCTTCCCATGCTTTTATCTTGCCCGACGTGACCGGACGATTCTCGGTGCGCTTTACATGACGATCGAAATCGCGGTCCGCATAGTCGTTGATCGCGCAGCCGGCCGAACGCATCAGCACCGTGCCGACGCAGAAGATCACCAGCAGAGGCCACGTCGGATGGCCGTCCGAAGCGATCCACAACGCGTTGAGCGTCGGCCACAGCAGCAGCACCGTGCCGATCGGCTTGTCCATCCGGACGAGGCGCAGAAACAGGGGGAGTCGGGCGAACATGGGTGGATTCGGTGAAGGGCGAGAACGGTGCCGCTATTTTACGGGATGCGGAACGCGGGCCGCTGCCAGGTGGGCCAGGCCGCTGTATGAAACTGAAGTGAAAACCAGCACCGCAAAAAACAAGGCCTCCCACAGGGAGGCTTTGTTTTTATTCAAGCTCAACGACAACGCTTACGCCAGCATCGAACGCAGCATCCACGCGGTCTTTTCGTGCGTTTGCATGCGTTGCGTCAACAGGTCAGCGGTCGGCTCGTCGTTCGCGGCTTCCGTCGACGGGAAAATCGCGCGCGCGGTGCGCACCACGGCTTCCTGGCCTTCCACCAACTGGCGGATCATTTCTTCCGCGGCCGGCACGCCGTCCGCTTCCGGAATCGACGACAGCTTCGCGAATTCCTTGTAGCTGCCCGGCGCATGCACGCCCAGCGCACGGATCCGTTCAGCGATCGAATCGACCGCCAGCGCGAGCTCGTTGTACTGCGTTTCGAACATCAGGTGCAGCGTGTTGAACATCGGACCCGTCACGTTCCAATGGAAGTTGTGAGTCTTCAGATAGAGCGTGTAGGTGTCGGCGAGCAAACGCGACAAACCTTCGGCGATCTTCTTGCGATCCTTGTCGGTGATTCCGATATTGACGTGCTGTACGGCTTCTTTCTTGGCCATGATGACTCCTTTGAAGAGTGATACGAACCGGTCGGCATAGTGACGATCTGCTGGTTGCAAACCCGGCAAACCCGGCACTTCGAACGCCCGACAGTTTAGCCTGGAAAACTACTGCGTTCGTGTGACGCGTGGTCGCCTGCCGCACCAACGGCCGCGCCGCGATCAACCGCCGAGCGCGTGTTGCAGCGCTTGCACGACGATCACCGCGAGGCCGCTCGAGACGATCGCGAAACCCAGCGCCCGCCGCAGCATCGCTGCCTGTTGCACGGCCTGTTGCTGGTGCGCGCCGCGCGCGGCGGGCGAGCCACCGAGAGTGGCCATCATCATCTGGATCATGATCGTGCTCCGTCGATTCGTATCGTTACCGGCGAGGCGCCCATGCGCCCCGCCGCTGCTGCATCACTTCAACTGGCTTGCCCAGTTACTTCTTACGGCTTTCCGCGAGGTCCGCCATTGCGGCGATCACGCCTTCCGCGTAAGCCGGATCGGCTTGACGGAAATGCTCGATCTGACGCGCGACGATCTCCTGCGGCACGCCGTCGATATGACGCGCGATGTTGCCGAACAGACGCTGACGCTGCGCCGCGTCGAACAGCGCAAACAGCATGCCCGGCTGCGTGTAGTAGTCGCCGTCCTGACGATGATCGTAGCGATCCACCGCGCCGGCCGCGAGCGGCGGCTCCGCCGCATTCGTGTCCTGAGCGAAGTCGCCGAAACGATTCGGCTCGTAATTCACGTTGCCGCCGAGGTTGCCGTCTGTACGCATCGCGCCGTCGCGATGAAACGAATGCGGGCTCGGTACGCGCGACGCATTCACCGGAATCTGATGGTGATTGATCCCGAGGCGATAACGCTGCGTGTCGCCGTACGAGAACAAGCGGCCCTGCAACAGACGGTCCGGCGAGAAGCCGATGCCCGGCACCACGTTAGCCGGCGTGAACGCGGCCTGCTCCACGTCCGCGAAATAGTTGGCCGCGTTGCGGTTCAACTCGATCGTGCCGACGTCGATCAGCGGATAGTCCTTCTGCGACCACACCTTCGTGACGTCGAACGGATTGAAGCGGTACGTGGCGGCTTCCGCTTCCGGCATTACCTGAATCGCGAAACGCCACGTCGGGAAGTTGCCCGCGTCGATGTTGCCGATCAGATCGCGTTGCGCGCTTTCACGATCTTGCGCGACCACTTGCGCGGCTTCGGCATCGGTGAAATTTTCAACGCCTTGCTGCGACTTGAAGTGGAACTTCACCCAGAAGCGCTCGTTGTTCGCGTTGATAAACGAGTACGTGTGCGAACCGAAACCGTGCATGGTCCGGAAGTTTTGCGGAATACCACGGTCGCTCATCAGAATCGTCACCTGATGCAACGACTCCGGATGACGCGACCAAAAATCCCAAGCGGCGACGTTGCTGCGCATGTTGGTGTACGGATCGCGCTTCTGCGTGTGGATAAAGTCCGGAAACTTCAGCGGATCGCGGATGAAGAACACTGGCGTGTTGTTGCCGACCACGTCCCAGTTACCTTCTTCCGTGTAGAACTTGATCGAGAAACCGCGCACGTCGCGTTCCGCGTCGGCTGCGCCGCGTTCGCCGGCCACCGTCGAAAAGCGCATGAACAGCGGCGTGTCCTTGCCGATTTCGGCGAACACTTTGGCCTTCGTAAAGCGGGAAATGTCGTGCGTCACTTTCAGCGTGCCGAATGCGCCCGAACCTTTGGCATGAACGCGGCGCTCAGGGATCACTTCGCGATCGAAGTGAGCGAGCTTTTCGAGCAGCCAGACGTCTTGCAGCACGACCGGACCGCGCGCGCCGGCGGTCATCGAATTCTGGTTGTCGGCAATGGGGGCGCCGGCGGCGTTGGTGAGCTTACGTTCGGACATGCGTGACTCCTGATGAGCTTTTATCGAAACTGAATTGGGGGAGAGGCGCGGCACACGGATGCCGGAAAACCGATGCGTCAGGCGGACAGCGCGCGATCGACCAGCAGGGAAAACGCAACGGTTCGAATGCTTTGCACGGACGCGGCAAAGCGGCTGACAGCGGCGTCAGCCGATTGAGCGTTGTGAGTCGGGTCTTGCTGCGGGTTCGATGGCGACATGCTTTCCTCCGGTGTCTTATGGGATCGGGCGATCCATGGAGGAAACTATAACAATGCTATCGAATTAACGTGTTTAATTAATTTTATCTATTCGATAGGGAGGGCGGCGATCGCCGCCCTGACGCTTCGCGCCGTCCGCTTAGTTCACGGCGACGGGCAATTCCAGCTTCTTGACGCCCGGCAGGTCGCAGGCGTTGATCGCGTCGCAAACGGCGTCGATAGCGGGCATGCGCGTGAAGCTCTTGCGCCACGCCAGCACGACGCGGCGATCCGGCACGGGCTCGCCGAACGCGACGTAGCTGAGCAGGCCCGCGTCGATACCGCCGGCATGCGGCTTGACCTCATGCACCGACATACGCGGCAGCACGGTAATGCCGACGCCGCTCGCCACCATGTGACGGATGGTCTCCAGCGAGGAGCCCTCGAAAGTCTTCTGGATGCCGTCCGCGTTCTGCGAGAAACGCATCAGCTCCGGGCAGACGCCCAGCACGTGATCGCGGAAGCAGTGACCGCTGCCGAGCAGCAGCATGGTTTCCTGCTTCAGATCGTCGGCGTCGATTTTCGCGCGGTTTTCCCACGCATGGCCGGACGGCAGCGCGACGACAAACGGCTCGTCGTACAGCGGGCGCAGCATCAGGCCGGTTTCCGGGAACGGCAGCGCCATGATCGCGACGTCGATTTCGCCTTGCTTGAGCAGTTCGATCAGCTTGAGCGTGTAATTTTCCTGCAGCATTAGCGGCATCTGCGGGACGCGCTTGATCATCTGCTTGACCAGCGTGGGCAGAAGATACGGTCCGATCGTATAGATCACGCCGAGGCGCAACGGCCCGACCAGCGGGTCCTTGCCCTGCTTGGCGATTTCCTTGATGGCGAGGGTTTGCTCGAGAACACGCTGAGCTTGCGTGACGATCTGTTCGCCGATCGGCGTGACGCTGACTTCGCTGGTGCCGCGCTCGAAGATCTGGACGTTGAGTTCGTCTTCGAGCTTCTTGATGGCCACCGACAAGGTCGGCTGGCTAACGAAACATGCCTCGGCGGCCCGGCCGAAGTGCCGCTCGCGGGCCACCGCGACGATGTATTTCAATTCGGTTAGCGTCATTAGGGGACCAATCAGTGCAGTGAGTTCGATAGGTTCTAGTTATACACCCTATGGGGTCGGTTCGCCAACCTCTTTGGGGTGCCGCCCGCGACGGCTCCATGACTACCTGCGCCCACCTGCGCCGATAGCCAATACCGAGTTCGGGCAGCGTCACGCTTTCAGGTACTGCTCCCGCGCGCCGAGCCAACGGGCCAGGTGTTGGATCACCACGTCCGGGTACTTTTCGAGCAGCTCGGCCGCCGCTTCGCGAGCGGGCTCGATGAGCCACTGATCGTTCTCGAGGTCCGCGAATCGCAGCATCGCCGCGCCCGATTGCCGCGCACCTAAAAACTCTCCCGGCCCGCGAATCTCAAGATCGCGTCGAGCGATTTCGAAGCCGTCGGTCGTTTCGCGCATGGTCTGCAGGCGGGCGCGTGCTGTCATCGACAAGGGTCCGGTATAAAGCAGCACGCAAACCGACGCCGCGCTGCCGCGCCCGACTCGTCCGCGCAACTGGTGCAATTGCGCGAGACCAAACCGCTCCGCGTGCTCGATCACCATCAACGACGCATTCGGCACGTCGACGCCCACTTCGATCACTGTCGTCGCAACCAGCAACTGCACTTCGTTGCGCGTGAACTCGTCCATCACCGCCGCTTTCTCACCCGGCGCCAACCGTCCATGCACGAGGCCGACCTTCAGCTCGGGCAACGCGGCGATCAGCGTTTCGTAGGTTTCCACGGCGGTCTGCAACTGCAGCGTCTCGCTTTCCTCGATCAGCGGACACACCCAATACACCTGACGCCCCGTCAACGCCGCCTCGCGCACCCGGCCGATCACTTCTTCGCGGCGTGCGTCGGACACCAGCTTGGTCAGGATCGGCGTGCGCCCAGGCGGCAATTCGTCGATGGTCGACACGTCGAGGTCGGCGTAGTACGTCATGGCGAGCGTGCGCGGAATCGGCGTCGCGGACATCATCAGTTGATGCGGCTGGAAATCGCGTGCGCCGTCGGCGGCTTTCTGCGCCTTGGCACGCAACGCCAGCCGTTGCGCCACGCCGAAGCGGTGCTGTTCGTCGACGATCACGAGCCCGAGGCGCGCGAATTCGACCGCGTCCTGAATGATCGCGTGCGTGCCGATCACGAGTTGCGCGGTACCGAGCGCGGCGGCTTCGATCGCGGCGCGCTTTTCTTTCGTCTTCAAACTGCCCGCGAGCCACGCGACGCTCACGCCGAGCGGCTCCAGCCAGCCGCGCAATTTACGCGCGTGCTGCTCGGCAAGGATTTCGGTCGGCGCCATCAGCGCGGCCTGGTAGCCCGCGTCGATTGCCTGCGCGGCAGCCAACGCGGCGACGATCGTCTTGCCGCTGCCGACGTCGCCCTGCAACAGCCGCTGCATTGGATGAGGCTGCGTCAGATCGAGCGCGATCTCGCCGCCTACGCGTTCCTGCGCGGCCGTCAGCGAAAACGGCAGCGCCTTTAGCAAACGCGCCACCAGCGCGGACTCGTCGCCGAGCTTGCGGCGCGACATGGCCGGCGCGGCGCGCGTGCGACGCTCGTCGTGCGCGCGCTTGAGCGACATCTGCTGCGCGAGCAACTCTTCGAACTTGATGCGCACCCACGCCGGATGCGTGCCGTCGATCAGCGCGGTCTCGTCCGACTGCACGCCCGGATGATGCAGCGTGCGCACCGCGTCCATCAGCGTCGGCACGCCGAGCGGCTGCATGTACGTGCGCGCGATCGGCTCGGGCAGCAATTCGGGCAGCGCGGTACGCGACAACGCGTTGTCGATCGATTTGCGCAGATAGGCTTGCGTCACGCCCGCGGTGCTCGGGTAGACGGGCGTCAGCGCTTGCGGCAGCGGCGTGTCTTCGTCGACCACGCGCACCGCCGGATGCACCATCTCCATGCCGAAGAAACCGCCGCGCACGTCGCCGCGCACTCGCAAGCGCGCGCCGATCGCCATCTGCTTGACCTGCGAGCCGTAGAAATTCAGGAAGCGCAGCACGAGTTCGTCGCCGTGATCGTCGTGCAGTTTCACCAGCAACTGACGACGCGGGCGATAGGCGATCTCGTTGTCGAACACCACGCCTTCGGTTTGCGAGATGCCGCCGGGTAGCAGGTGGCCGATCGGCGTCAGTTGGGTTTCGTCCTCGTAGCGCATCGGCAGATGCAGCACGAGGTCGATGTCGCGGGTGAGGCCGAGTTTGGCGAGCTTGTCGGCGGTTTTTTCGGCGGGCTTGGGGGTGGATTTGCCGACCGGTTTACCCGCCGGTTTGCTCGCAGACTTTGTCGGGACCTTCGCCGCGGATTTGCCGGCGGGTCGATCGCCGAATATCGAGTCTGGTTCGTCGGCTAGCGGGGACTTGAGCTCGTTGTCTGGTTTGTCAGTGGCTTGGGGGCCGAGCTTGCCGGCTGATTTGTCAGCGTTGTCACCGACCCCGGCGCCGAGCTTGCCGCCCGATTTGCCGGCAACGGGTCTCGCGCCAGCCGTGTCGCCTTCAGGCGCAGCTTTCTCACTATCCAGCACCACGCCCGCGCCACCCTCACCCGTCTCCGCTACCGCCTTGCCGCGCGACACGCGGCGCCTGGGCTCGGCGCTCGCTTCGTCGGTGGTTTGGGGCAATCGGCGGTCGGACAAAGGCATGGGCTGCTTCGCAAGTACAATATCGGCTGTCAAAGGGTAGCGCCGCCATACAGCGCGCGGGCTCGCGGGCCGCTCTGGCGTCCCGCAATCATAGCCGCCCGGCTCCGGCTTCGGCTCAATTCAGTCTCAATTCGCTTCCAGTCGTTCGCATGTTTACGCTTTCCGATTTCGATTTCGATCTGCCGCCCGAGTTGATCGCGCAAGTCGCGCTGCCCGAACGCAGCGCCAGCCGTCTGCTCGAAGTGGACAACACGGCCCACGCCGACAGCGCGCGTCTCACCGACCGTGGCTTCGCCGAATTGCCCGAGTGCATCGCGCCGGGCGACCTGCTGGTCTTCAACGATACCAAAGTGCTGAAGGCGCGTTTCCTCGGCCAGAAGGCCAGTGGCGGCAAGGTGGAAGTGCTGGTGGAACGCCTCACCGGCGAGCGCACGGCGCTCGCGCAGATTCGCGCGAGCAAGAGCCCGCAACCGGGCACCACGATCCGTCTCGCCGACGCATTCGACGTCACTCTCGGTGAACGCGTCGAGCCGTTCTACACGCTGCATTTCCCGGACGACTGCCTGATGCTGATCGAGCAGTTCGGCCGCCTGCCGCTGCCGCCGTACATCGAGCACGACCCCGATTCGACA
The DNA here is from genome assembly GCF_013409255.1 of Paraburkholderia bryophila. NCBI lineage: Bacteria > Pseudomonadati > Pseudomonadota > Betaproteobacteria > Burkholderiales > Burkholderiaceae > Paraburkholderia > Paraburkholderia bryophila. The sequence continues at coordinate 2,253,987 of NZ_JACCAS010000001.1, forward strand.
GACGAAACCCGCTATCAAACCGTGTTCGCGCAGAACCCCGGCGCGGTCGCGGCGCCTACCGCCGGCCTGCATTTCGACGACGCGCTGCTCGCGCGCCTCGACGCCCGTGGCGTGGAACGCGCCACGCTGACGCTGCACGTTGGCGCCGGTACGTTCCAGCCGGTGCGGGTCGAGAATCTCGCCGAGCACAAGATGCATAGCGAGTGGTATCACCTGCCGCAATCGCTCGCCGACAAGATCGCGGCAACGCGCGCGCGCGGCAACCGCGTGATCGCAGTGGGCACGACCTCGATGCGCGCACTCGAAGCCGCCGCGCGCGACGCCGATGTCGCCGGCCGGCCGCTCGGCGCGGCCAGCACGGAAACCGACATTTTCATCACGCCGGGTTATCAGTTCCGTGTGGTCGACCGGCTGGTGACCAATTTCCATTTGCCGAAGTCGACGTTGCTGATGCTGGTATCGGCGTTCGCGGGCGTCGAGACGATTCGTGCGGCGTATCGTCACGCGATCGAGCAGCGTTACCGCTTCTTCAGTTACGGCGACGCGATGCTGCTGACGCGCCGCGACCCGACGGCCGACACGGCTTAGTCACGCTTCAAGTCGTTTTAAAAGTTTTTCGCCGTTCCCCACGCCGCCGCGATCCTTCCGGCGGCATTCATCTATTTGCGCCGGACTGTTCTCCGGTAGCACAGGAGTCACTCAATGACCGACGGTCATCAGTCGCACGACGCGACCTTCGAGCGCCCGGAAAACGGCCTCAAATTCGAACTGCTCGGTACCGACGGCCAGGCCCGTCGCGGCCGCGTCACGCTGAATCACGGCGTGGTCGAAACGCCGATCTTCATGCCGGTCGGCACTTACGGCACAGTGAAAGCGGTCCAGCCGCGCGAACTCGAGGAAATGCACGCGCAGATCATCCTCGGCAACACGTTTCATCTGTGGCTGCGCCCGGGTCTCGAAACCATCGAAGCGCACGGCGGCCTGCACAGCTTCATGGGCTGGAAAAAGCCGATCCTGACGGACTCCGGCGGTTTTCAAGTGTTTTCGCTCGGCGATCTGCGCAAGATCACCGAAGATGGCGTCACGTTCGCGTCACCGATCAACGGCGACAAGCTCTTCCTGTCGCCGGAAGTGTCGATGCAGATCCAGAAAGTGCTGAACTCGGACATCGTCATGCAGTTCGACGAATGCACGCCGTACGCCACGAATAACGTGCCCACCTCGCACCAGGAAGCCGCCGACTCGATGCGCATGTCGATGCGCTGGGCCCAGCGCTCCATCGACGAATTCAAGCGCCTCGACAATCCGAACGCGCTGTTCGGCATCGTTCAGGGCGGCATGTTCGAGGACCTGCGCGACGAATCGCTGGCGGGTCTCGCGGAGAAGGACTTCCACGGTCTCGCGATCGGCGGCCTGTCGGTCGGCGAACCGAAAGAAGACATGATGCGCGTGCTGAACCACATCGGCCCGAAGCTGCCGGCCGACAAGCCGCACTACCTGATGGGCGTCGGCACGCCGGAAGACCTGGTGGCGGGCGTCGCCGCCGGCGTCGACATGTTCGACTGCGTGATGCCGACCCGCAACGCGCGCAACGGTTGGCTGTTCACCCGTTTCGGCGACGTCAAGATCCGCAACGCGGCGCACAAGAACTCGCTGCGCCCGCTCGACGAGCAGTGCGGCTGCTACACCTGCCGCAATTTCACGCGCGGCTACCTGCACCATCTGCATCGTGTAGGGGAAATCCTCGGTGCGCAGTTGAACACGATCCACAACCTGCACTACTACCTCGAACTGATGCAGGAAATCCGCGACGCGATCGACGCGAAAATGTTCGAGCCCTTCCGCCAACGCTTCCACGAAAATCGCGCACGCGGCATCGATTTACCGTAAATGCAGGCCGCAGGCCGCTCGGTCGATGCACCTTGACTAGAGCGGCTGTCGCGCTGTGCCCGCAGGGCGCTGCTCGCCTTTGTTTTCGGCTCCCCGTCGCCTAGAATCCGCCTGAATCAGGACGCGCCCACGCGTCGCGGCACGGGGACTCACGCCGAATCCAGAGCGGACCGATACCGGTCCGGCAGAACAGCGAGACAACGATGAAAACGATCCGTCGACTGTTTGCCCGCGCGCGCGTCAGCGCGGTTTTCCCGCTACTCGTGGCCTGTGCGCTCGCAGCGTGTACGCCGACTTTCGGCGTCTATAACCCCGTCGACGCGCCGGGCGAACCGCAGGGCAAGATCGAACCGCTGTCGTCTTATCTGCCGCCGGGCGTGACGGACGTGAAACTGGTGTTCATCCATGGCGTCGGCGATCACTGCCCAGGCTACGCGCTCAGTGGCGCGGGCAGCAGCGGCTGGCTCAGCGTCGAACATGCGGCTCGCATCGGCCTCACGCCGATCGATGCCCAGCCCCGCACTTACCCCCCGATTTACAGCGATGAATTCTTGCCGGGCAAGGGCGGTAAGGCCCATCCGTTCGACAAAAAATCCTACGTCGCGATCCGCACCCAGCACTTCCGATACGGCAAAACCGGCGCGGTCGTCGAGGCGATCGAGATCACCTGGTCGCCGCTGACCCAATGGGTCAAGAACAACCAGCTCGAAGACGATTTCACTAAGGCCGGCATCGTCGAATGTGGCCCGGACGTACCGAACGGCGCCGTCGAGGCCGTGTCGAGGCTACCCGATCCGGCCGCCCAGCCGCCGTCACGCTTGCCGCTCAATCGCCTGCTGAAGGAAAACGTGCTCGACCGCAGTCTCGCCGATGCCGGCCTCTACATGGGCCAATATCGCAGCGTCTTGCAACTCGGCCTGGCGGATGCGCTGTGCCATACGCTCACCGGCCAGGAAAGCGCAAGCGATCCCGCTGCCGCGGCAGGCCGGCCGTGCCGGTGGCAAGTGAGCGACGAGGACCTGAAGACCCGCTATCTGTTCGTCACGCATAGCCTCGGCAGCCGTCTGCTCTACGACACCTTGCTCGGCTTGATGGGTTATCGCACGCCGGGAGTCGATCAGGATCTCTTCGCGACCCAGTCGCCGAATTCGCAGGAATTTACCGCGAACGTGATGAAGAACACGCCGGTCGTCTACATGATGGCGAACCAGCTCGCGTTTCTCGGCCTGGGCAACCTGCCGATCGACGCGCTGTCGTCCGAGCCAGAAGGCCAGCGGGCGCAGGTCGTGCCGCCGACCGTCGAAAGCCTTCGCACCCTGGGCCTCAGCCGAATGAAGGGCAGCGTGGAAATCGCGAGCGCGACACAGCCGTCCGTCGACGCCTGCGGCACCAACGACCCTTGCCGGCTCGGTCTGCTGAAGAACGTCGCGGTGGCGGTCTGGGACAACACGCCCCTCGCCACGACCCCCGCAGCGAGCCCAACCCTCGACATGATCGCGTTCAGCGACACCAACGACCTCCTGAGCTGGTCGGTGCCGAAGTGGTATCAGCAACACGCCGCGGGTCCGGACGGCGGACAGACCACGCCGGTGAAATTCGTCAACGTGTACGTGAAGAACGCCACTCACTGGCTCGGTCTCGCCGAGTCGCCGCTGCCCGCGCATGACGATTACTTCATCAATTCGCAGGTTTTGCAGACGATTCGCTGCGGCGCGGATCGCGCCACCGTCCGCGATTGTCCCGCGGCGCAGTGAGGCGCAGCGCGTACCCAAACCGGTGGATAAGGCTGTAGACGCCCGCCGGACAAGCCTGCACGACCCTTCGCCTCGCCCCGGATCGCGCCCGCAAAAACGGCGCGCCGGGATTCGCCGACCAACACATTACAATTGCATTACGCACTATGCGTAATGCGCGGTATCGGCTTGATCGCAAAGCCGATTCGCCGCGCCGACCCACGTCAGGCGGATGGTAGAATAACCGGCTGATTTTTTTGATCGTTTTGATTTATAACGGAGAGACCAACGTGTCGTTCATTTCCAATGCCTTCGCCCAAGGCACAGCAACAGGTGGCATTGAATCGAACCTGATGAGCTTCCTGCCGCTGATCCTGATGTTCGGCGTGCTGTACTTCATCATGATTCGCCCGCAAATGAAGCGCCAGAAAGAACACCGCAACATGCTCTCGGCCATGGCCAAGGGCGACGAAGTGGTGACGAACGGCGGCATCGTCGGCAAGGTGACCAAGGTGGGTGAAGCTTACGTCGGCGTCGAAATCTCGGAAGGCACGGAAATCACCGTGCAAAAAGCGTCGGTAACGACGATTCTCCCGAAGGGCACGATCAAGTCGCTGTAAGGCCTGCTCTCTCGCGTCCGGCGCGGCCTCGCCGGCGATCCATGCACACCGCTGAATCGCCCGCGCTCATCGCCGGACGCATCGCTTCCAAGCCAACCTTCCCGTTGGACCACTCATGAATCGTTACCCCCTCTGGAAATACGCCGTGATGCTGGTGGCTCTGGTCATCGGCCTCGTGTACACGCTGCCCAACCTGTTCGGCGAAGCGCCGGCGGTGCAGGTGTCGAGCGGCAAGGCAACGGTCAAGCTCGACTCGACCACGCTGTCGGCTGTCGAAGCCGCGCTCGCCGCGAATCAGATCAAGCCTGACGACGTCACGTTCGACAACTCGTCGACCAACGCGAACATTCGCGTGCGTCTGCCGGACACCGACACGCAACTGCGCGTGAAGGACCTGTTGCAAAAGTCGCTGAATGCCGACCCGACCGACCCGCAATTCGTCGTCGCGCTGAATCTGCAGAGCGCGTCGCCGCACTGGCTGACCGCGCTGCACGCGCTGCCGATGTACCTCGGTCTCGATCTGCGCGGCGGGGTGCACTTCCTGCTGCAAGTCGACATGGCCGGCGCGCTGAACAAGAAGCTCGACTCCGACGCTTCCGACGCACGCACACTGCTGCGCGACAACAACATCCGCGACGGCGGTGTGAACCGCGTGAACCAGACGGTGGTGATCAATTTCGCCGACCAGGCCACGGCGGACGCCGCGCTCAAGCAACTGAGCCGCGGTATCGGCGAACTCCAGTGGGCCACGCAAACCGGCACCGACGGTAGCGTGCAACTGGTCGGTACGTTCACGCCGGCCGTGCAGCGGACCGTGCAGGACGCCGCGCTCAAGCAGAACATCACCACGCTGCACAACCGCGTGAACGAACTCGGCGTCGCCGAGCCGGTGATCCAGCAGCAAGGCTCCGACCGCATCGTGGTCGAACTGCCGGGCGTGCAGGACACGGCGAAGGCGAAAGACATCATCGGCCGTACGGCTACGCTCGAAGCGCGTCTGGCCGATCCGGTCAACACCCACCCGCAACCGGGCGATCCGGTGCCGCCGGGCGACGAGCTGTTCACGCAAGGCAACCAGACGCCGGTGCTGCTGCGCAAGCAGATCATCTTCACCGGCGACCGGATTATCGACGCGTCGGCGGGCTTCGACGAGCATCAGCGTCCGTCCGTCAACATCCGTCTGGATTCGGCCGGTGGCCGCGCGGTGCGTAGCGTGTCGCGCGACAACATCGGCAAGCCGATGGCCATGGTGCTGTTCGAAAAGGGCAAGGGCGAAGTGCTGACAGTGGCGACCATCCAGTCGGAACTGGGCGACCGCTTCCAGATCACCGGCCAGGCCACGCCGCAAGGCGCCGCCGACCTCGCGCTGCTGCTGCGCGCCGGTTCGCTGGCCGCGCCGATGGACATCATCGAAGAACGCACCATTGGCCCGAGCCTCGGCGCGGACAACATCAAGAAGGGCTTCCACTCGGTCGTGTGGGGCTTCGCGGCAATCGCCGTCTTCATGGTCGCGTACTACATGCTGTTCGGCGTGATCTCGGTGATCGGCCTGTCGGTCAACCTGCTGCTGCTGATCGCGGTGCTGTCCATGCTGCAGGCCACGCTCACCTTGCCGGGCATCGCCGCTATCGCGCTCGCGCTCGGTATGGCGATCGACTCGAACGTGCTGATCAACGAACGCGTGCGTGAAGAACTGCGCCACGGCGCGCCGCCGCAACTGGCTATCCAGAACGGCTACGCGCACGCCTGGGCGACGATTCTCGACTCGAACGTCACCACGCTGATCGCCGGCCTCGCGCTGCTCGCCTTCGGCTCCGGCCCGGTGCGCGGCTTTGCGATGGTTCACTGTATCGGCATCTTGACGTCGATGTTCTCGGCCGTGTTCTTCTCGCGCGGTCTCGTGAACCTCTGGTACGGCGGCAAGAAGAAGCTGAAGTCGCTGGCCATCGGTCAGGTGTGGCGTCCGGAGTCGGCGCCCGCAGGCGCGGCCGCTTACCTCGGTAACGAAGACGCCGACACCGACACCGCGCAAGCCGTCGCTGCCGTGACCGCCAAGCCCAAGGGCAAGGCGGCCGTGGCCCAGGCACGCGCGGCCGGCAAGCCGACGGTGCGCCGCCGCAATGCGGACGCTTCGAACGCGACGCAGAACACGCCGCAGAAACCGGGTTCATCCCGCTGAGTCCCGGAGAACTAGACCATGGAATTTTTCCGCTTTCGCAAAGACGTTCCGTTCATGCAGCGTGCGTTGATTTTCAACGCGATCTCGCTGCTGACGTTCGTTGCCGCTGTATTTTTCCTGCTGCATCGCGGGCTGCATCTGTCGGTGGAGTTCACCGGCGGTACGGTCGTCGAAGTCCAGTATCCGGGCGCCGCGCCGCTCGAACCGGTGCGCGCCAGTCTGGCCAAGCTTGGTTATGCCGACGCTCAGGTGCAGAACTTCGGCACCTCGCGCGACGTGCTGATCCGTCTGCCGCTCAAGCAGGGCTTCACGTCCGCGCAACAGAGCGATCAGGTGATGGGCGCACTGAAAACCGACACGCCTGAAGTGCAGTTGCAGCGCGTCGAGTTCGTCGGTCCGCAGGTCGGCAAGGAACTCGCCACCGACGGCCTGCTCGCGCTCGCGTGCGTGGTGGTCGGCATCGTGATCTACCTGTCGTTCCGCTTTGAATGGAAGTACGCAATCGCCGGCGTGATCGCGAACTTGCACGACGTGATCATCATTCTCGGCTTCTTCGCGTTCTTCCAGTGGGAGTTCTCGCTGTCGGTGCTGGCGGCGGTGCTCGCCGTGCTCGGCTACTCGGTGAACGAATCAGTGGTTATTTTCGATCGGATTCGCGAGACCTTCCGCCGCGAACGCAAGATGACCGTGATCGAAGTGATCAACCACGCGATCACGAGCACGATGTCGCGAACCGTCATCACGCACGGCTGTACGCAGATGATGGTGCTGTCCATGTTCCTGTTCGGCGGTCCGACGCTGCACTACTTCGCCCTCGCGCTGACGGTCGGTATTCTGTTCGGTATCTACTCGTCGGTGTTCGTCGCCGCGGCGCTCGCCATGTGGTTCGGCGTGAAACGCGAAGACCTGGTGAAGGACAAGAAGGACCGCACCGATCCGAACGACCCGAACGCGGGTGCACAAGTTTGATCGGGCTGTTGTAAAGCCGAAGTGCAAAACAGAAAGCCGGTTCTCGCGAACCGGCCTTTTTCGTTTACCGCGCTGAGGGCGCGTGCGGCGCTATCTTTCCCGGAGCAACCGCCAACGCAGACGCGGAAGCAATCAGCGCCCTATCGTTCTAGCGGAAACCCAGCTTGCGACGCGCCGCCATCAAAGCCACCAGGCTAATCGCCGCGGCAAAAATCATGTAGAAGCTAGGCGCCGTCTTTGACCCCGTAACGTTGATCAGCCACGCGATGATGAACGGCCCAAAGCCGCCGAAGATCGTCACCGCGACGTTATAAGCGAGCGACATACCGGTCGTGCGCGTCTGCACCGGAAACATCTCCGACAGCAAACCCGGCAGCGCGGCAAAGTAACCCGTCATCAGAAAGCCGAACACGACCTGCATCGCGATCAACGTGCCGAACGTCGGATGCGCGACCAGATACACGAACGCCGGATTGATCAGGATAAGCAGCAGCAGCGCCGAGGTCAGCATGATCGTGGTGCGCCCATGCCGATCCGACAGATGACCGACCATCGGCGAGAACACCATCTGGATGAGACCGGTCAATGCAATCGCCGAGAACGCGACCGACGGTGAAAGACCCAACTGCTTCACACCGAACGTCGGCATGAACAGCACCAGATACGTCGACACCGTGCCGAGCACCACCACGCCAATCGCAATGAGAAGCCGCAACTTCTGATTAGCGAAGGTGTCGCGCAGCGGCGTCGTGGTGGTTTCGGCCGCGAGAAACTCCGGCGTTTCGTCGAGCTTGGTGCGGATGTACCAGGCCACCGGCCCGATCAGCAGGCCGAAGAAGAACGGCACGCGCCATCCCCACGACGCCATCTGGTCCGGCGACAGCTTGCCGGTCAGCAGCACACCGAAGCCCGCGGCCAGCAACGTGGTGAGCCCCTGGCTCGCCACCTGCCAGCTTGCGAAGAACCCGCGCCGCCCCGGCACGTGTTCCGCGAGAAACGCCGTCGCGCTGCCGAACTCGCCGCCGGCCGAGAAACCCTGCATCAGACGCGCCAGCACGAGGATCACCGGCGCGGCCAGGCCAATGCTCTGGTAGGTCGGCAGAATCGCGATGATCAGCGTGCCGCCCATCATCAACAGGATCGACAGCGTTAGAGCCGCCTTGCGCCCCGCGCGGTCGGCGTAGGCGCCGATCACGATCGCGCCGAGCGGCCGCATGAAGAACGACACGCCGAACGTGCCGAGCGTGAGCAGCAGCGAAACCGTGTCGTTACCAGCCGGAAAAAACAGCTTCGCGATGATCACCGCGAAGAAACCGTACACCACCAGGTCGAACCATTCCAATGCGTTGCCGATCGAGGCCGCGACCACCGCGCGCCACGAATTCTGCCGGCTCCCCGAGAGGCTTGCTGCTGTCGTTGCGTTCATGCAGATCTCCAGTTCGCGCGAAATATTATTAATGTAGGCCTGATTTCCGATCTTGCCCGAACTTGCCCGACTGGATGCGCGCACAACCAATTCGGTGCCAGCGCTCTATGTACCCGAAAAAATAAACCGAAGCGAGCGGCAATTTCCCGATGCCCGTCGCATAAGGCTTGCAGCGTTCGTCGCGGGCAATAAAAAACCGCTGCGTCGCCGAAGCGAACGAAGCGGTTTTTTTGCTGCGCCGCAGCGGCGTGGTGCGACGCCAGTGCGAACTGCTTGCGGGTTGCTGGCGAATGACTCGCCGGTTACTGCTTGATGCCTTCGGACTGGATATGCAGCTTCGTATCCATATTGAAGCCGTACTTCGTGCCGAAATCCATGCCGTAATCGGCGCGGTTGAAATGCGCACTCGCTTCCACGCCGCACACTTCGCGCTTGAGCACCGGATGCTGCATGCACTTGAACGAATCGATCGTCAGATTCAGCGGCTTGGTGACGCCGTGCATCGTCAGGCTACCGATCACCTGAACCGGCTTGTCGCCGTCGAACTTGATGTCCGTGCCTTTATAGGTCACCGCCGGATACTTCGCGACGTCGAAGAACGCGTCCGTTTTCAGATGCTCGTCGAGCTTCGTGTTACCGGTTTCGACCGAGGCGGGGTCGACCGTCACGTCCACCGTGCCGGTTTTCGCCGCGCGGTCGAGCGTGACCGTGCCCGAGCTCTTGGTGAACTTGCCGCGCCACACCGACAGACCGCCGAGGTGATCGGCCTCGAAGCTCGGATACGTATGCGTCGGATCGAGCTGATAGGTATCGGCCGCGAAAGCACCGACCGAGAAAGCAGAAGCCAGCGCGCCGACGGCGATCAACAGAGATGTTTTCAATTCATGCTCCCAGGTTCTTGTTAGGCCGTGAACTTCACGAAGCGAAGCTCACTTGCGTGCCGCAACGATATGAAACTTGATGACCACGTCATCGGCGACGACCGACGTATCCTTCCACTCGCCGGTGCCGATGTCGAACTGTGAGCGCTTGATCGGCAGCAAGCCGTCGAACACCTGCTGGCCGCCCTGCTGCGTCACCGTAACCGGCACGACGACCGTTTGCGATTTGCCCTTGATGGTCAGCTTGCCGGTCACCTTGAACTGGTTGCCGCCGGCCGGCGCAATCGCGCTGGAGACGAACGTGGCGCTCGGATAGGTCTTCGCATCGAACCAGTCCTTGCCGCGGACCTGGTCGTTGTAGCTCTCGTCGCCGAGATCGTAGCTGCCCACGTCGATAGTGAACTGCGCGCTGCCCTCGGCCGGTTTGGCCGGATCGAACTTGACCTGCGCGGTGAATTTACCGAACTTGCCTTCCACCGGCACGTTCATCTGCTTCGAGGTGGCCGTCACCGTGCTCTTCGCGACGTCGACCTGAGCGAGCGCGCTGCCGGCCGCGGTCAGCGAAGCCGCGGCGAAGGCGGCGAGCATGTAGCGATAAAACGAGACCTTCATGTTTATCCTTATTTGAGGAAAGGGAGCATGCGCGACAACAGACCGTCGCGGTCCAGCCATTGATGCTTGAGCGCAGCCACGACGTGCAGCGCGACCAGCACGAGCAAGGTGTAATTCAGCGTGATATGGACGGTCTTCAGCAATTCCTTCAGATGCGGGTCCGGCGCGATCAGACGCGGCAGCGGGATCAGCCCGAGGTAGACCACCGGCACATTGGCGGCCGAGCTGTACAGATAGCCGGAGGCGGGAATCGCGATCATCAGCACATACAGCAGCAGATGCACGAGATGCGCGGCGCCGCGCTGCCAGGCCGGCATGCGGCGCGGCATCGGCGGGGCGGTGTGCGTGGCGCGCCACAGGATGCGCAGCAAGGCGAGCGCGAACACCGTCACGCCGATCCACTTGTGCCACGAGAAGTAACGCAGCTTGGTGGGCGTGAAGCCGGGAATGTCGGTCATCACCCAGCCGAGCGCAAAGCCGCACACGATCAGCAGCGCGATCAGCCAGTGAAAGGCGATGGCGGTCCGCGTGTACGACTCCCGGCCAGCGAATGAAGGATTGAGTGCCATGACAGGTCGACGCAAGCTAAGAGAGGTAAACGGCGCAACCCGCCCGGTTGTTCCCGGCGCCGCTGCGAATGGCATCGGCGCGCACCGCCCGAACGAACCGGCTGCGGCGTACGCCAAGGCCGCATGCTACCCCAAGCGCAAAAAGCTGGCTGCGGGTTATGAAGTGCCGATGAACAGGCGAAGGCGCCGGGCTTCCGGTGCAGATGCACCCCGTATTGAACAATAAGGGACGGAGAGTGTCAGAAGGATGCGAAATCAATATGAAACTGCATGAATAAACCGCTGCCGGCACCACTGCAAAGCCCGCCCGGCGGCCTCCCACGCAACGGCCGATGCGACGCGGGAGCGCGTTTGGTACTATTGCTGCACCCATTTTGTCAGCCTCGCCATAAAAAACCGGCATAGTCTCGCTCCCCTTCACCGTTAGCCCTCTGCCGTATGGAACAAGACAATCTGATCGCGTGCCATGAATGCGATACGCTGTTCCGCAAGCCACGGCTTGTGGGGCGCACATCCGCGCGCTGTCCGCGCTGCGGCGCGACGCTCTATCGCGGCGTCTCGCGCAAGCTCGACAAAATCAGCGCGATGACGCTGGCCGCGCTGATCACCTTCCTGATCGCGCAGGGCTTCCCGATCGTCGAACTGGAAACCAACGGCATTACCTCGCAGACCACGCTGTTCGGCGCGCTGATGGCACTGTGGGGCGAGGACATGCAGATCGTCGCGGTCATGGTGTTCTGCTCGACCATTCTGTTTCCGCTCACCGAGTTGCTTGCGCTGCTCTATGTGCTGATCCCGTTGCGCGCCGGCTATGTGCCCGCCGGCTTCAACCGGGTGCTGCGCGCGATCCAGTTCGTGCGCCCGTGGGGCATGATCGAAGTGTTCATGCTCGGCGTGCTGATTACGATCGTGAAGATGGTGAGTCTCGCGCGCGTGATTCCCGAAGCCGCGCTGTTCGCGTTCGGCGTGCTGACGCTGATGTTCGCGGTGGTCGTCACGTTCGATCCGCGCATTCTGTGGGACCTCGCCGACGAACTCGGCGATCGCAGCCAGCGTCCGCTGCCGCGCACTTCCGCCGATAGCGCCGCGGCCCAGCTCAATGCGCAGGCCGGCCCGCCCGCGCCGCCCGAGATACGGGACGCGGATCACCCGGCGGACCGCCCCGCGGATCACCCCACGGCACGCGCCGGATTGCCGCCAGGCGTGCCGCCTGAGCCGCGTCAAGGATGAGCCCGCGATGAAATACATCTCCGCAAAACGCGCGGGTCTGGTGAGTTGCCATGCATGCGGCCGGGTCGAGCCGCGCATCCGCTCCGTCACGCCGCAGCACTGCGGACGCTGCGGCGCGCGCCTGCATTCGCGCAACCCGGACAGCCTGATGCGCACATGGGCGCTGTTGATCGCCGCCGCGCTGCTGTATATTCCCGCGAACCTGCTGCCGGTCATGCACACCGCTTCGCTGCTCGGTTCCGAAGACGACACCATCATGAGCGGCGTCGTGTACTTCTGGACGTCGGGTGACTGGCCGCTCGCGGTGATCGTGTTTATCGCCAGCATCATGGTGCCGATGCTCAAGCTAAGCGTGCTCGTACTGCTCACCGTCACCGCGCAACGCCGTTCGCGCTGGCGGCCCGAGCAGCGCACCGTGCTCTACCGGATGGTCGAGCGGATCGGCCGCTGGTCGATGCTCGACGTGTTCGTCGTCACGCTGACCGTGGCGCTGGTGCGCTTCAAATCGCTTGCCGTCATTACGGCCGGACCGGGCGCGATCGCTTTCGGTTCGGTGGTGATTCTGACCATGCTGGCATCGATGCAATTCGATCCACGGCTCATCTGGGACAACGTGGAAAGCCGTACTAAAAAACCTCAGGACCCCGATCATGACTAGCCCGCAAGGACCGACGCCCGCTTCCGATGATGCGCCGCGCAACGATTCGAACGGACCGAAGCTGCCGCCCCAACTCCCGGATCCCGACATCGAGCCGCGCAGCCGCTGGCTGCCTTCACTCGTCTGGGTGATTCCGCTGATCGCCGCGCTGATCGGCATCGCGCTCGTGATCAAGTCGGTGACCGAGAAAGGTCCGACCATCACGATCAGCTTCATCAGCGCCGAAGGCCTCGAGCCCGGCAAGACCAAGGTCAAGTACAAGGACGTCGACGTCGGCTCGGTGAAGACCATCACGCTGTCGAAGGATTTGTCGCACGTGCTGGTGCAGGTGCAGTTGACCAAGGAAGGCGAAGACTTCGCCGCCAAGGATTCGCGCTTCTGGGTGGTGCGGCCGCGAATTGGCGCGAGCGGGGTGTCGGGGCTGACCACGCTGCTTTCCGGCGCGTATATCGGCGCGGATGCGGGTCATTCGCCGGATGCCGAGAAGAGCTTCGTCGGTCTTGAAACGCCGCCGCCGATCACCGGCGACCAGAAGGGTCACCAGTTCATCCTGCACGGCGACTCGCTCGGCTCGATCGACATCGGCTCGCCGATTTTCTATCGACGCGTGCAGGTCGGCCAGGTGGTCGGCTTCTCGCTGGATAAGGACGGCACCGGCGTGACGATGCAGGTGTTCGTGTCCGCGCCGTTCGACCAGTACGTCGGCACCAACTCGCGCTGGTGGCATGCGAGCGGCGTCGACCTGCGGCTCGATTCCAGCGGCTTCAAGCTGAATACGCAGTCGCTGGCGACGGTGATCGTCGGTGGATTGTCGTTCCAGTCGCCGCCGGGCCAGGGCGTGGGGGCTCAGGCGCCGAACAACATGACGTTCCGCCTCGGCTCCGACGAAGCGGACGCGATGCGTGAACCGGACGGCGTGCCGTTGCGGGTGGTGATGAACTTCAACCAGTCGCTGCGTGGGCTGTCGGTCGGCGCGCCGGTCGATTTCCGCGGCATCGTGCTGGGGCAGGTGACCAACATCAACATCGACTACGATCCGAAGACGCGTAGCTTCACGATGCCGGTGACCATGAATTTGTACCCGGATCGCCTTGGCAAACGCTTCCGCGAAACCGCGCCGACGCCGGGCACGCTCGCCGGTCAGACGCTGCTGCAACAGTTGGTCAAGCATGGTTTGCGCGGCCAGTTGCGCACCGGCAATCTGATTACGAGCCAGTTGTATGTGGCGCTGGATATCTTCCCGAAGGCGGCGCCGGCAACCGTCGACGTGGCAAGCGATCCGCTCGAACTGCCGACGATTCCGAACACGCTCGACGAGTTGCAACTGCAGGTGGCCGATATCGCGAAGAAGCTCGATAAGGTGCCGTTCGATCAGATCGGCAACAACCTGAACAGCGCGCTGAAGAACGCCGATCAGTTGTTCACGCGACTCGACACGGAAGTCGTGCCGCAGGCGCGCGATACGTTGGCGGCGGCGAAGCAGACGTTTGGGACGGCCGAGGCGACGTTGCAGCAGGATTCGCCGTTGCAGTCGGATGTGCATCAGGCGTTGCAGGAATTGACGCGGACGTTGCAGTCGCTGAATGCGCTGTCGGATTATCTGGAGCGTCATCCCGAGTCGCTGTTGCGCGGTAAAACAGGAGATAAACCATGATGCTTGACCGGCTCCCCCGCTCGACGCGCGGGCTTGTGCGCGGTGCGGTTTTCGTCGGCGCTTTGGCCGGTGTGATGGTGGTGGCGGCGTGTTCGTCGCCGTCTAGCCGGTTTTATACGCTGGGGGTGGATGGGTCGGCGGGGGACGTTGCGGCGGTTAGCGCGCGGACTTCTTCGGCTGCGCCGGCCTGGTTGATCGAGGTCGCGCCGGTTGATGTGCCGCCGCAGGTCGCCAAGAATCAGATAGTCGTGCAGACCGGGCCGACTCAGGTGAAGGTGCTTGAGGATGAGCGGTGGGCTTCACTGCCGGGGGATGAGATTCGGCGGGCTTTGTCGACTAGCCTTACGCAGCAGCTCAATACGATTGATGTGTATGGGACGGCGAGGTCGGATTCGGCTGCGGTTTATCGGGTTAGCTTGAATGTGCAGCGGTTCGAGTCTTGGCCTGGGTCGCATGCGTTGATCGACGCGGTCTGGAGTGTGCGGGCCGTGCGGAGTAATGCGGTGATGACCTGTCGGAGTGTTGTTAGTGAGCCCGTTGGCGGGGGCTATGACTCGCTGGTTGATGGGCATCGGAAAGCCTTGATGCAGGTTTCTTTGCAGGTGGCTGCTGCTGTGCGGAGTATGGTTGCGGCTTCTGGGGCTGGGGCTGCTGCTTCGCAGAGTCGTGGGACTGGGGCTGGGGCTGGTAAGAACGCTGTCGGCGCTGTTGTTGTGCCGGGTTGTCCTTCTGAGCCGGGGACTGTTGCTGCTGGGGGGTGATGGTTGGGCCTTTTTGCCTGCGCGGCGCTTTCGGTTGCTCGCTTGCGGGGTTGGCCTTTCCTTGCTTTCTTAGTGGTCTATTAGCGTTGCCCCTGTGCGGGGCGGCACTCACTTTTCTTTGCCTGCCGCCGGTGTGTGTCAAGGTAGTTGTCGCGTGAACCGTTACGCTGCGTGCTTATACATGTCGGCCGAAGCCTGGGTTCGCTCAGGATTCAGATAGACCGAATCCGCGAGGTGCCAGTTGCGGATAGCGCCTGACCAGCGTGCGGGATTGCGCTGGCGCGAGGTTTGGTAGAGTGCACGCCGTCGGGCTAGCAGCTCGTTCGCTTCGCCGCGATGCCGTTGCGCCGGACTGACATATTTCAGGCCACTGTGACGGTGCTCCTCGTTGTACCACTGCACAAAGCGCTGAACCCAGACACGGGCAGCGTCGAGCGTATCAAACGACTGCTCGGGCCACATCGGACAATACTTCGCCGTGCGGAACAGCGACTCGGCAAACGCGTTGTCGTTGCTCACGCGCGGCCGGCTGAATGAAGGCTGCACGCCCAGATCAATCATGGCCGCGCGCATCGTGGCGCCCTTCATCGCACTGCCGTTATCCGAGTGCAGCACCAGCGGACGACCGGCAATGCCTTCGCGCAGACACCCCTTGGCCAGCAGCACGCCCGCGTGCTCGGCCGACTCCTGCTCCCACACCTCGTTCATCACCAGCTTGCGGCTGTAGATGTCCTTCATCATGTACCAGTAGAAGTAGCGCCCCCGCACCGTGCTGGGCATCCACGTGATATCCCAGCACCACACCTGGTTCGGGCCGGTGGCGCAATGCGTCGTGAGCGTGCGTCGTTGTGGCGCCTGCGCGCGACCGCGACGCTGCCCCTGACCGGCTGCTTTCAGGATCCGGTAGAACGTCGATTCGGACGCGATATACACGCCCTCATCAGCCAGTTTCGGCACGATCTGGTGGGGCGTCAGACTCGCATAACCCGGGCGGTTGGCCACCTCCAGCACGGCCTCACGCTCGGCCTCAGTCAGCCGGTTCGGCGGCGCCTCCCGGATGGCCAGCGTCCGGCCATCCTGCCGCGTTTCGCGCCAGCGCTGCACGCTGCGCACGCTGATCCCCAACTGCTCACACGCAAGGGCACGGCGCGCGCCCTGCTGCACCGCTTCGTCGATCAACTGCATGGCTTCATCGCGATCCGGGCGGCTGATCAGTCTTCCTCTTCCTTGCCCCAGATCGCGTCGGCTTTTTTTCGCAGGTTCAGCAACGCCGCCGCCTCCGCACGTGCCGCATCGGCGCGCTTGAGCTGACGCTCCAGTTCACGGATGCGTTTCTGCTGGGCCTTCACTTCCAGGCGCTGGGCCAGCGTGAGTTTTACCTCCGGCGGGTTGGCCTGCTCGCACGCCTCGCGCCACTGCCGGATCTGCTCCGGATAGATGCCCTTCCTGCGGCAGTACTCTGAAGTCTCCACCTCGCTCAGCGACGCCGTCTCCAGCACCACCCTGAACTTGTCGGCGCTCGACCATTGATCGCTTGTCTTGCCATTACCCGGCATGAATTCCCCAGCCTGTCTTGCGCTCTGCCGCCAGGCGCGTAGCGTCACCGTCGTGATGCCCGTCGCTCCCGCCAGCTCGATGACCGCACGATTGAACGGCGGCATCATCTGTTGGACTACCCATTCCCGCGTCTCTGCTGAATAGCGTTGCATCTTCCTTTCGCTGTCCGCCCTCCATCTTTACATCAATCGGTTCGGGCGACGCGACAACTAGGCTGACATGGAGGGGCCGCGGCAAAGAGAAGTAGGCAAGAGAAAGCCGGCTCACACCGTTAGCTCATAAGCGGGTCCCTCGCGCAGTCACGGTAGTGGTGCATCTGGAATCTGTGTTCTCGCGCATTCCACGTTAGTGACACAGCAGTCATTCTTCCGGCGGCGCTTCGCGCGCCGTCGCGGTCGTTCGCGCACTGACCCTGCTAAGCGGATCCCTCGCGCAGTCGCGATAGTGGTGCATCTGGAATCTGTGTTCTCGCGCATTCCACGCTCGTGGCTCAGCAGTCATTTTTCCGGCGGCGCTGCGCGCGCCGTCGCGGTCGTTCAAGTACTACTTGATCGCGGTGCGTTTTTTCGTTCGACACATGCGTTGGTACGCTTGGGCTCCGGGCTCGGATCTGCGCTTTGCCGACTCACAATTTCCGATCTTCCTCAAGCTTGCGACGCTCCCACTCCCGCAGAGACGCAATCAAGATCACCGCACGCCGCGGACTCAGCCGCGTTTCTCGCGGTGTCTCACCCTTCGCGCGCAAACGATAGTAAATGTCTTTGCTGATCCTATAGCGCTCACAAAACTCCGCAATCGTCAGAGGCGCATCTTCAAACATTCTCGGCCGCTCAGCTAACACCGGTTTTTCACTCATCTTCTGCTTTCCTGAAAAGCGTTTCACTACTCCGTCAGATCTCTCGTCACCACGTACAGGCGCTGTCCAAACTAGCCACTCAATACGCCTCATATCCAGCGGAAAAGAACCGCGCGATAGCAATAGACGGCATCAAGACAAACAATCGGGCAGCTCAGTTTGTGCCGCCAGAAGGCGCGGCCAGCGCGTAGAATTTCAGAAGCCCTCGACTGTTCGACATCTGAAAGACGGGAGTCGACGAGAAAGACGCGGGCAGTCGCGTCTCTCGCCTCTGCTTCTCTCGCAGCGCCCACGCTCAGCGGCATTCCCGTCAGTGCGTCAGCGTCGTGCGACGTGAAACCTTGAAGCAAACGCGGTTGTTCGGCGTCGCCCTGGTTGCACGAGTGCTTTCGTCATTGCTGGATGCCTCACCTGCGGACCTGGCCAGCAGCTTCCTCGCGTGACGCGCCGTGAGGCAGGTTTGAGGTGTTCCCTTCGCATCAAGCGCGATGACGCTGTACAACTCCTGGTCAGCCTCGATCTCTCGCCGGTATTCCTCTCCCGTGTCGATCAATAATCCCAGCAATGTTCGCTGACGATATCTTTCGTCGACCGTTACGGCCGGACTCTTGTATATCGAGGTCGCCAGCGTTATCAGGTTGTTCAACTGGGTGATCTGCCGATCAACCAATCTGCTGGCAGACAGCGCAAGTTTTTCATACTGCATGGCGTCAACAGGCGCACGCGAAACGGTTCGAGAATTCTTGACGGATCTACTCATGTGCGATCTCCAATTGCTGACCTGGATCGCCCGACACTCGCGTGAAAATCTGGGTGAGCGGGCACATTGACGGGTTTAGCAGACCGGCACGTAGAACCAATCACCGGTGAGCCGTGAGGCTCCCCCGACAAGGCCCGCCCAATGAAAAGGACTTGCATAGACGACCACACATCTGCTTCCGCAAACGCGCGAGGTCCTACGTGATACAGGCTGCTAAACCCGTTTGTCGTGACGCGCACGACAAAGCAAGTCTAAGACGTACCACCTGACGAGTGATCACCTGCGCGGGCTAAAAAGTGCACGCCGCCCTCATTTCCGAAATTTCCGAATGCGCTTGTCAGAGTTCCAAGCAATCAGTGATGCTGATCGGATTTGCGTCACTCACGACGAGCACATGATGCGGACCGAACGGCACCGCTCACGCATCGATGCGCGTAATTGAAGGCTTGTCACGGTGCGCACGGCTGCGAGAAGAACGAGGTGACGATTCGCGCAGGCCGTTCCGGCGAGCGCGCAGCGCGAGGCGGGGGAATGACTGCTGCGTCACGAACGTGGAGTGTGCAAGAGCACGGATTCCAGATGCGGCACTACCGTCGCTGCGCGAGGGATCCGCTTAGTAGGGTCAGTCTGTGAACGACCGCGACGGCGCGCGCAGCGTCGCCGGAAGAATGACTGCTGTGTCACGAGCGCGGAATGCGCGAGAACACAGATTCCAGATGCGCCACTACCGCCGCTGCGCGAGGAATCCGATTAGCAGGGGCAGTGCATGAACAACCGCCACGGCGCGCGCAGCGCCGCCGGAAGAATGACTGCTGTGTCACTTACGTGGAGTGTGCGAGAGCACAGCTTCCAGATGAGCCACTACCGCAACTGTGCGAGGGCCCCGCTTAGCAGGGGCCGTGCGTGAACGACCGCGACGGCGCGCGCAGCGCCGCCGGAAGAATGACTGCTGTGTCACGAACGCGGAGTGCGCGAGAACCTAGATTCCAGATGCACCGCTACCTTGACTGTGCGGGGGACCCGCTTATGAGCTGGCGGTGTGAGCCGCTTTCTTTTGCTTACTTTGCTTTGCGGCAGGCAAAGAAAAGTGAGTGCCGCCCCGCACAGGGGCAACGCTAATAGACCACTAAGAAAGCAAGGAAAGGCCAACGCAGCAAGCGAACCATCGAGGAGCCTAGTGCCCCGCAACCGCAAAATTCTGCAAAACGCTAACCATAGCCGGCCGAACATGCAATATCCTCCCACCTACCAGCAAACAGAAGACAGCAAACAGCCGCGGCAGCGCACCGCCCCGCAGGCCCCACCGAGTAGGACAGCAAAAAAACATGCTCACCACGCTAACCCGCTTACTAAAAAAATGGCGAGCCTCCCGCGACGGCGGCCACCAGCTAGACGCACTCCTTGCGATAGCGAACAAATCCGCCCCGTACGCGGACCGCAGCGAATGGTTGATCGAACTCGCCCACTGGATCCGTCGCGGCCGCGAAGTGCAGCAGACCACCAACGACGCGACAACGGAACAAACAACAGAACAGGCAACAGCAACGCCAGCAACACCCCGCTCCAACCCAGCCCACACAAGAATCCGCTACTTACTGCACGTCCTGGACCGCAACCCCACCTGGAAGGCAAATGTCGCGGGCATCCTGCGAGCGCTATTACGCGAAAGCGACGGCCTCTCCTTACTCTGCGACGCCGGCATGCCCGTGCACTCAGGCTTCTTCGGCGCCCTCTTCGAGCGCCTCGAAGCCTCGCTGATCCCACCCGCGCCAAACCGCCGCGACCTGACCGCGATCGTCACGCTGATGTTCAGCGCCGACCACGACGCCGAATGGATCGCAGCCCTCCCCACCGATCTCCTCATCCGCATCCGCGCGCTCTTCGACTACGAACCCGACGAAGCCGAAACACAGAACACCGCCCCGTTCTCCCTCGACCTGCTAGCCGCCCTGCACAACCTGACCTGCCAGATCAGCTCGACCGGCCTATCGCAAATCGTCCGCAGCCGCATCGGCGAAGTTGACGCCAGCGACACCCGCGAAACCAGCGACGTCCGCATCGCGATGGAAAAGCAACCGTTCTACCGCCTCACCCGCGCGATGCTCGCCGTCGAAGCCGCGCATCAATCTGTCGCCGCAGGCGAACCG
Organism: Paraburkholderia bryophila; assembly: GCF_013409255.1. Classification (NCBI taxonomy): domain Bacteria; kingdom Pseudomonadati; phylum Pseudomonadota; class Betaproteobacteria; order Burkholderiales; family Burkholderiaceae; genus Paraburkholderia; species Paraburkholderia bryophila. The sequence goes on from NZ_JACCAS010000001.1 coordinate 2,274,489, forward strand.
CAAGACAAGCTTCTGCACGAAGTCAACTACCTGCGCCTGCTGCTCGACGAATGCCGCAGCGCCACCGACAAAGTCTTCGCCCATCTCTACCGAAACGGCGTCAGCGTCGACATCGTGTTCCAGGTCGAGCGGATGCGCATGCGCATCGTGCGCGCCGAGCATCTGCTCAACGCATGGATGGCGCAAGACGACCCGCACGCCGGCGCACGCCTCACCGCCGAACTCGTCAACGCGAATCACGCGAGCCAAAGCGTCGCGCATCTGGTGCGCAGCAATTTCTCGCTGCTAGCGCGCAAAGTCGTCGAGTACAGCGCCGACACCGGCGAACACTACATCGCCCGCGATCGCGCCGAGTATCTGAAGATGCTGCGCATGGCCGCCGGCGGCGGACTCGTCACCGTCGTCACGGTGTGCGTGAAATTCGCCATCACCGGCGTGCATCTGCAAGCCATGCTCGAAGGCCTGCTGGCCGGTATCAACTACGCCGCCAGCTTCCTGCTGATGCACTTCCTGCACTTCTCGCTCGCCACCAAACAACCGGCCATGACGGCGCCGACCCTCGCCCGCGAACTCGACGGCACCGGCACGCCGGCGGGCGTCGACAGCTTCGTGAGTTCGGTGATGGCGCTGATGCGCACGCAGGCCGCCGCCATCCTCGGCAACGTGCTGCTCGTGTTTCCCGTCTGCTTCGGCGTGCAGTTGCTCTGGCACACGCTCTTCAATGCCAACATCATCTCGCCGGAGAAGGCCCACGCCACGCTGCATTCTTTCTCGCTGATCGGACCCACGCCTTTCTACGCCGCGTTGACCGGCGTGCTGCTGTGGTCGTCCAGCCTGATCGCCGGTTGGGCGGACAACTGGTTCGTCCTGCATCGCGTCGGCGATGCGCTCGCCTATAACCGTCGTCTGCGCCTGACGCTCGGCGCAGCGGGAGCGGCGCGTCTCGCGCAGGCTTGCCGCTCGAATGTGGCGGGTGTTGTCGGCAATATCACGCTGGGTCTGATGCTCGGGCTCATGCCGGCGATCCTCACCGCGTTCGCCTTCACCTTCGAAGTGCGTCACGTGACGCTCAGCGCCGGCTCGATCGGTGTTGCGCTCGGCGTGCTCGGCAAGGACGCGTTGAAGCTGCCGGAACTCTGGTGGGCCGTGGCGGGGGTCGGCAGCATGGCGATCCTCAACGTGGCCGTGAGCTTCGCGCTCGCGTTCTACATGGCCGTCCGGTCGCGCGATCTGCGGCGCAACGCGGTGCGCTCGCTGCGTGGCGCGATCTGGCAGCGGGTGTTTCAGCGTCCGCAGGAACTGTTCTGGCCGACGAAAACCGCGCCCGACAGTAAGTAAATCCGCGGCCGGCGGTGGCTCAGTGGGCCGTTTCAGGTCGAGCCGCCATGCCATCGCACGAGGCGGCTCAGCCGACCGCGTACGGGCGGCGGCGGTTCGGCAGGCCGTCTCAGCCCGGCCCGCCACGCAATCGCGCGGGCCGCCCACCCCGACCGCGTACAATAGCGCCTTATCTAACGCCTTCCGGCAACCTCAATGTCCTTCGATTTCTTCCTCCCTTGCCCACGCGGCCTTGAAGCTTCGCTCGCGGCCGAACTCGCCGAGATCGCCGCCAGGCACATCAACGGCGCGCAGTTCGTGGCCGGCGCTCAAGTGCCGGGCGGCGTGCATTTCCGCGGAGGCTGGGCTGCCGGCATGGCCGCCAACCTGCATTCGCGACTCGCGAGCCGCGTGCTGCTGAAGATCGCGCATCGTCCGTATCGCAGCGAGCAGGATATTTACGCACTGGCGCTCGAGCAGCGTTGGGAACAGTGGTTCTCAGCCAAAGAAACGCTGCGCGTGGACGTCACCGCGATCAAATCGCCGCTGCGCAGCCTGGAATTCACCACGCTGCGCGTCAAGGACGCGATCTGCGACCGTCTGCGCGAAGTCAGCGGCGACCGGCCGAGCATCGACACCGCCACGCCCGACGTACGCGTGTTCGCGTTCCTCACGGCCACCGAGTGCACGCTTTACCTCGACACCTCCGGCGATCCGCTCTTCAAACGCGGCTGGCGCCTCGACAAGGGCGCGGCGCCGCTGCGTGAGAACCTGGCGGCGGGCATCCTGCGTCTGACCGGCTGGAATGCCGGTACGCCGCTGTACGACCCGATGTGCGGCAGCGGCACGTTCCTCGCGGAAGCCGCGCAAGTCGCGTTGAACATCGCGCCGGGCGCGGAGCGCCGCTTCGGTTTCGAGAGGCTCAAGCAGTTCGAAGCCAAGACCTGGCAGCCGCTGAAGGCCGCCGCGCTCGACGCAAAGCACGCCGGGCGCAGCTCGCGCGCCGATCTGCAGATCTTCGGCAGCGATATTTCCGGCGACATGCTCGACAAGGCGCGCGCCAACTTCGAGCGCGCCGGCTTGCCGAACATCCCGCTCAAACAGGTCGACGCGCGCGGCATGACGTCGCCGTCGTCGGACGCGGGCATTCTGGTCGCCAATCCGCCGTACGGCGAGCGGATCGAAGTGCGTGGTCGCAATGCGCGCGGCGAGATCCGCGAAGGCCGCGCCAATCGTGAGCCCCGCGAAGACGACAGTTTCCATCGCGCTCAGGAAGAAGCGCCGGATAGCGAGTTCTTCCAGTTGCTCGGCGACGCGCTGAAGCAGCGCTTCACCGGCTGGCATGCGTTCATCCTGACGTCGGATCGCAAGTTGCCGGGTCAGTTGCGTTTGCGCGAATCGACCAAAACGCCGCTCTTCAATGGCGCGCTCGAATGCCGGTTGTTCCGCTTCGACCTGATCGCGGGCAGCGTGCGGCAACGGCCGCAACAGAGCGATACGCCGGCGGAGTGAGGCAACGGCTTCAACCGCTCGCTGTAAAACGAATGGGATGTAAAAAAACCGCGGACTCGGCTCCGCGGTTTTTTTTCGTCGACATTTTGTGGGTGCTGCTGCCACACCCTACTGCCACACCCTACTGACACCACGCTGTCAGTAGCACCCCCGCACACTCCTTCTCACGCCATCCGGCGCTTTGCACGGCTTACCCGCCATCCACAGGAGAGTGACATGTCCAACGCATCCAAGGTTGTTGCCTGGTTCGAAATCCCGTCCGTCGATTTCGACCGCGCTGTCCGCTTTTACGAAACCACGTTCGACGTCAAACTGAACGTGCAGGAAGTCGGCGGCCGTCCGATCGCCATCTTCGGCTACGAAGAGCCGGCCACGGGCGGCGCGATCGTCCACAATCCGGCGATGAAGCCGACCGACGACGGCGTGCTCGTCTATCTGAACGCGCAACCGAACGTCGACGCGGTGCTCGCGCGCGTCGAGCAGGCCGGCGGCAAGACCGACGGTCCGGTGATCAAGCTGCCGCAGGATATCGGCTACATCGCGTTCTTCACCGATACGGAAGGCAACCGCCTCGGTCTGCATTCGCGGACCAACGGTTAAAGCGCAACGCAACGCCTCCGCCCGCAGGCGTGCGCGCGGGAGCCGCCAGAACGCTGACCGGGGCACGGCATGCGGCGCTATCATCGCGGGACCGTTCCCGTCCTCTTCTACCAAACACCCACGATGACGCGCCGCGCCGACCGCCTGTTCCAGATCGCCGAACTGCTGCGCGGACGGCGTCTGACCACCGCGCAACAACTCGCCGACTGGCTCAATATTTCGCTACGCACGGTTTATCGCGACGTGCGCGATCTGCAACTGTCGGGCGTGCCGATTGAAGGCGAAGCGGGCATCGGCTACCGTCTGAGCCGTGCGGCGAGTCTGCCGCCGCTCACCTTCACCGCCGACGAACTCGCCGCGCTCGCCGCTGGCGCGCGCATGCTGGAATCGTGGGGCGGCTCAGGCTTCGCGAGCGGCGCGCGTGGCGCGCTGGCGAAGATCGCTTCTGCCATGCCGGCCGATAAACGCGCGGCGCTCGAGCGGCTCGCGGTGTTCGCGCCGTCGTTTCACATTAAAGGGGATTTCTCGACGCAGCTCGACGCGCTGCATCGCGCGATCGACACGCGGCATGTGGTGGGGTTTGCTTATACCGATGCGAGTGGCGCGGCGAGCGAGCGGCGCGTGTGGCCGCTTGCGCTCGCGTATTGGGGCGCGCGCTGGACGCTGGGCGCGTGGTGCGAGTTGCGCAGCGACTTTCGCAATTTCAGCCTGGAGAAGATGCAGAACCTTCAGATGCTCGAACAGTATCCGGATCAGGAAGGGAAGAGGTTGGCGGATTTGATGCGGCATGTGAATGCGAAGCCGCGGTAGAAAGGGACTAAAGGCGAATTCGCAGCCCCTCGCCTGGCAGGCCGCGAATCCACCCCGCCGGTTTATTCCACCGCCTTCACCATATCCTCGATCACCTTCTTCGCATCCCCGAACACCATCATCGTCTTGTCCATATAGAACAAATCGTTGTCGAGCCCGGCATAACCCGCCGCCATCGACCGTTTGTTCACGATGACCGTGCGCGCCTTATACGCCTCGATAATCGGCATCCCCGCAATCACCGACTTCGGATCGGTCTTCGCGGCCGGGTTCACCACGTCGTTCGCGCCGAGCACCAGCACCACATCGACCTGACCGAACTCGCCGTTGATGTCGTCCATTTCGAACACCATGTCGTACGGCACTTCGGCTTCCGCGAGCAGCACATTCATGTGCCCCGGCATCCGTCCGGCCACCGGGTGAATCGCGTACTTCACATCGATACCCTTCTCGACCAGCTTGTCGGTCAACTCCTTCAACGCATGCTGCGCCCGCGCCACCGCCAGCCCATAACCCGGCACGATCACGACGGTTTCCGCATTGCCGAGCATGAACGAGGCATCGTCGGCCGAACCGGATTTCACCGGACGCTGTTCCGCCGACCCACCTGCCGCCGCCGCACCCGCCTCATTCCCGAAGCCACCGAGAATCACATTGAAGAACGACCGGTTCATCGCGCGACACATGATGTACGACAGAATCGCGCCCGACGACCCCACCAGCGAACCCGCGATAATCAGCATCGGATTGTTCAGCGAGAAGCCGATGCCCGCCGCCGCCCAGCCCGAATACGAGTTCAGCATCGACACGACCACCGGCATATCCGCGCCGCCGATCGGGATGATGATCAGCACGCCGAGCACGAACGCGATGAGCGTCATGATGATGAACGGCAACCACGACTGCGTGAGGAAGAAGATGACGCCGAAGCCGAGCATCGCGAGTGCGAGCATCAGGTTGATCAGATGCTGACCGCCATACACAACCGGCGCGCCCTGAAACAACCGGAACTTGTACTTGCCCGACAGCTTGCCGAACGCGATCACCGATCCGGAGAACGTAATCGCGCCGACGAACGTGCCGATAAACAACTCGACGCGATTGCCGTACGGCAGGAACCCCGGCGTCATATTGTCCGGATCGACCAGACCAAACGCCGACGGCTCCGACACCACCGCATACGCAATACACACGGCGGCGAGACCGATCAGCGAGTGCATGGCCGCGACCAGTTCTGGCATCTTGGTCATCTCGACGCGCGCCGCGACGAACGCGCCGATCGCACCGCCGATCACCAACGCGACCAGCAATAGTCCCAGCCCGAGCCCGAGATTCGACCCAAGCGCATTCGCCTGCTTGACGATCAGCGCGAGAGTCGTGACGATCGCGATCGCCATCCCGACCATACCGAAAGTATTCCCAATGCGCGCCGTCTTCGGATTCGACAGCCCCTTGAGCGCCTGAATGAAACAGACGGACGCAACCAGATAAAGCAGCGTGACGACGTTCAGACTCATTACGCGTTCTCCTTGGCCGTCTTGGCTGCGACGAGCTTCTTCGGCTCTTTCTTGCGGAACATCTCCAGCATTCGCCTGGTGACGAGAAAGCCGCCGAATACGTTGACCGCCGCGAGCCCGACGGCGAGCGTGCCGAAGAACTTGCCCGTATCGCCGACCGTCAGGCCGGCCGCGAGCATCGCGCCGACGATCACGATCGCCGAGATCGCATTGGTCACGGCCATCAGCGGCGTGTGCAGCGCGGGCGTGACGTTCCAGACGACGTGGTAGCCGACGTAAATCGCCAGCACGAAGATGATCAGGTTGATGACGGTGTGGTTGATGACTTCCATCGCCGTTCTCCTTTAGTGGTTCACTCAGGTCTTGCGCGTGACTTCGCCATCGCGGGCCAGCAGCGTGGCCGCGACGATGTCGTCCGCGAGATCGATATTCAACGCGCCTTCCTTCGTGACGATCAGCTTCAGGAAGTCGAGCAGGTTGCGCGCGTAGAGGGACGAAGCATCGGCGGGCACCATCGACGCCAGATTCGTATAGCCGACGATCTGCACGCCATGTTTGATGACCACCTGATCCGCCACGGTCAACGGGCAGTTGCCGCCGCGCTGGCCTTCGTATTCCGCGCCGCGTCCAGCGGCAAGGTCCACCAGCACCGAGCCCGGTTTCATCGCCTGCACGGTGTCGACCGAGATCAGCGTCGGCGCGGCGCGGCCCGGAATCAGCGCGGTGGAGATCACCACGTCGGCCTGCTTCGCGCGTTCATGAACTAAAGCCGACTGACGCGCAAGCCACGACGGCGGCATCGGCCGCGCATATCCGCCGACGCCTTGCGCGGCTTCGCGTTCTTCGTCGGTTTCATAAGGCACGTCGAGAAACTTGGCGCCGAGCGATTCAATCTGCTCCTTCACGGCCGGCCGCACGTCCGACGCTTCGATCACCGCGCCCAGGCGCTTGGCGGTCGCGATCGCCTGCAAACCGGCCACACCCGCGCCGAGAATCAGCACGCGCGCCGCTTTCACGGTGCCGGCGGCCGTCATCAGCATCGGCATGAAGCGCGGATAAAGCGTCGCCGCCAACAACACCGCCTTGTATCCGGCGATGTTCGCCTGCGACGACAGCACGTCGAGACTCTGCGCGCGCGTGGTACGCGGCGCGGCTTCCAGAGCGAACGCGGTCACACCGGCCGCAGCCAGTTTGGCCGAGTTTTCGGCGTTAAACGGATCGAGCATGCCGACCAGCGTCGCGCCGCGCTTGAGCAGCGGCAGTTCGGCGTCGGTGGGAGACTGGACTTTGAGAACGAGGTCGGCGGCGAACGCTGTAGCGGCGTCGACGATTTCAGCGCCGGCGGCCGTAAAGGCTTCGTCAGGAAAGCTTGCGCCGGTACCGGCGCCGCTCTGGATCGTGACCCGGTGGCCCTGGGTCACATACTTCTTGACCGTTTCGGGCGTCGCGGCGACGCGGGTTTCGTGCGCGCGCGTCTCGGCTGGCACTCCGATGTGCATCTTTGTTTCCTCCTCGACTTCCTGTTTGACTAACGACAGTTCGGCCGACGAGGCACGCCGGCTTGCAAGTGCAACGGCTAACGCCCCACTTTAACCGAAACCGAAGCCGCGTCGAAATCGGGGACAATGCGGGGGCTTGTACGGATGCGGGCCGCATGGTGCCGCGACGCGCGGGCGGGGCCGCCGTCTTGCCGGCGCGACCCATTGCCACGATCGGACGCCGGTCGGCGACCCAGCCACTGCCCACCCGCTTCCCGGCAGCCCAGGCCCATAAACGGTAAAATGCGCACCCATGAAACCGGAATCCTGGCTGCCGCACGTCACCGTTGCGGCTATCGTCGAGCGTGACGGGCGTTTCCTGCTGGTCGAGGAACATACCGTCGACGGTCTGCGCCTGAACCAGCCCGCCGGCCATCTGGAGGCGGGAGAAACGCTGCTGAACGCGGTGATCCGCGAAACGCTCGAAGAAACCGCCCACCCATTCGCGCCCGAGGCGCTGGTCGGCATGTACATGACGCATTTCGAGCGGCCCGGTAGCGAAGGCGTGACGTATCTGCGCTTCACCTACTGCGGCACGAGCGGCGAACCGGACCCGGCGCGCGCGCTCGACCCCGACATTGTCCGCACGCTGTGGATGAGCGCCGACGAATTGCGCGCGTGTCCCGAGCGGCACCGCACGCCTCTGGTCATGCAGTGCGTCGACGATTACCTCGCGGGCCGGCGTTTTCCGCTCGATTTCGTGCAGACGCATTCGGTCGGGCAAAAACGGTAGCCGTCACGCGCGGCCAACCCACAATCCCATGAAGTCCCGCAGCACCCAGTGAGCATCTTATGAGCAAGCAGAAAGTCGTAGTAGGCATGTCGGGCGGCGTCGATTCGTCGGTTACCGCGTGGCTACTGAAGGAACAGGGCTACGACGTGGTCGGCCTGTTCATGAAAAACTGGGAAGACGACGACGACAGCGAATACTGCTCGACGCGCCAGGACTGGATCGACGTGGTGTCGGTGGCGGACCTGATCGGCATCGACGTCGAAGCGGTCAACTTCGCCGCCGAATACAAAGACCGCGTATTCGCTGAATTCCTGCGCGAATACTCGGCCGGCCGCACGCCGAATCCCGACGTGCTGTGCAACGCCGAAATCAAATTCAAGGCCTTCCTCGACCACGCCATGTCGCTCGGCGCGGAAACCATCGCGACCGGCCACTATGCCCGCGTGCGCGAGAACGAGGGCCGCTTCGAACTGCTGAAAGCGTTCGACCATACGAAAGACCAGTCGTACTTTCTGCATCGGCTGAATCAGGCGCAATTGTCGAAGACGCTGTTTCCTTTGGGCGAGATTCCGAAGACCAAGGTCCGCGAAATCGCCGAACAGATCGCGCTGCCGAATGCGAAGAAGAAAGACTCGACCGGCATCTGCTTCATCGGCGAACGGCCGTTCCGCGACTTCCTGAACCGCTATCTGCCCACCCAACCCGGTCCGATGAAAACGACGGACGGTAAAGTGGTCGGCGAACACATCGGCCTCGCGTTCTACACGTTCGGGCAGCGCAAGGGCATTGGTCTCGGCGGCAGCAAGGAAGGCAGCGGCGAACCCTGGTTCGTGGCCGGCAAGGATATTCCGTCGAACACGCTATATGTCGCCCAGGGGCACGATCACTCGTGGCTGCTGAGCCATACGCTCAGCGCGGGCAATACGAGCTGGGTCGCGGGCGAGCCGCCGGCGGACGGCTTCGCGTGCGGCGCGAAAACCCGTTACCGCCAAGCGGATGCGGCCTGCACGTTCGGCAACGCGAACGTCGGGCCAGGCCTGTTCGAACTGAATTTCGCCGACGCGCAATGGGCTGTCACACCGGGGCAATCCGCGGTGCTTTACGATGGCGACGTTTGCCTCGGCGGCGGCATCATCGAACATGCGGTGACCGGGCAGCCGGTCGCGCGTCAGCCGCAGAAAGCGGCGCTGCTGAGTGCCCGCTGAGCGATGCGCTCAAGCAGCCGCAGCTAGCTTCACCATAACAAGCAGTCGTTCGTCCCCTTTCGCGGCGGTTCCGCCTGCGCCGACAGCGTCGGCGATCCCGCCGTGACGATCCCCACTGCACTGGAGTCTCCATGTTTTCTCGACGTTATCTGGCCATGTGGTGCGCAGTCGTGCTGCTCGCCGTCTGCGCGGCGCTCGGCGCGACGCAACACATTTCGTGGTTCTGGCTGGTCGTGCCGGTCGCGCTCGTCGCGCTCGGCCTGTTCGACCTGAACCAGCAGCGCCACGCGATTCTGCGCAACTATCCGCTGTGGGGGCACTTCCGCTTCCTGTTCGAATTCATCCGCCCGGAAATCCGTCAGTATTTCGTCGAAGACGATACCGACGAAAAGCCGTTCTCGCGTGCCCAGCGCAGCATCGTCTATCAGCGTGCGAAGAACGACGTGGACAGCCGCCCATACGGCACCGAACTCGACGTCAAAGCGGTCGCGCACGAATGGATCAGCCACTCGCTCGCGCCCACCACGCTCGAGAATCACGACTTCCGCGTCGCGGTCGGACCGGACCGCGCTAAACCTTATTCGATGTCGATCTTCAACGTCTCGGCGATGAGCTTCGGCTCGCTGTCGGCGAACGCGATCATGGCGCTGAACCTCGGCGCGAAGAAGGGCAACTTCGCGCACGACACCGGCGAAGGCTCCATGTCGAAGTATCACCGCGAGCACGGCGGCGACATCATCTGGGAAATCGCGTCGGGCTATTTCGGCTGCCGTAACGACGACGGCACCTTCAGCGCGGAAAAATTCGCGAAGCAGGCCGCCGAGCCGCAAGTGAAGATGATCGAAGTGAAGCTTTCGCAAGGCGCGAAGCCGGGTCACGGCGGCGTGCTGCCGGCCGCCAAGATCACGCCGGAAATTGCCGAGACGCGTGGGGTGCCGATGGGCCGCGACTGCATCTCGCCGGCCACGCACTCGGAGTTCTCGACGCCGCGCGGGCTGCTCGAATTCGTCGACCGTTTGCGCACGCTGTCGGGCGGCAAGCCGACTGGATTCAAGCTGTGCATTGGACATCCGTGGGAATTTTTCGGCATTGCGAAGGCGATGCTGGAAACGGGCATTTTGCCGGACTTCATCGTCGTGGACGGCGCGGAAGGCGGCACCGGCGCGGCGCCGCTGGAGTTCACCGATCACGTCGGCGTGCCGCTGCAGGAAGGCTTGCTGCTGGTCCATAACACGCTGGTCGGGATCGGCTTGCGACAGCGCATTCGCATCGGCGCGAGCGGCAAGATGATCACCGCGTTCGACATCACTCGCACGCTGGCGATCGGCGCGGACTGGGTGAATGCGGCGCGCGGCTTCATGTTCGCGGTGGGCTGCATTCAGGCGCAAACCTGCCACACGGGCCGCTGCCCGACCGGCGTCGCGACGCAGGACCCGGTGCGTCAACGCGCGCTGGTCGTGCCGGACAAGGCCGATCGCGTGTTCAACTTCCATCACAACACGCTGCACGCGCTGAAGGAAATCATTCAGGCCGCGGGGTTGAAGCATCCGGCGGAACTGCGCGCGCATCACATCGTGCGGCGTGTGTCGTCGCATGAGGTGCGGCTGATGTCGGATCTGCTGAAGTATCTGGAACCGAACGATCTGGTGAACGGCAATTACCGTTACTCGCTGTTCGAGAAGTACTGGCCGGTGGCGCAGAGCGATTCGTTCTCGCCGAAGGTGGAGTTGGCGGCGACGTGAGCACGATGCGGAGCCGATTGCCCCAAGGCATGCGCATGACAACCGGCTGACCGACCACCCGCGTCGTAACGATAAAGGACCGCCCAAAGCGGTCCTTTATCATTTGAAGAGTGCCGCCAGTCCCGTCCGACCCCGCAAAACGGACACCCCCCTCCCTTTCCGTTAAAATCTATGGTTTAGCACTTCGCTCCACGGCCACCTCGCGCGCTCCGGCGTTTGCGGCGCGGCCTCATGCCCGAAAGGCACTTCATGCTCACGTTTCAGCAAATCATCCTGACAATGCAGTCCTACTGGGACAAGCAGGGTTGCGCGTTGCTCCAGCCGATCGACATGGAAGTCGGCGCGGGCACGTCCCACGTTCATACGTTCCTGCGCGCGATCGGCCCCGAACCGTGGCGAGCCGCCTACGTGCAACCGTCGCGCCGTCCGAAAGACGGCCGTTACGGCCAGAACCCGAACCGTCTGCAGCATTACTACCAATACCAGGTGGTGCTCAAGCCGGCGCCCGAAAACATCCTCGACCTGTACCTCGGCTCGCTCGAAGCACTCGGTTTCGACCTGAAGCAGAACGACGTGCGCTTCGTCGAAGACGACTGGGAAAATCCCACGCTCGGCGCGTGGGGCCTCGGCTGGGAAGTGTGGCTGAACGGCATGGAAGTGACCCAGTTCACCTACTTCCAGCAAGTGGGCGGTCTGGATTGCAAGCCGGTGCTTGGCGAAATCACTTACGGTCTCGAACGTCTCGCCATGTATCTGCAGAAGGTCGAGAACATCTACGACCTGGTCTGGACCGAGTGGGAAGAACAAGGCCCGAACGGCCCGGAAATTCGTCGCCTCACGTACGGCGACGTGTACCACCAGAACGAAGTTGAACAGTCCGCCTACAACTTCGAGCACGCGAACGTCGAGCTGCTGTTCTCGATCTTCAACAGCTACGAAGCGGAAGCCAAGCGCATGATGGAAGCGCAGATCGCGCTGCCCGCTTATGAGCTGGTGCTGAAGGCCGGCCACACGTTCAACCTGCTCGACGCGCGTGGCGCGATTTCGGTCACGGAACGCGCGGCCTACATCGGCCGTATCCGCACGCTGTCGAAGCTGGTCGCACAGGCTTACTACGATTCGCGCGAAAAGCTCGGCTTCCCGATGCTCGGCAATCCGGTGCACGGCGTGCCCGGCCTCACGACCGACGAGCAAGACGCCGCGATGCCCGCGTGGGCGCCGCCGCTGAAAGTCGAACGCAAGATCGATCCGGACTGACGAGAACACCCAGACATGACTCAACCCCATCAAGCTACCCTGCTCGTCGAACTGCTAACCGAAGAACTGCCGCCGAAAGCGCTCGCGCGTCTCGGCGACGCGTTCGCCGAAGGCATTGCGCAGCGCCTCGCGGCGCGCGACCTGATCGAAGGCGAACTGTCGTTCGAACGTTATGCGACGCCGCGCCGCCTCGCTGTCACGATCAAGAACGTGCGCGCGGTCGCACCGGAAAAACAGGTGCGCGAAAAAGTGCTGCCCGTGTCCGTCGCCTTGGACAAAGACGGTCAGCCCACCGCGCCGCTCGCGAAGAAACTCGCGGCGCTCGGCTTCCCCGATTTCTCGGTGAACGATCTCGAACGCGCACAAGACGGCAAGGCCGAAGCGTTTTTCCTGCGCTATGCCGCGCCGGGCGCAACGCTCGCCGACGGCCTGCAAGCCGCGCTGGACGAAGCGCTCGCCGTGTCGAAGCTGCCGATTCCCAAGGTCATGACGTATCAGCGTCCGGACGGCACGAACATTCAGTTCGTGCGGCCCGCACAGCGTCTCACGGTCCTGCACGGCGATCAGGTGGTGCCGGTCAGCGCGCTCGGCATCGACGCCGACGACACCACGCTCGGTCATCGCTTCCTGTCCGAAGGCTTCGTGCAGATCCAGCACGCCGATTCGTACGCGGACACGCTGTTGCACAAAGCCCATGTGGTCGCGAACTTCGCCGACCGCAAGGCGACCATCCGCACGCATCTGCTCGCGCAAGCCGACGGCGACCAGGTGGTGATGCCGGATTCGCTGCTGGACGAAGTGACGTCGCTGGTCGAATGGCCAGTGGTGTACGCCTGCAAGTTCGAGGACGAATTCCTGCAAGTGCCGCAGGAATGCCTGATCCTCACCATGCAGACCAACCAGAAATATTTCGCGCTGACCGATGCGAACGGCAAGCTGCGTTCGCGCTTCCTGATCGTGTCGAACATCGAAACAGCCACGCCGGGCGATATCATCGAAGGCAATGAGCGCGTGGTGCGTCCGCGTCTGGCCGACGCGAAGTTCTTCTTCGAGCAGGACAAGAAGAAGCCGCTCGCGGATCGCGTGCCGCTGCTCGCGAACGTCGTGTATCACAACAAGCTGGGCTCGGCGCTGCAACGCGTCGAGCGTGTGGAAGGTCTGGCCGGTGCGATCGCCGCGCTGACCGGCGCCGACGTCGCGCTCGCGCAGCGTGCCGCGCGTCTGGCCAAGGCCGATCTGATCACCGACATGGTCGGCGAATTCCCCGAGCTGCAAGGCACGATGGGCACGTACTACGCGCGCCACGACGGCGAGCCGGAAGAAGTCGCGCTCGCGTGCTCGGAACACTATCAGCCGCGTTTCTCGGGCGACGCGTTGCCCGCCACCGCAACCGGCACCGTCGTCGCGCTGGCTGACAAGCTCGAAACGCTGGTCGGCATCTGGGGCATCGGCCTGCAACCCACCGGCGAGAAAGACCCGTTCGCGTTGCGCCGTCACGCGCTCGGCGTGCTGCGCATTCTGGTCGAGAAGCAACTGCCGGTCGACTTCGTCGAATTGCTGCGCGCCGCTTACGCGCAATTCGCCGCCGTGCCGAACGTCGCCGATTCGACGCAAGCCATTTATGACTTCGGCATGGACCGCCTGCGCGGTCTGCTGCGCGAACGCGGCTACGCGCCGGGCGAAATCGACGCGGTGCTAGCGCTGAACCCCACGCGTCTCGACGACATCGTCGCGCGTCTGGACGCGGTGCGCGAATTCGCGTTGCTGCCGGAAGCGGCTTCGCTCGCGGCGGCCAACAAGCGCATCTCGAACATCCTGAAGAAGTCGGAAGGCGTGGCGACTACCGGCGGCGTGCAGATCACACTGCTCGTCGAAGCGGCGGAAAAGGCCTTGCATGCGCAACTCGAGCAAGTCGCGCCGCGCGTGCAATCGCAACTCGCCGCGCGCGACTACACGGGCGCGCTGACGGCGCTTGCCGCGTTGCGCGAACCGGTCGACACGTTCTTCAACGACGTGATGGTCAACGCCGAAGATCCGGCGTTGCGCGCCAACCGTCTGGCCTTGCTCGGCGCACTGCATCAGCAGATGAATTGCGTCGCCGACATTTCACGACTCGCTGCCTGAGCCCCGCGCCATGCCGACCAAAAAAGTGGTGATCCTCGACCGCGACGGCGTGATCAACGTCGACTCCGACGCGTTCATCAAGTCGCCGGACGAATGGGTACCGCTGCCCGGTTCGCTCGAAGCGATCGCGCGGCTGAACCAGGCCGGTTATCGCGTGGCGATCGCCACCAATCAGTCAGGCATTGGCCGCGGTCTGTTCGACATGAACGCGCTCAACGCGATGCATCTCAAGATGCATCGCCTGGCGGCGGCGGTCGGCGGGCGCATCGACGCGGTGTTCTTCTGCCCGCACACGGCGGAAGATCACTGCGAGTGCCGCAAGCCGAAGCCAGGCATGTTGAAGATGATCGCCGAGCGCTTCGAGGTCGACCCGCCGCACACGCCCGTGGTGGGCGATGCGATGCGCGATCTGCAAGCGGGTGCGGCGCTCGGTCATCCGACCCATCTGGTGCTGACCGGCAAGGGCCGCAAAACGCTCGCGGCCGGCGGCCTGCCCGAAGGCACGCGCGTGCATGACGACCTGCGCGCCTTCGCACTCGACTTCCTCGCCGCCGCTCAAGAGTGACGCGCCACGCGCGTCCCTAAACCTCACTGACCACGCCGATGCGCTTCACTCGCTCTCTGCTGCTGCTGATCTATCTCGTTCTGTACACGGTGCCGTACGCGTGCGCGTGCTTCATCGCGTTTCCGTTCATGCGCGCCGACAAGCGCTACTGGATGGCCGCGGGCTGGTGCAAGTCGACCCTGCACGTGGTGCGCTGGCTCAACGGCATTCGCTACAACATCGAAGGCTTCGAGAACCTGCCCAACGGTCCCGCCGTGCTGTTGTCGAAGCATCAATCGGCATGGGAAACAGTGGCGTTTCCGGCGCTGATGCCGCGTCCGCTGTGCTACGTGTTCAAGCGCGAACTGCTGTACGTGCCGTTCTTCGGTTGGGCGCTCGGCTTGCTGAAGATGGTTCATATCGATCGCAAGGAAGGCAAATACGCGTTCGAATCCGTCATCAAGCAAGGCAAGGCGCGCATGGCTGAAGGCGCGTGGGTCATCATGTTTCCGGAAGGCACACGCACGCGCAGCGGCACGCAAGGCAAATACAAAACCGGTGGCGCGCGCTTCGCGGTCGCTACCGGCGCACCAGTCGTACCGATCGCGCACAACGCGGGACGCCTGTGGCCTCGCAACTCGTTTCTTAAATATGCGGGTATAGTCACAGTGTCGATCGGCAAGCCGATCGACACCACGGGACTCACGCCCGAAGAAGTGAACGCGCGCGTCGAACAGTGGATCGAAGCTGAAATGCGTCGCATCGATCCTACCGCGTACAGCGCGACGGAAAGCCGTTCCGCCGCCGCACCAATCTGACGCGCCCACGCCCTCGAAGGCGTACTTGCGCGAAGCCGAAACCGATGCAGAAGTCTCCTACGTCGCAGCCTGCTGCGGCGCTCGATAACCGGCAACTCGATCTCCCGCTCTTCGCCGAGCCGGGGTCGACGTCGTCGTCCCCTTCACCCTCCGCGCCTTCTTCCGGTTCTGCCGGGAGTGCGTCGGGCACGTCGCATTCCGCTGGACTGCTCGCGCCAGATGGCAGCAAATTGCGCAGCCTCGTCGTCGGTTCACGCACGCTGCATTACGCGCTCAAGCGTTCCGCGCGCCGCTCGATCGGCTTTGCGATCGACAGCACGGGTCTGACGATCACCGCACCGCGTTGGGTCACGCTCGCCGATATCGAAACCGCGATCACCGAAAAGCAGCGCTGGATTTTCGCGAAGCTGATCGAATGGCAAACGCGTGTCGAACAGCGCGCGTTGCCGAAGGTCGATTGGAAAGACGGCGCGGAAGTGCCGTACCTCGGCCAGCCGGTGCGCGTGATACTCGGCTCGCCGCAAGGCACGCTTCAGTTCAGCACGAGCGATTCGGCGTTGCAGGTACCGTTGCCGTTGCAGGCCGATCCGCAGCAGATCAAGGACCGCGTGCAAGGCTGGCTGCAAGGCGAGGCGAAGCGTCTGTTCGGCGAACGTCTCGCGATTTATTCGGAGAAGCTCGGCGTCAGCTACCGCACGTATGCGCTGTCTTCAGCGGCAACGCGCTGGGGTAGTTGTTCGAGCGACGGTAAGATTCGCCTGAACTGGCGGCTGATTCACTTTCCGTTGTCCATCATCGACTATGTCGTCGCGCATGAGCTCGCGCATCTGCGTGAGATGAATCACAGCCCGCGATTCTGGCAAACGGTGGAATCGATTTTTCCGGAATTCCGCGAGGCGCGGCAGACGCTGAAGTCGCATCCGCCGGAATTGCTGCCTACGTTGTAGCGAGATCTTTTTAGACGGTTTCAGAGCTTGAGACGAAAACGGCGCTTCATCATGAAGCGCCGTTTTTCTTTTGAGCCGCCGGGACCCACACCGGCTCACTCCGTGCAGAACGTTTCCTGCAGATGACGCCACATCACCTTGCCGTGCGCGTCGAGTTCCATCACCGCCGTGGAGCGCCGCACGTTCGCGTTGCCCGCACCGTCGCGCTGATACTCGCGGTATTTCACCACCGCGCCCGATGCATAGTCGGCGACGATCTCCATGTCGCGGATCGTGATTTGCGAGCCCGGACGCGCGCCGCGCAGCTTCGCGAATACTTCTTGCGTGCCCGCGTAATCGAGCGCGTTGCCGGACGTCATAACCAGCGTGAATTGCGGCGTGAAGCGCGCCATGATTCGCTGCAGCGCGCCTTCGTCCGCCGAGCCGTCGAACAGCGCCGCGATTTCGACGTGGATCTCGTCGAGTTCTTTGAAGTAGGGATTGCTGTTATTCATTTTCGAATCTCGCCCTGCCGTCGACGTTATTTCTTTTTCTGAATGAACTCGATCTTGTAGCCGTCCGGATCCGTGACGAACGCGATCACCGTGGTGCCGTGTTTCATCGGGCCGGCTTCGCGCACGACCGTGCCGCCTTGCGCCTTGATTTTGTCGCACGCGGCGTAGGCGTCGTCGACTTCGACGGCGAGGTGCCCGAAGCCGCTGCCGAGGTCGTACGACGGCGTGTCCCAGTTGTGCGTGAGTTCGAGGACCGTGCCGTCGCGTTCGTCTGTGTAGCCGACGAACGCCAGCGTGAATTTGCCGTCCGGATAGTCGTCGCGGCGCAGCAGTTTCATGCCGAGCATCTCAGTGTAGAAGGCGATCGAACGATCCAGGTCGCCGACCCGAAGCATGGTGTGAAGCAGGCGCATGGTGCACTCCCTGTTGGGTGATAAAACGAGACCGTCAATGTACCCGGAATCACGCTGCGCTGCAGCGCGCGGATCAGGCGCGGCGGGCTCAATGGCGTCCCCAATGGCGTGCTCAACGACGCCCTCGCGCAGGTTGACTATTTTCGTCTGACAATCCATTCTTCGTGAACCGTCCGGAGGCAAAAATCGAGGGGACGGTTCAGAAACAGGCGCACCAGCAGGAAAGAATCAGGCCTGTTCGACAGGAGGATCGTCCTATGTGTCGTCCGGGCTACCGGCTCGCGCCGGCTCGTCTGCTCGAAGCGCTGTCGTCCACCATCGGGCTCGCCATTCTGCTGCCTTGCGACCCCGCGCTCGCCGCTTGCGACAACGTCAATCCGGTCAGCGGACAAACCGTCACCTGCACCGGCAGCATGCCGAACCCCTCCACCACGAGTATCACTGCCGCGGCGGGCAGCACCAACGTCACGGTCAATGTGCAGACCGGCGCGGAACTCGATGTCAATGGCAACAATGTCATTCTCGTGCGCGACGGCAGCGCGGTGACCAATCTCGGCACGTTGAACGGCAGCGGCGATACGTTTGACGCAATTTCCGCGCACGGCGCGACCGGCGGCTCAGGTCAGAACGTGCTGGTCAACCGTGGCAGCATCACGACGAGCGGCGTCGAGTCGGAAGGCATGTACAACGACGCCGCCGCGGTCACGATGCTGAACGACACCACCGGCGTGATCCGCACGAGCGGCGATGAATCGGCGGCGATGCACGATTTCCAGAGTCCCGGCGGCGGCACCTTGACCAACAACGGCACGCTCGCTACCACCGGCGCCAGTTCACCCGGCATGGCCGCGTTGACGAACAACGACACGCTCGTCAATAACGGCACGATCACGACCACCGGCGCGGGATCGTATGGCATACGGACGAACGGCAATGCGGTCGGCGGTCCCGGCAACAACGTGATCGTCAACCACGGCACGATCGACGTTTCCGGCGCGGACGCGCATGGCATCGTGTCGTCGGATACGGCGCCGGGCGTCGTCACGAATACCGGCTCGGTCACCGCGCGTGGCGTGGGCGGCGCGGGCGCGATCTTCTCCGGCAACGTCACGCTGAACAACACGGCCGGTGCGAGCATCGTCAGCCAGCAGGCCAACGCGATCGTCGCCAACGGCGGAGGCACGCTCAACAATGCCGGCACGATCTCCGGCGCGATCAACGCGATCGCTTTCGCCAATGCCGGCGCGACGATCAACAACAGCGGCTCGATCGTCGCGGCGACGAGTCAGGCGATCAGTTCCATCGGCACGTTCGATATCGTCATCAATAACACCGGCACCATCGCGGGCGGCAACGGCCGCGCGATCTGGACCGACAGCGGCAACGACACGTTCAACTGGAGCGGAGGCACCGTCACGGGCTTCGTGCGCTTCAGCGCAGGCGACGACACCGCCACGCTCACCAACCTCACTGACGCGAATCTGAGCGGCGTGCCGAGCTTCGACGGCGGCACCGGCAACGATCTGCTGACGTTCGATCACACGTCGGCGAGCGGCGTGAGCCGCTTCATCAATTGGGAAACGGTCAATGTGATCAACGGCAGTCAGTTGACGCTAGACACTCAGGGACTCACGCTCGGCGATAGCGGCACGCTGACCGGCACGCTCAACGTCGACGCGACCAGCACCTTGTTCGCCGGCGGTCTGGCGAGCGCGGTGACGATTGCGCCGGCGGTCGCAGGACAACTCGTCACGGTGAACAATGCGGGCACGTTCGATCTGACCAACGGTGGCGCGAATACCCAGGCCGTGCTGGTGATCGATGGCAACTACACCGGGCTCAATGGACGGTTGCTGCTGCAAAGCGTGCTCGGCGGCGACGGTTCGCCGAGCGGCAAGCTGGTGATCGCGCAGGGGCTGGGGTCGGGGAGTACGACGCTGGGTGTGACCAACGTGGGCGGCAACGGCGGCGCCACGCTGACGGATGGGATTCTCGTGGTGCAGGCCACCAACGGCGCGACGACGACCGCCAGTGCGTTCACGTTGCCGAGACCGTTGATGGTCGGCGCTTATACGTACTACCTGTTCAAAGGCGGAGTGAGTGCGGGGACGGGGGATAACTGGTATTTGCGTTCGAGTCTGGCGGCGGTGCCGACGCCGGCTCCAACTCCCACGCCTACTCCAACTCCAACTCCAACACCAACACCAACGCCCACGCCCACGCCCACGCCCGAGTCCGCCGCCGGCCCAATCGCAGCGCCCGGCACACCCGCCCTACCCGCACCGCCGCCCGCAGGCGCCGCCCCCACACCGCTCTATCGAATGGAAGTCCCCGTCTACGCAGAAGTCCCCGTGCTCACACGCGAACTCGGCATCGCGCAGATCGGCACCTTCCACGACCGCCAGGGCGAACAGTCACTGCTCGACGAAAGCGGCCCGCTACCCGCCGCGTGGGCACGCGTCTGGGGCGAGCACACATCGCAAACCAGCAGCGGCGGCGCAAGCCCGGATTTCAGCGGCACGATCAGCGGCGTGCAGGTCGGCCACGATCTCTACGCCGATCGCAGCGCGAGCGGTCATCGCAACCACTACGGTTTTTTCCTGGGCTTCGCTCGTGCGCAAGGCGATGTGAACGGCTTCGCGCTCGGCTTTCCCGATCTGTCGGCCGGGCATCTCGCGATCAACGCGTACAGCGTCGGCGCGTACTGGACGCACATCGGTCCGGGCGGCTGGTACACCGATGCCGTCGCCATGGGCAGCGCGCTGACGCTGGACCCGATGTCGAATCAGGGCCTCGGCGCGAGCACGCATGGTCACGCGGTCACGACGTCGCTCGAAGCCGGCCTGCCGATTCCGTTGCGCGCGAATCTGAGCCTCGAGCCGCAGATGCAATTGATCTGGCAGCACGCGTCGATCGACGATCTCAACGACGGCATTTCGAGCGTCTCGTTTCACTCGGCCAACGGCTTTGTGGGACGACTCGGCTTGCGTCTGCAAGGCGCGTTCGAAGGCGCTGGCGTGCAGTGGCAACCGTATTTGCGTGCGAATCTGTGGCGCTATTTCAATGGCACCGACAGCGTGACCTACGCGGGCAGCACGGTGATTCCGTCGAATGTCGCGGCGACGGCGGCTCAATTCGGCATGGGTGTCGTCGCGCATCTGAGCGCGCGCGGCAGCGTGTTCGCGGCCGCGAGTTACACGACCAATGTGAATGGCGAGCATCGCAGCAGCGTCGAGGGCAATCTTGGGGTGCGGTGGAGTTGGTGACGTCGGGCGGGTCGTTTCGAATCAGCCCGATCCGAATTCAAAACTGATGCCGGATCCCCGCCATCAACCCGATCTGCGTGCCCTTCTGCGCGAGCCCGATACTGTTGACCCCTTGCAGTTGCGCGCCGATCAGATCGCCGCGATAGATCGCGTAATCGCCTTCCAGATAGACGTCAGTGCGCTTCGACAGGTTGTAGTCCGCGACCAGTTGATATTGCCAGGCCGACCCATCCTGCGCATGCGTCTTGCCGTCCTGCAGCGTGCGCCAGACGTTGGCGGCGAAGTGCCACGCGTTGCCGACCTGCTGCGTGATGCCGCCCATAATCATGCGACGCCGCGAAAAGTCCGTGTATTTGAGCGCTGTCAGTTCGGGCGCGGTGAACGGCCCGTTAGCGAAATTGGAAAAGCCCGCATCGTTCTGGTTGACGATATAGCCCGCCGAAAAGCGCGTCAGATTCCACGTGTACGAACCGCCGAACGTCCAATCTTTCGCGGCCGCGCCGTTGATTGAATCCTTCGACTCTTCGTACGCCGCGCCGACGCTGAACGGACCGCCCGCCGGCCCATACGCGGCGGCCGCGCCGATCTGACTGCCGTTCGAATTGCCCGCGTTACCGCCGAACGCGTAGCCTGCCGCAAACGTGAAACCGTTGTATCGCGCTTGATACTGCACCTGATTGCTGGTCCAGATGCCGCCGGTCATCGTCACCTCAGGCTGGAAGCTGAAATCGTAGGGGATCCAGGAGTTGCTGCCGTAACCGCCGACGGTAATGCCCTCGATCATCACGTTGTACTGCCGCCCAATAATCACCTGCCCGTACGATTCCGAACGCACGCCGATCTGGGCTTCGTTGAAAAACGGCAAGGTGGGATCGCTTTGACCGGTGTTGATATAGATGCGGTTTTCGAGCTTGAAAAACGTCGACCAGCCGCCGCCGAGATCTTCGACGCCCTTCAAACCCCAGCGGCTCTGCGTCATGCCGCCGTTGCCCAGTCCGAGCGATGAATCCCCGGCCTGGTTAGCATGCGTCAGATAGCGCACGCTTTCGTCGACCACGCCGTACAAGGTCACGCTGGATTGCGCCTGCGCGATCTGACAGCCGAACGACGCGATGGCCGCGGGCACCAGGGCCGCCGTCCACCTGCTGATGTTTTTCATACCGTCTCCTCGTACAGATTCCGCTTTGCGCGGATGAGACTCTTCTGCTTTGGCCGGCGCGAATCGACTGGTGCGCGGCTCTTCAGTCGATGCGGCCCGTACGAAAATCCTGACGAAACGCGTGTGGTCGAACCTTAGCGCGAAACGGCAACGGCAAGAAATTAGTCTGACGTGAGTGCGGCGGAGTGTTGTTAAGACAGCAAAATGCTTGCGGGATGTAAGAAGCACGCGTAGGCGGTGGGGTCATCGGCGGACGGAAGCGGCGGGTTTGCTATCGTATGACCTGAACTCAGCCCGGCTTCGCGCTGAATTCACCACCAGGCGCTCACGGCTTATCCGTTCGGCTAACCATTCGGCCGACTATCGCGACGCTCGCCGAGGTCCGATACTGACCGGCCTTCTCCCCCTTGTTCTCACCAGCCCGAAATCGCCCATGAGCACTACCGCCTTGCCCGCGCGCCGCGCCCCCGACAGCTTCGCGATCCTGCTCATGATCGGTTTGTGCGCGATCTGGGGACTCCAGCAGGTCGCCATCAAAAGCACGAATTCAGCGGTGCCGCCTGTCTTCCAGGCGGGTTTGCGTTCGCTGGTCGCGTCTTTGCTGGTGTGGGGCTGGGCGCGCTCGCGCGGCACGCCGCTGTTTCGCGACGACGGCACGCTGAGCGCGGGTTTGCTCGCGGGCGTGCTGTTCGCCGCTGAATTCGTGTGTATTTTTCTGGGCCTGACGCTGACCAGCGCGTCGCGCATGGCGGTGTTTCTGTACACCGCGCCCTGCTTCACTGCGCTCGGCCTGCACTGGTTCGTCGAAGGCGAGCGGATGCGGCGGATTCAGTGGTTCGGTATTTTCGTGGCGTTCGCCGGCATGGCGCTGGCGTTCGCGGACGGCTTCCTGCACGGCCACGCCGCGCAAGGCTCAACGCTGAAAGGCATGGCCGGCGACGCACTCGGCGTGCTGGCCGGCATTGCCTGGGCCGCGACCACGGTGGTGGTGCGC
Source organism: Paraburkholderia bryophila (assembly GCF_013409255.1). Taxonomy (NCBI): domain Bacteria; kingdom Pseudomonadati; phylum Pseudomonadota; class Betaproteobacteria; order Burkholderiales; family Burkholderiaceae; genus Paraburkholderia; species Paraburkholderia bryophila. The sequence continues at coordinate 2,297,479 of NZ_JACCAS010000001.1, forward strand.
GCCACGCGTCTCGCTCAATCGAGCGCCAGCAAGACGCTGTTCTATCAACTGGCGGTGTCGGCGGTGGTGTTGCTCGCGCTGGCGGTCGGGCTCGGCCAGGCGCACGTTGAAACCGTCACGCCGCTCGCGCTGATGAGCCTCGCCTATCAGGCCGTGGTCGTCGCGTTCGTCAGCTATCTGGTGTGGTTCTGGCTGTTGACGCGCTATATCGCGTCGCGCCTGTCGGTGTTTTCGTTTCTCACGCCGCTGTTCGGCGTGAGTTTCGGCGTGCTGCTGCTCGGCGAGTCGTTCAGCCTGCGCTTCCTGATGGCCGCGGCGCTGGTGCTGGTGGGTATCGCGCTGGTGAATGCGCCGGCGCGGCGCATGGTGAAGTAGAAGTGAGCTAGCTAGCTACCGTGCCGTGACGGTTCAGGAGGCGTCGTCGCTGGCCGCTGCACGCTTCGACGGCCTGGCCGCCGCGACGATCTGCGCCACGCGCACGTACTCGGCGACCGACACGTCTTCGGCGCGACGTTGCAGGTCGAAGCCGAGCGCCTCGAAGTCTACTGAATCGCGAAACGCGGCCAGCGTATTGCGCAACATCTTGCGGCGCTGCGAGAACGCCGCCGTCACCACTTCGCCGAGCACGCGCTCGTCGACCGGCGTCAGCTCCTTCTGCGCGTACGGAATCATCCGCACGATCGCCGAATCCACCTTGGGCGGCGGATTGAACGACTCGGGCGGCACGTCGAGCTGCTTGTCGATCACGTAGCGATACTGCAGCATCACCGAGAGACGGCTGAATGCCTTGGTGCCCGGCTCGGCCACCATTCGCTCGACCACCTCGTTCTGCAGCATGAAGTGCTGATCGATCACGCAATGCGCGAACGAGGTCAGATGAAACAGCAGCGGGCTCGAAATGTTGTATGGCAGATTGCCGACAATCCGCAGCGACGCTTTTTCGCCAGGCGCGGCCAGCGAACCGAAGTCGAATGCGAGCGCGTCGCCCGCGTGCAGTTCGAGCAGGTCGCCGAATTTCGTCTTCAGACGGCCGATCAGATCGCGGTCCAGTTCGACGGCGTGCAGCGGCGCTTCCGGCGTGGCCAGACGCTCGATCAGCGGCTCGGTGAGCGCGCCGAGGCCCGGCCCGATTTCGACCATGCGCTCGCCGCGTTGTGGCTGGATGACGTCGACGATCGAATCGATCACGCCCATGTCGACCAGAAAGTTCTGACCGAAACGCTTGCGCGCGATATGACCTTGGTGCCGGCCCTGTTGCTGTCTGCTGGTGGACATCGAAGAAACGCTAAAGAAATAGAACTGCTTGAAGAAAAGGAACTGACGCGAATCGCGCCAGCTTCAGGCAACACCGCAGGCGCGCGGCGAGTCGTGCAACCATTGCGCGGCCAGCCGCGCAATGACGCCGAATCAGCCTGCGCGGCGGTGCTGCGCCATCGACACCGCCGTGTCGATCGCGGCGATCAGGCTGCCCGCGTCGGCGCGGCCGGTGCCGGCCAGATCGAGCGCGGTGCCGTGATCGACCGAGGTGCGGATAATCGGCAAGCCGAGCGTGATATTGATGCCTTCGCCGAATGTAGCGTACTTCAGCACCGGCAAACCCTGATCGTGGAACATGGCCAGCACACAGTCGGCCTGCTCCAGATAACGCGGCTGAAACAGCGTGTCGGCCGGATAAGGACCGGGTGCGTCGATGCCCTGCTCGTTCGCGAGCTTCAGCGCCGGCGTGATGATCTCGATTTCCTCGCGACCCAGGTAGCCGTTTTCGCCCGCATGCGGGTTCAGCCCGGTCACGAGAATACGCGGCGCCGGCAAGCCGAAGTGATGCCGCAGATCGTGATCGATAATGCGCAGCGTCTCGACAATACCCTCGACGGACAACGCCGCGGACACGTCCTTGAGCGGAAGATGCGTGGTCGCGAGCGCGACGCGCAGCGGACGCTTGCCGGAGCCGGCCAGCATCATCACCACGCGCGGCGTGTGGGTGCGCTCGGCCAGATATTCGGTGTGTCCGGTGAACGGCACACCGGCGTCGTTGATGGTGCTTTTTTGCAGCGGCGCGGTGACGATCGCGTCGAACGCGCCGGCTACCGCGCCGTCGATCGCGCTGTCGAGCAGGTCGAGCACGTAGCGGCCGTTGGCCGCGTCCAGCTTGCCGGCCTGCACCGGCACGCCGAGCGGCTGGTGCTGCATACGCACGCGTTTGCCGTCAGCCAGCAACGCGTTCCAGTCGACGCCCACGGCGCGTGCGCGTTCGGCGAGCAACGCCGCGTCGCCCAGCACGGTGAACTGTGCGCCGGGCCAGTGCGTTGCCGCGCCGGCGAGAGCCTGCGCGGTCAGTTCAGGGCCGACGCCGGCCGGTTCGCCGGTCGTGATCGCGATCTGCAGCGGCAAGCCGGCGGACTGGGCGGCGTTTGTCATGACGATTACTGCACGCTCGACAGCGTAGGCTTCACTTCCACATACGCGGTGTCGCGCAGTTCACGCAGCCAGTCGGCGTAGGCCTGTTCCGCCTTGCGCTGACCGATGGCCTGGCGCGCCAGATCCATCTGTTGCGCGACCGAACCTTCGGCGTCGCGGCGGCCCAGCACCTGGATCAGGTGATAGCCGTATTCGCTGCGCACCGGGTCGCTGATCTGACCGTCCTGCAGGTTGTTCATGGCGCGCTCGAATTCCGGCACCGTCTCGCCCGGGCTGATCCAGCCCAGGTCGCCGCCTTGCGACGACGAGCCGTCTTGCGAGTAGGTGTGCGCGAACTTCGCGAAGTCGCCGCCCGCGGCGATCTGGTTCTTGATTTCGAGCAGCTTCTGGCGCGCTTGCGGCTCCGACATACCGTCGCCGACGCGCAGCAGAATGTGGCGCACGTGCGTCTGCACCAGCTTCGGCGCATCCGAGCTCGAGCCCTGACCGGCGCGGCGATCGACCAGACGCACGACTTCGAAACCGTCGCTGGTGCGGATCACGTCCGGATTGATTTCGCCCGGGCGCAGCGTGGAAGCGGCCTTCGCGAACTCAGGCGGCAGCTTCGAAGGCTGCTGGTAACCGGTATCGCCGCCTTTGGATGCGTCCGGCGCTTGCGAATTGGCCTTCGCGAGCTTTTCGAAGTTCGCGCCGCCCTTGGCTTCGGCGAGCAACGCCTGGGCCTTTTTCTGCGCCGCTTCGATGTCGGTCTCCGACGCGTTCAGCGGCGCCTTCAGGAAAATGTGCTGCATATGCAGGTCGCTCTGCAGGCCGGCATTCGGGCCACGCTGACTGGCGATGTAGTTCGCGACTTCCGCGTCCGACACCACGACCTTGCTGTCCACTTCCTTCTCGCGCAGACGCGAGAGCGTCAGCTCGGTGCGCGCGTCATTCGTGAACGTGGTCCAGGGCACGCCTTGCGCCTCGATCCGCGCGCGGTACATCTCGAGCGACATGTTGTTCGACTGCGCGAGGCGTTCGAGCGTTTTCTGCACGGCGGCGTCGTCGATGTTGATGCCGTCTTCTTTCGCCTTCTGCAACTGGATGCGTTCCAGCACCATCTGGTTAAGCACCTGCTGGCGCAACTGGTCCACCGGCGGGACCGGCGCGTTCTGCTGGTTCAGCCGACGCGTGATCAGGCCCATGCGGTCGTCCAGCTCGCGCCGCGTGATGACACCGTTGTTGACCACTGCGGCAATGGTATCGACCGTCTGGCCGCTACCGCTGCTGGCCAGCGCCTGCGCCTGAACCGGCGCAACCGACAGGAAAGACGCCGCGGCGGCGAGACCGGCCGCAAGCGTTGCCAAGCGAAGCTTTTTCATGATTGCCACAGATACTCCAATGATGTCGGGCGCGCCTGGCCCGTCTTTTCGCATTCTATAAAACGATCGCGACCGAACCGCGTCATTCGTAATTGGTGAAACGCGCTTCCGGCGGCGGCGGCGGCGGCAACGGCGTATAGCCCTGCACGCCGTTGCGGAACGCGGCCATCAACCCATTGTCGACGCTCGACAAGCCCTTGAACGTCAACTGCGCGAGGAACCGCGTGCTCGACTGATTCTGATTCGAGGTGTTCACACCGTTCGCGTAGCGCTGGATCCCGGCGCCGAGCGTCCAGCAGTCGGCATCGTATTGCAGGCCGACCAGACCGTCGACGATCCGTTTTCCGCCCAGGTCGTAATTGAACCTCGCCACTCCGTACACATTGTGCGTGAGCGGCCATTGCCCCGAAACCAGCACCTGATTGATCGGCGTGTTGTCCAGCGTGGTGTTCGCGCGGGTGTAGCGGTACGCGACGTTGATCACCTTACCGCTGGCCGGGCTGAACCCGAAGCCGACGCTCGTCTTCACCAGCTGGTTGTTGTCGGCATTATATTGGAACGCCGTTTCCGACGCGAAACCGGCACCGAGCTTGAGCGACGCACCCACGATCAGGTCCGAATGCGTGGCCTGCGTGCTGGTCTGGGTGTTGTTCAGCGTGACGCGCTGATCCTGGAAGTAGTACTGCTGCGCGATCACGAAACGCGCGCGTTCGTCGCCCGTGGCCGGGTTGATGAAGCGCGTGGTGATGGCCGCGGTCAGACGGTTCGCGTCGGCGATCCGGTCGTTACCGACGAAGGTGTTCGGCGAGAAAATTTCCGCCAGCCCGAAATCGGATTCGGCGGTATCGAACAGCGGCGCGAACGCCTGGTTGCGATACGGCGTGTACACGTAGTACAGCCGCGGCTCCAGCGTCTGGATGTAATCCTCGCCGAAGATCCGCACCGAGCGGTCGAAAATCAGGCCCGTGTCGAACGTAAACGTCGGGATCGATTCGGTGAAATTCTTCGGCGTGCCGACCGGCGCGGTGCTGCTGATGTTGTTCAGGTCGTACGACGCGAGATGCAACTGCACCTTCGGCGTGACGAAGTAGCCCGGCCCGACAACTGAATACGCCAGGTACGGGTTGAACAGCACCCGCTGACCCTGCGTCGTGTCCGCGCTGGTGATGCGGAAATTCGAGTAATCGGCTTCCGCGCCGTAGTCGAATCCGCCGATGTTGTACTTGGCGTACTTCACGTTCAACTGCGGCTCGCGGCCATACGGCGCGACGGACGGCGTCAGCGTCTGCCAGTGCTGCTCACGTGCGAGCACCGACCACGGACCGTTGTTGTAGGTCAACCCGGCTTCCTGTTGATACAGGAGCTGGGTGCCGTTCATGAACTGACTGACCGACGACTGCAAGTCTTCCGGATACGTGTTGTCCGAAACCTTGTTGTAGTAGATGTAGCCGCCGAACCCGTTGCCGAAGTTCTGGTTGTGCTGGATGTACAGCGCGTAGCGGTTGGTCTTGGTCAGCCGGTCGTCGGGCAGAAACTCGCCGGTGATCGAGCCGGAATACGTGGGCGACAGATAGCGGAACGACGACTGCAACTGCACACCGCGCTTGGAGATCAGACGCGGCGTGACGGTCAGATCGCGGTTCGGTGCGATGTTGAAGTAATACGGCACCGACAGTTCGAAGCCGTTCGACGAACTCAGCGAGAACGTGGGCGGCAGAACCCCGCTGCGCCGCTCGCCCGACAGCGGGAACGACAGCCACGGTGACGCAAACACCGGCACGCCCTGGAAGAACAGCACGCCGTTATGCGCGACGCCTTCGTCCGCGCCGGTGTCGAAATCGAACTCGCTGCCTTTGATGTACCAGGCCGGATCGTCCGCGCACTGGCAGGCGGTGTAGGTGCCCTTCGTGAAGACCGAGCGCTCGTTGTCGAGCAGATCGACACGCTGCGCGCTGCCCGAGCCGCCGGTCACATTGAAGTGGTACTTCGGCGCGGTCATGAAACCTTCGCTCGAGTCCAGCCGCATGTGCGCTTCGGGCCCGACGAAGGTATTGCCGTTGTTGTTGACGTGGACCTGGCCGTACGCGTCGGCCATGTCCGTGTCCTGATCGTAATGCAAGGCGTCGGCCTTGATCACCATCGTGTCGTGGCGTATCTCGGCCGACCCCTTGGCCGCCATGTCCTGGTCGGTGGTGCCGGTGGTCGTATCGCCGAGCACGAAGGTGGCCGACTTCTGCCCCTGCAGCAGCGGATGTTCTTCCAGTTGCGGGGCGAGCTGCATGCCCCAAGGCGCGTCGATCGGTTGCGGCTGCGCGGCTTCCCCCACCAGCTGGGCGTGCGCAAGCGCGGGCATCAGGCCCGGAACGGCGATCAACGCCGCGACGAGCCGCCTTTTGCGCGGCACTACGGCACAAGAGGGAGTCGTTTGGGAAAGCTGTCTAGGCGGCATGTATCGTTTGGCGAATCGGCTCATCCGCCAGCTTTTACAGTCACGATCCACCGCCTGCACATCCCGACCGTGACAGTCGGCTGCACATCAATTGACAATCTTTCGAACGGTGAGGCGGGCGGTGAAGCGGAACGCGCGAAAGCTGGCGTAAGTCGCGTCAAAAAAGTCGTGGGGTATTATATGGCAAGACGTTGCCCCTCAGAATTTGCCGCCGGTTTTCATGACGCTGCCCTCCTCCCAAGACACCCAAGATCCCCGTCTCGACCTGCTCAAAGCCTGGCTGAACCGCCATGCAGCGGGCTATTCGCTCGAGCTCGGTACCCTCGCGCCGGCTTCGTCCGACGCCAGTTTTCGCCGCTATTTCCGGCTCGCCGGTAAGGTGGCGGAAGATGAAAGCGCCGGCACGCTGATCGCCGTCGACGCGCCGCCCCCGGAAAAGTGCCGCGAATTTGTGCAGATCGCCCAGTTGCTCGAGGCCGCCAACGTGAACGTGCCGCGCGTGCTGGAGGTCGACTTCGACGCCGGCTTCATGCTCGTGACCGATCTGGGCACCGATTCGTACCTCGGCGCGCTGACCGATGCGCAGCAGGCGCACGACGCGCGCCGTCCGCGCACGCTGATGCGCGACGCGCTCGACGCCCTGATCCGCTGGCAACTGACCTCGCGCGAAGACGTGCTGCCGCTGTTCGACGAAGCTTTCCTGCGTCGCGAGATGGAATTGATGCCGGAGTGGTTCATCGGCCGTCATCTGGGCCGCGAGCTCGACGACAAGACGCGCGGCCTGCTCGACCGCACCTTCGCGCTGCTGATCGCGAGCGCCCGTGCGCAGCCGCAGGTGTTCATGCTGCGCGATTTCATGCCGCGCAATCTGATGGTCGCCACGGCCGCGAATGGATCGAACGGCGCGGCGAACCTCGCAGCAAACCCCGCGGCGAATCCCGGCGTGCTCGACTTCCAGGACGCCGTATACGGTCCGATCACGTACGACGTCGCGTCGCTGCTGCGCGACGCGTTCCTCGGCTGGGACGAAGAGTTCGAACTGGATTGCTTCGTGTACTACTGGGAACGCGCGAAAAAAGCCGGCCTGCCGGTCGATCCCGACTTCGGCGAGTTTTACCGCCAGCTGGAATGGATGGGCTTGCAACGCCACATCAAGGTGCTCGGGCTGTTCTGCCGGATCAACTACCGCGACAACAAAGCGCATTACATGAAGGATCTGCCGCGTTTCATCGGCTACGCGCGCAAGGTCGCGGAACGTTATGCGCCGCTGCGTCCATTCGCGAAGCTGCTCGACGAGCTCGAAGGCCGCGCGGATGAAGTCGGCTACACTTTCTGAGCGATGACGACATCCGTGAAGAAAGCGATGATTTTCGCCGCGGGCCGCGGTGAGCGCATGCGTCCGTTGACCGATACCTGCCCGAAACCGTTGCTCGAAGTGGGCGGCAAACCGCTCATCGTGTGGCAGATCGAGCGGCTCGCGCTGGCCGGCTTTCGCACTATCGTGATCAACCACGCGTGGCTCGGCGAGCAGTTCGAGACCGTGTTGGGCAACGGCTCACGCTGGCAGGTCGAGTTGGACTACTCGGCCGAGCATGAAGCGCTGGAAACGGCCGGCGCGATCGCGCAGGCGCTGCCGTTACTGGAAGACGGCGACAAAGACGGTGACCGCGGCGAAGTGTTCGTCGGCGTCGCCGGCGACGTGTACGCCGACTTCGACTACGCCGCGCTGAATGCCCACGCCGACAGACTCAGCGCGTTGCCCGAGCCGGGCATGCATCTGGTGATGGTGCCGAATCCGGTCTTTCATCCGGACGGCGATTTCGGTCTGATCGACGGGGTGGTGTCGCTCGACGCGCAGCCGCGTCTGACGTTCGGCAGCATCGGCCTCTACGACACGCGAATGTTCCGCGCTCTGCCGCGCGGCACGCGGCGCGCGCTAACGCCGTACTACCGCGAAACGATCTCGCGCGGGCTGGCGAGCGGCGAGTTGTACGAAGGCGTGTGGGAGAACGTCGGCACGGCGGCTCAGCTCGGCGCGCTGGACTTACGGTTGAAAAGCGCGCGCTAGGCGGCCCTAGGCGCAGCTTAGCTCTCGGCCGCCCTCAGCGCCGCTTCACTTCCGACCGCCCGCAGCGCCCGCTCAACTCTCGCCCGTCCCCACCACATCGACCGCCTCCGGCGCTTGCGCCACGCGCTGCTGCTGCAACGCCCACATCTGCGCGAACAAGCCATTCGCGAGCAGCAACTCCGCGTGCGTGCCGCGCTCTACGATCCGCCCTTTATCCATCACGATGATCTGCTGCGCGTGCACCACCGTCGACAGCCGGTGCGCGATGATCAGCGTCGTGCGCTCGCGGGCAATCTGATCGAGCTCGTGCTGAATCGCGCGTTCGGAGCGCGAATCGAGCGCGGAGGTCGCTTCGTCGAACAGCAGGATCGGCGGATTCTTCAGAATGGTCCGCGCAATCGCCACGCGCTGCTTTTCGCCGCCGGAGAGCTTCAGGCCACGCTCGCCGACCGGCGTTTCATAGCCCTTCGGCAGTCCTTCGATGAAGTCGTGAATATGCGCCGCGCGCGCCGCCGCGATCACTTCCTCGCGTGTAGCCGAAGGGCGCCCATAAGCGATGTTGTAGTAGATCGAATCGTTGAACAGCACCGTATCCTGCGGCACGATCCCAATCGACGCGCGCAGCGAATCCTGCGTGACGTCGCGAATATCCTGACCGTCGATGGTGATCGCGCCGCCCGTCGAGCGGTCCAGATCGTAGAAGCGGAACATCAGCCGCGCGAGGGTCGATTTACCCGAGCCGCTGTGCCCCACCACCGCGGTCGTGGTGCCGGCCGGAATCGTGAAGCTCACGTCGTGCAGAATCTGCCGCGCCGGTTCATACGAAAAGTTCACGCGCTCGAAGCGCACCTGCGCGCCGCTCACCTGCAGCGCGGGCGCGCCTTCAAGATCGGGCACTTCCTGCGCGGCGCCGAGCAGCGTAAACATGCGGTCCATGTCGGTGAGGCTCTGCTTCAATTCCCGATACACCACGCCGAGAAAATTCAGCGGAATATAAAGCTGCAACATGAACGTGTTGATCAGCACCAGATCGCCGAGCGTGAGCTTTCCCGCCATCACCCCTTGTGTCGCGCGCCACAGAATGAACACGAGCCCCGTGCCGATAATCGCCTGCTGGCCGAAATTCAGCGCCGACAGCGAACGCTGCGATTTGATCGCGGCCGTGCGATAGCGCTTGAGGTTTTCGTCGTAGCGGCTCGCTTCCCACTCTTCGTTGCCGAAGTACTTCACGGTCTCGTAGTTGAGCAGCGAATCAATCGCGCGCGAGTTCGCCTTCGAATCGAGTTCGTTCATCGTGCGGCGGAAATGCGTGCGCCACTCGGTGACCTTCACTGTGAAAACGATGTACGTCGCCAGCGCGATAAACGTGACCACCGCGTAATACCACTCGTATTTGACGACGAAAAAACCGAGCACGAGGCCGACCTCGACGAGCGTCGGCAGAATGCTGTACAGCGAGTACGAGATCAGTTGCGTGATGCCGCGCGTGCCGCGTTCGATATCGCGCGACATGCCGCCGGTCTGCCGGTCGAGATGGAAGCGCAGCGACAGCGCGTGCAGATGGCGGAACACTTTCAACGCCAGTTGCCGCACCGCGCTCTCGGTCACCTTCGCGAACAGAATCTCGCGCAGCTCGGTAAAGAGCGACGTGGACAGCCGCACCACCGCATACGCGACCACCAGCAAACCGACGCCGCCCAGCAGCACGATGGCCGGCGAATCATGCGCGCGACCTAGCGCGGTGAGATGCTGCACCGACGCGAGGCTGTCGACGATCCGCTTCATCACGATCGGCACGCCGAGGTTGGCGACTTTCGCGCCGATCAGGCAGCTCAGCGCGAAGGCGACGCGCCATTTGTAGGTGGCGAGATACGGCAGCAGCGACAAAATCGTCTGCCAGTCGTTGCGCGGCTGGGTGGAGATTGGCGAGGGTTCGGACGAGGGCGTGCGGCGCATGGAGGTCGGCTTGGGGAGAGAATGGAACGGCCGGAGTTCGCAGCGGCGCGCCGACCACAGCAGGCCGATGAATCGGCACACTGCTTTTTGTCGCGCGACCCGGCTGGGCGCTTTCCCGTACAATTCCTGATCCTTATATTGTCGCAGAAGCCGGCTGGCGCCGCTTTCCATGGGCAGTCCGGCCGCCGGTCATCCGTTGGCCTCGCAGCTGGGCCGTGCTTCCACGAAGCGCCGGCAAGATTGCCCCTGAACACCGCCGCCGGTCCAGTCGACCTGGCCCATCCGTTTCTCAAGAGTGTCCCAATGACCGATCTCCTTCAACTCCCGCAAAAGTCCTGCGCGCTGCGCGTCGTGCCGCAACCGTCGGACGCGAACGTTCACGGCGACGTGTTCGGCGGCTGGATCATGGCGCAAGTGGACATTGCCGGCTCGATTCCGGCGAGCCGCCGCGCCAACGGCAGAGTGGCGACCATCGCGGTCAATTCGTTCGTGTTCAAGCAGCCGGTCTTCGTCGGCGATCTGTTGAGCTTTTACGCGGATATCGTCAAGACGGGCAACACGTCGGTGACGGTGTCGGTCGAGGTTTACGCGCAGCGCATGAGCCTGACCGAAGAAGTCGTGAAAGTGACCGAAGCGCTCCTGACCTACGTCGCGACCGATAGCGACCGCCGTCCGCGCGCGTTGCCGGTGGTGGAATAAACGGGCTCAGTTGAAACACGCCGCTGCGCACGCCGCTAAACGGCGGACCCGAACGAAAACGAGGCGCCTGGGCGCCTCGTTTGCATTCCGCTTAACTGAAAAACCACCGTGCCCTGAGACCGCTTACTGGCTAGCCGCCGCTGCGGCAGCCGCCTTTTTCTGCGCGTTCTGAAGGTCGGTCGGATAGTTCGGATCGTTGCGCGACGGGTTATAGCCGTTGGCTTCCAGATTCTTCAACTCAGCGTTTTTCTTGGCCCGCGCCTGCTTGCGCGCGGCCTTGCGCTGGGCCTTCGTGGTGGTCGCTTTCGACGCGGCCACGGGCTTGGCCGCATCTGAATCTTCGCCCGCCGCGCCACCGCCGCCGCTTTGCGCGAACGCCGGTGCGGCGCACGCCACACTCAGTACCACCGATGCCAGCAACACACTCAGTTTCTTTGCAGGTGAAGAAGTCATTGTTCTCTCTCCAGTCGAATTGGCAGTCCGTACGACGGCGCAACGCCCATGACTTTGAACGAGCAGCGACAACGGGTGGACGCAACGCCACGTGAATCGATGCTTCGTGGTTCCCAGCGCAGCTTAAGTTGGGAACCCCGAATATAGCCGACCGAAACCCGTCCGCAAAACGGTTTCCACGCACCAGGACGGGGCTAACGCACGCGAATCGACGTTCAGGCGGAAGCGCTGCCGCGCAGATAAACGTCGACCTGTCCCTCGATCCATTGCGCGAAATGGGCCTGCCGGGCATTGAGCATTTCGCGTTGCTGCCACACGAGCCAGTAGGGATAACGATAAGGCACGCGGATGCCGGTGATCTGCACGAGCTCGCCGCGCGCCAGCGCATGCCCGACCAGGCTGCGCCGTTCGAGCGCGATGCCCTGCCCCATCAGCACGGCGCCGATCACGATGTTCGAATCGTTCGCCGACAACACGACGGCCTCGTCTGCGGGCTCCGCGACCTGGGCCGCGCGGCACCAGTCGGTCCATGGCGTGTCGGGGCTGGAGATCAGCGGACAGGCCATCACGTCCTCGGCCGTGACCGGAAAGCGCCCGTTCGGCGCGAGCGCGAAATGCGGCGCCGCGACCGCGACGATCTCGTCGTCGAACAGCTTCTGCTGCGCGACGTCGGGCCAATGCCCCTGGCCCATTCGAATGCCGACGTCGCATGCGCCCTGGCGCAGATCCTCGACTTGCAGGCTCGTCAGCAAACGAACCCGATAGTACGGATGCGCCTCGCGAAAGCTCGCGAGACGCGGCACGAGCCAATGCTGCGCGAACGACGGCAACGTCGCGATCACCAGTTCGCTTTCCTGCGGACGCGCCTGCGCGCGACGCGTGGCGTGCGTGATGTCGCGCAGCGCGGTGCGGATTTCGAGCGCGTAGAGACGCCCCACTTCGGTCAGCCGCAGCCCGCGTGCCTCGCGAATAAACAACGCGAGACCCATGCTGTCTTCGAGCACCTTGATCTGCTGGCTCACCGCCGAGTGCGTGACATGCAATTCGCGCGCGGCCTGGGTGACGCCGCCCAGACGGGCGGCCGCCTCGAAGCAGCGCAGCGCGGTGAGTGGCGGGATCAGTTTCATGTAAGAAATTCTGACGTAAACCGTCGATTAATGTCGCTTTTTTTGGCGAGCAGAGATGCTTAATCTATCGGCTGGATACGCCATAAACTGCGCCGGCATTGAAACTAACCTAGCGCGGCCGCTTCGGGCGCCAATGAAAGAACTTCTAACGGGAATGAGATGAAATTGATCGGAATGCTCGACTCGCCTTACGTGCGCCGGGTCGCCATCTGCCTCAAATTGCTGAAGCTCGAGTTCGAACACGAATCGCTTTCGGTGTTCAGCACCTACGACCAGTTCGCGAAGATCAACCCGGTCGTCAAAGCGCCGACGCTGATCGCCGATAACGGCCAGGTGGTGATGGACTCGACGGTGATTCTTCAGTACGCGGCGACGCTCGCCGGCCCGCAGCAGCGGTTGTTCCCGTCGCGGCCGGACGACGCGTTGCGCGCCGCCCACCTCACCGGCCTTGCGCTGGCCGCCAGCGAAAAGACCGTGCAGATCGTCTACGAACGCAATCTGCGGCCGGTGGAGAAACAACACGAGCCGTGGATCGAGCGCGTGAGCTCGCAGTTGCTCGCCGCTTATGCAGCGCTCGAACTGGATCTCGCCACCGCCCCGCCGCCCACCGAAACCGATCACTTCGACGCGGCGGATATCACCGTGGCGGTCGCGTGGCGTTTCACGCAGATGATGCTGCCGGAGATCGTCAGCGAAGACGCGTATCCGCATCTAAAGGCGTTTTCCGCGATGGCGGAAGCGTTGCCGGTGTTCGTGAGCACGCCGCCGGTGTAAGACTCGACCCACGCCCCGCTCGCCGCGACGGTCGGCGCACGCCTTCACGGCTCACTGTACGTGCCGAGACACGAAGCCGCCGCTGTGCCGTCCGTTTTGCCGTCCGTTTTGCCGCCCACTGCTACGCGACGCCTACGCACGGCGGCGACACCGATCCATAGCAACGTCCCGATCAGCAAGGCGGCCGCGACCCATGGCAACGCGATCGGGCCGTAGCGGTCGATGGCCATGCCGCCCAACGCGCCGCCGCCGGCGATCGCCAGATTCCAGACGGTGACGATCATCGATTGCGCGACGTCGGCGCCGTTGCCCGCAGCCCGCGCGGAGGCGGTTTGAAATAGCGTCGCGGCGCCGCCGAACGCTAACCCCCAGACGGCCACCCCGGTATAAACCGCGCTCCGCGTCTCGCTCGCAAGGCCCAACAGCACGACGCCGGCCGTGAACAGCACGACGCTGATCAGGGTGAGCCGCCGCAGATGCGCGTCCACCAGCGCGCCGACTATCGCGATGCTCGCCAACGCGGCCGCGCCAAACACGAACAGCACGGCGTCCACACGCGGCTCCAAGCCGGCGAGTGCGAGGAACGGCGAAATGTACGTATAGAGCAGGTTGTGCGCAAGCACATAAGCGAACATCACGGCGAGCACCGGCTTCAGCCCCGGCGAGGCCAGCACGCCGCGCAACGTCGTGCGACGCGCTGCCGGCTGACAGGCAAAATCGGGCACTTGCCAGCGTACCCAGACGAGCAGGCCGAGTGTCGCCACCGTCATCGCGCCGAACGTATAACGCCAGCCGATCGAGGCGCCCAGCAGCGTACCGAGCGGAATACCGAGCGACAACGCGAGCGGCGCGCCGGTCATCGCCAGCGCGATGGCCCGACCTTGCAGATGCGCCGGCGCCATACGCGCCGCATGCCCCGCCAGCAGCGCCCACACGAGCCCCGCCGACACGCCGGCAAAGAAGCGCGCAATCAGCGTGAGCGCGTAGTGCGTCGATAGCGTCGTCACCGTGTTGACCACGATGAATCCCGCGATGGCTGTCAGCAGCAACGGACGACGACGCCAGCCCCGCGTTGCGATCGCGAGCGGAATCGCCGACAACAACGAACCGGCCGCGTACACGGTGACCAACTGGCCGATCAGCGCGGCCGATACCCCGAGATCCGCGCTCATTTCACGTAACAGGCCGGCGGGTAAGGCCTCGGTCAGGATCGTGATGAAGCCGGCGGTGGCGAGCGCGAGCAAACCAGAAATCGGCAAACGCTCAGCCGCTCGGGTTGGCTGCGGCACGCCACCGGACCGAGTCGCGTCGAATTCGCTCATGGCCGGCTCGCCGTCTGGAGCGGCGCCGCACCGACGCCGTACACCGCGTCAATCCGCGACGACAGCGCCGTGACCTCGCTGGAAGGACTCACTGCCTCGATTGCATGTTGCATGACGACTCCGTTGAATGGGGACGCAACCATCATACGAAGCCGGTCCGCGGAGAAAAACTGGGATACAGTTCCTCACTCTACGGACAGGAATGTCCGGAATAGGAGGCGATGGTGGAAAGTCTCGGCGGGTTCGTGGTATTCGTGCAGGTCGCAGAAACACGCAGCTTCGTCACCGCCGGGCGGCTGCTCGGCGTGTCGGCGTCGGCGGTGGGCAAACGCATCGGCCGTCTCGAAGAACAGCTTGGCGTGCGGCTTTTTCATCGCAGCACGCGCAGCATCACGCTCACGACCGACGGCATCCAGTTCCTCGAACGCTGCCGGCGCATCCTCGCCGAAATCGACGCCGCCCAACTGGAACTGTCGCAAAGCGCCGGCGCACCGCGTGGCCGTTTGCGCGTGAGTCTGCCGCTGGTTGGCTCGCTGGTGCTGCCGGTACTCGCCGATTTCATGGCGGCGTATCCGGAGATCGAACTCGATCTGGATTTCACCGACCGCGTGGTCGACGTGATCGACGAAGGCTTCGACGTCGTCGTTCGTACCGGCGCGCTGGCCGATTCACGGCTGGCCGCTCGCCAGATCGGTACGTTCGGTGTGGCGCTGGTCGGTGCGCCGGCTTATTTCGCCGCGCACGGCAAGCCGCTTCGGCCGGCCGACCTCGCGAACCATATCTGTCTGCACTACCGTTATCCGAACAGCGGCAAGCTCGAAATCTGGCCGCTGCGCCGCGAGCCGGGCGAGCGCGAAGTGACGCTACCGATTTCGATGGTGTGCAACAACATCGAGACGCGCACGTGTTTCGCGATGCGTGGCTTAGGAATTGCCTGCATGCCGGATTTTTCGGTGCGGCAAGCGCTGCGCGACGGCCTGCTCTGCACGGTGCTCGACGACTACGTCGGCCGGGCGATCGACCTGAACATCGTCTGGCCGGACGGACCGAGCGTGCCGCCGCGGCTGCGCGCGTTTATCGACTTCATGGCCGAGCGTATGCCGGCGAATGTCGCGCCCGACGAACCGCAACCGCGCGCGCGTACCGCTTAGCGCAACGGCGCCTCAAACCGTCGCCAGTTCCCGCTGCGCCCCACCCTTCAGCAACTTGGCAATCGCTTCCGTTCCCATCGGCTTCGCGAAGTAGAACCCCTGCATTTCATCGCACGCGCGCTCGCGCAGGAAATCGAGTTGCGCCGACGTCTCCACGCCCTCGGCGATCACCTGCAACTTCAGCGAATGGGCGAGCGCGATGATCGCCGACGTGATCGTTTCGTCATCGGCCGACACGCCGATGTCGGAGACGAACGAGCGGTCGATCTTCAAGCGGTCCACCGGAAAACGCTTCAGATAGCTGAGACTCGAATAGCCGGTGCCGAAGTCGTCGATGGCAAGCCCAATGCCGAGCGCGTGCAGCTCGTTCAGCATCGACACCGCTTCTTCGGCGTTGCGCATGATCGTGCTTTCGGTCAGTTCGAGTTCGAGGTATTGCGGCTCCAGACCGGTTTCGGCCAGCACCTGCATCACGAGCTTCGCGATATCGCGCTGCTGGAACACCCGCGCCGACAGATTCACCGACACCCGCGTCGGCGGTAGGCCTTCGTCCTGCCAGGCCTTGTTCTGGCGACACGCCTCGCGCAGCACCCACTCGGACAGCGGCCCGATCAGCCCGCTCTCCTCGGCGAGCGGAATGAACGACGACGGCGGCACCAGCCCCACCTCCGGATCGCGCCAGCGCACCAGCGCCTCGGTACCGACAATCTGCCCGCTGCTAATGTCCACCTGCGGCTGGTAGTGCAGCAGGAATTCGTTGTCGCGCAGCGCGCGCCGCAGACGCCGCTCCAGATTCAGACGCGCGCCGGCGCTCGCGTTCATCTCCGGCTGATAGAACTGGAACGTGTTGCGGCCCATGTCCTTCGCGCGATACATCGCGAGGTCGGCCTTTTTCATCAGCGTTTCGGCGTCTTCCCCGTCTTGCGGGAACAGGCTCGCGCCCATGCTGCAGCCCACGTACAGCTCGGTGCCGTCGAGCCACACCGGCTCGGAGATCGACGCGCGCACGCGCTCCATCCACGCAATCAGCGATTGTTCGTCGACGGTGTCGGTCATCACGATCACGAACTCGTCGCCGCCGTGGCGCGCCACCGTGTCGCTAGTGCGCGTGCAGCGCGCGAGCCGCTCGGCCACCACGCTCAACAGCCGGTCGCCGACGCTATGGCCGAGACTGTCGTTGACGTTCTTGAAGCCATCCAGATCGATGAACACGACCGCGACGCCCTTATGCTGACGCTGCGCGACGATCAACGCATGCTGCAAGCGGTCGCGCAGCAGATTGCGGTTCGGCAGGCGTGTCAGGCTGTCGTAGTTGGCCTGGTATTCGAGCTGCTCCTGATAGCGCATCAGATCGGTCACGTCGTTGATCACGCCGATGTGATGCGTGATCACGCCGTCCGTATTCGGCACCGGCGCAATGAACAGCTGATTCCAGAACAGCGCGCCGTCCTTGCGATAGTTGCGCACCACCGCGCTGACTTCGCGGTTCGCGCCGAGCGCCTGACGGATCAGCGCGACGCCTTCCTGATCGCGGTCGTCGCGCTGCAACACGCGGCAATCGTGGCCGATCACTTCGGCGGGATCGTAGCCGGTGATACGCATGAACGCCGGGTTCACGTATTCGATCAGATTGCCCGTCGGCGACGGCGCCGTGATCAGAATCGCGTTGACGCTCGCGTCGAGCGCGCGGCTTTGCAGGCGCAGCGCGAGATCGGCGCGCTTGCGTTCAGTGATGTCGGTGTACGAACCGAGCACGCCGATCACGCGGCCGTCGCCGTCGGTGAACGGCAGCTTGCTCGTGACCGTGGTGCGATGCACGCCGTCGATCACCAGATCGACTTCAAAACTCATCTTCGGCACGCCGGTGCTCACCACTTCCTTATCGTGATCGTTGAGCAGGTCGGCGAAGGCGCGCCACGGCAGGTCGGTGTCGGTCTTGCCGACCACCTGCTCGGGATAGGCGAGGCCCGCGTCGCGCGCGAACGCCATATTGCAGCCGAGATAGCGTGACTCCAGGTCCTTCCAGAAAATCCGCTGCGGAATGTTGTCGATCACCGCTTCGAGCATCTGGTTCGAACGCTGCGCTTCGGCTTCGGCGTTGATCTTGTCGGTAACGTCGTCGGCCAGCACGAAAAACGCGGAGCGGCCCATGAAGTTCAGCGCGTGATACGAGATGTCGGCGCTGATCGTCGAGCCGTCCTTGCGCCGGTGATGCCAGATGCCCGCCATCGTGCGGCCGCGCGGCGCCATTTCGCTGCGCTGCAGATGCGATTCGAGCCGCGCGATTTCCACGTTCGGCCGGATCGCGCGAATCGTCATGCCGAGAAATTCGCTCTCGGCGTAGCCGTATTGCTGGATCGCGGCCGCGTTGACGGCGAGAAACCGCATCGTTTCGCGATCGAAGATGTACATCGGCACCGGATGATCGTCGAACAGGCCGCGAAAGCGCTCGTCGTTGCGGCCGAGCGCGCGCACGGTGCGCAGTTTTTCGCGGGCGCTGCTTTCGCGGGCGCCGAAGGTGAAGATCAGCAGCGCGCTGCCGGCCAGCATGGTGACGATCAGCAGGAACATGGCGCGCTGGGTTTCGCTGGCCGATGCCGAGAGCGACGCCTGCAGCGCGCGGCTCTCCTCACTGCGCAAGGCCGCGAGACCGGCTTCCACGCGATCGAGGCCGAGCCCGAGATGCGTATAGGTCGACGCGGCCCACGCGCGCGACGCGCTCGGCTCGGCGCTGACGCTTTTCAACAGCGCATCGTCGATGTCGTGTTGCAAAGCGTGGCTGTCGGCGCTCAGTCTCGCCAGCTTGTCGAGCATGGCCGGTTCGCCGGCCAGTTCGCTGCGCAGGTCGCGCTCAAGGCCCGCGAGCGCCGCCCGCGTCGTGCTGGCCGCGCTGACCGGCGCCGGCTCCCCCGTCGCCTCGAAGCGGCCGAGCGTGGCGAGACCGCCGTCGAGCGCCGTCTGGTAGGCGTCGAGGTTCTCGCGCACGCTGGTCGAACGCAGCACGCGCGCGTCGGCATCGCGCTGACCGCAAATCTGCGAATAAGCGACGAACGCGTTCGCGCCGACCGCGGCAGCGACGACTGCCAGATTGATCAGCAGCCGCTTCGATAAAAAAGAATTCATGGATTCCGAACGTCAGATCGTTCCGAGGGCGGGAGCGCGCGGTCGCTTTCGGTGCGTCAGGCCGCATCGATGCGAGTTTTTTTACGCGCCAACCCATGGATAACGGCAAGGTTCGGAGCGGGTTGAGGGTGTGGGTGAAAAAATAGGCAACTTGGGGTAGGCGGCGGGATTCGGGCGCTGCCGGTTAGGCGATTTCGGCCAGACGGTTTCGGTTCGGCGGTTTCGGCCAGACCCACCGGCCAAGCGTCCTTAGTTAGCCGCCCCCAGCTAGGCGCCGCCGCCAAATTCCTTCATGGCCGGCACGAAGTCGTGGTTGGCCTCCGGCTTGCGCGACAGCTTGGCGAGCACGTAGCGCTTGAACGGATCGAGCTCGGCCCAGCGAGCCACGCTCGGCGCGGTCAGACCGGCTAATCCCGCCTGGTGCGTGACGCCTTCCGGCACGCTGTCGGTACGGCGCCAGAGCGGTGCTTCCTCGGGTGTGAACCACTCCGGCTCGACATTGGCGTGAGTGCGTAGCATTTCGAACAGCGCGTGGTCGAAATTCGGTTCGATTTCCGTGTCGTCGTCGACCGGAAAACGCGCCAGCAGTTTGCGGTCTTCGAGCGGCAGCATTTGCCACTGCGCGAGCGTGATACGCAAACCGAAACGGTCGAGGTTGAAGCGAACCGACATCGGGATGAACGTGAAATTCTCCGAAGACTCGACCTCGAAGTTGAACAGAAGCGGTGCTTCGTTGAGTCCCATGACAGTGTCCTCGTGGATAGCGGGCAACATGCAAGCCCGGCTTGAGGTATTTTAGAACCTTATTCGCGCGGTGACGGCACGCGGCGGCACGAGGGCGGCCCATCCGCGCCCCGCGCTGCGGCGCGGAAGAAACGCGGCACGCCGCTGGCATGCAGGCGGCAAGGTATAGGAGTGAGTGAGTTTGAACGAACTGGAAACAGCCGGACAACCGGGCGCAGTGGAGCGTCAGGTGCACCGGCATCGCGGCGCGGCGGTTGAAACCGTCACCGATCACGTCGGTCAGGAATGGCCGGTCGCGCTCGTCTTCAACGGTATTTCGCACGCGGTGATGATGTGTACGCCGCGCGATCTGGAAGCGTTCGCGGTCGGTTTCGCGATTTCGGAAGGCATCGTGGCGCGCGGCAGCGACATTCACGACATCGAAGTCGAGCTGCACGACGACGGCGAATTGCCGCATGCCGAAGTGCAATTGCAGGTGGTACAGCAGGCCTTCGTCGCGC
This sequence comes from Paraburkholderia bryophila, assembly GCF_013409255.1. NCBI lineage: Bacteria > Pseudomonadati > Pseudomonadota > Betaproteobacteria > Burkholderiales > Burkholderiaceae > Paraburkholderia > Paraburkholderia bryophila. The sequence continues at coordinate 2,317,624 of NZ_JACCAS010000001.1, forward strand.
TGAAGGAAAAGCGCCGCGCGCTCGCCGGACGCACCGGCTGCGGCGTCTGCGGAATCGAAAGTATCGATCTGCTGGATCTGAACCCGGAACGGGTGCCCGATACCGGCTTTTTACAACGGCTCGCACCGGACGCGATCGCCCGCGCCGCCCATGATTTGCCCGAACACCAGGCGCTGACGCGGCTGACCGGCGGCCTGCACGCCGCCGCGTGGTGCGATGCGGCAGGCGCGATCCGCTACGCGTTCGAAGATGTTGGCCGTCATAACGCGCTCGACAAGCTGATCGGCCAGCTCGTGCTGGATCGCGTGGATACGAAAGAGGGTTTTGTGTTTCTGTCGAGCCGCGCCAGTTACGAGCTGGTGCGCAAAGCGGCGCGCGTCGAGGTGCCGATGGTCGCGACGATCTCGGCGCCGTCGTCGCTGGCCATTGCGATTGCCCGCAAGGCGGGCGTGCGGCTGGTGAGCTTCTGCCGCGAGACGAGCTACGTCGACTACGACACGTTGCAGCCGGCGCCGGGTTGAGCGTCGAGTTGAGCGCGGCATGCATCGGCATCCCACGCCACGGGATTGACTTCAAATCTGGCCTCTTTTCGGCGAATTACACGCGCTCCGATCGGCTCACACTAGCATCGTGCCAATCGAGAGAGCCGCCCGAAAATGTCATCCCGTCACGCCAAAAATCGTCCGTTCGGTCTTGATCTGCCTGAGCTGTTTACGTCCGAACCGATGCTCCCTGCGGGTGTCGATGCCGACATGATGGACGGCCTGCACCGCTCCTCCGGGAAAGTCTTGCAGCTTGCCACGCTGACCCATCAAGCCGTGGCGCGCGGCGACGCGGCGGCGGCGGAAGCGGCACGGGCATCGCTCGAACAGCAGCTCGCCATCTCTACCAGCCTGATCGACCAGCTTCTGCTCGACGGCACGGACCAACCTACGACACATTGAGCAGCCGGAAGGCCAGGCGGAATTCATCGCCGTATCGCGGCAATGTCGCAACTCCGAGAACTGAAATGAGTGCTTTGACCGTAATTCTCTGCATCTGGGCGATGGTCGCCTTTTGCGCGATTCTTTTCATTCGCGGCGCAACGGCGCGCGTGAAACGGCCAGCGGCGCCGCATAAGCGTCCGGCACGCTTTTCGATCGCGGAATAACGCGCGCGGGTCGGGCGATGGCGCTTTTATGCGCGTCGCCCTCCCCGTGTTGCAACAACGCTTACGGAAACGCCCGGAAATCCGGCTTGCGCTTCTCGAAGAACGCCTTGAACGCTTCGCGCGCTTCCGGCGCGAGCAGCATCTTGCCGAAATGCACGGCTTCTTCCGACATCTGCGTCTGCAATTCCTGCTGGCTCGCGCGCTTCATCAAACTCTTCGTCACGCGCAGTGACGAGGCCGGCAACGCCGCCAGCTTCGCAGCCTGCGCAGCAGCGAACGCATCCACTTCACTCGCCGGCAACACGCGATTTACAAAGCCCATGCGTTGCGCTTCGGTCACGTCGAACGCTTCGCCGAGCAGCAGCTTTTCCGCCGCCGCCTGATAGCCGCCCACACGCTGCAGCAGCAAGCTCGACGCCGCTTCCGGGCACAGCCCGAGTTGCGCGAACGGCAGCGAAAAGCTGGCGGTGTCGGCCGCATAGACCAGATCGCAATGCAGCAGCAGCGTCGTGCCGATGCCCACGGCCGGACCCGCCACCGACGCCACCACCGGTTTCTCCGCCGAGCTGATCGCGCGCAGGAACTGGAACACCGGCGCGTTTTCGCCCATCGGTGGCGATTTCATGAAGTCTTCGAGATCGTTGCCGGCGCTGAAAATACCCGCGCTGCCGCGAATCAGAATCGCGCGCACCGAGGTGTCGGCTTGCGCGTCGACCAGCGCGTCGGCCATGGTCTGATACATCGCGGCCGTGATCGCGTTTTTCTTGTCGGGCCGGTTGAAGGCAATCGTCAGCACGCCGTCGGCGCGCTCGACCAGAATATCCATTGTCATCTCCTTCTTCTCCTCGTGATCCTGCTGAGAATGTGGAAACGGTTCGCAAGCCAGCCGGCCTGCGAACCGTTCCGCGGTCCTTAAGGGGTGCCCATGGGGACCTGTGCAAACACCGGGGTGGCCGGCGTTATCCGGTTTACAGACGCTCGATAATGCCTGCCGCGCCCATGCCGGTGCCGACGCACATCGTCACCATGCCGTACTTGTAATTGCGGCGGCGCAGACCATGCACCACCGTCGACGCACGAATCGCGCCGGTCGCGCCCAGCGGGTGGCCGAGAGCGATCGCGCCGCCGAGCGGGTTGATCTTCGACGGATCCAGCCCGAGGTCCTGAATCACCGCCAGCGATTGCGCGGCGAACGCTTCGTTCAGCTCGATCCAGTCGATGTCGTCGATCTTCAGGCCGGCGGCCTTCAGCGCGGCCGGAATCGCTTCCTTCGGACCGATACCCATGATTTCCGGCGGCACGCCGCGCACGGCGAAGCTGACGAAACGCGCGAGCGGCGTCAGGTTGAATTCCTTCAGCATCTTTTCCGACACGACGATCAACGCGCCCGCGCCGTCCGATGTCTGCGAGCTGTTGCCTGCCGTGACCGAACCCTTGTTCGCGAACACCGTGCGCAGCTTGGCGAGGCCTTCCAGCGTGGTTTCCGCACGCGGACCTTCGTCGAGCGACACTTCGCGCGTCTTCACCTTCACTTCGCCGGTGGCGAGATCGGGGAAACGCTCGGTGATCGTGTACGCGGCGATTTCGTCGTTGAACTCGCCGGATTGCTGCGCGGCGATCGCGCGGCGGTGCGATTCGACCGAGAACGCGTCTTGCGCTTCGCGGCTGATCTTCCAGCGTTCGGCGACTTTCTCTGCCGTCAGGCCCATGCCGTACGCAATGCCGAAGTCTTCGCTGCGATCGAAGATGTGCGGCGACATGGACGGCTTGTTGCCCATCATCGGCACCATGCTCATCGATTCGCAGCCGCCGGCGATCATCGCGTCGGATTCACCCACGCGGATGCGGTCCGCCGCCATAGCCAGCGCGGTCAGGCCCGACGCGCAGAAGCGGTTCACCGTGACGCCGCCGACCGAGTTCGGCAGGCCGGCCAGCAGTGCGCCCATGCGCGCGACGTTCAGGCCTTGTTCCGCTTCCGGAATCGCGCAGCCGATGATCGCGTCTTCAATCACTTTAGTGTCGAGGCCGGGCACTTGCGCCACGGCCGACCGGATGGCGTGCACCAGCAGTTCGTCCGGGCGCGTGTTCTTGAACATCCCGCGCGGCGCCTTGCCGATCGGCGTGCGGCTCGCGGCGACGATGTATGCGTCTTGCAATTGCTTTGACATTTTTAGCTCCATTGTCGGTGGGAGTTGGCGCTTTGGCGTCTGCTCCCACCCCATACACGTGTTTGCCGCTTAGTTACGAACCGGTTTGCCGGTTTGCAGCATGCCCATGATCCGTTCCTGCGTCTTCTGCGTGCCGAGCAGGTCGACAAACGCACGACGCTCGAGTTGCAGCAGCCATTCTTCGTCGACGAGGCTGCCGGCTTCGACGTCGCCGCCGCACACCGCTTCAGCGATGCGGCTCGCGATCAGGTAGTCGTGCTCGCTGATAAAGCGGCCGTCGCGCATATTGACGAGCGACGCCTTGATAGTCGCGATCGCCGAGCGGCCGGCCACCGGCACCTGCGTGACGCGCAGCGGCGGACGGTAACCCGCCACGGACAGCGCGCGCGCTTCCTTCTTCGCGATGTCGAGCAGCTCGAACACGTTGAAGACGATCGTGTCCGACGGCTTCAGGTAACCCATGGCGCGGGCGTCGAGCGCGGACGCCGAGACCTTTGCCATGGCCGCGTTTTCGAACGACTTCTGCACGAACTTCAGCAAGTCGTTGGTCGCGCCGGCTTGCGTCGCCGCTTCCGCTGCGCGCAACGCCGCTTCCTTCAGGCCGCCGCCGGCCGGCACGAGACCGACGCCGACTTCCACCAGACCGAAATAGCTTTCGATATGCGCAACCCGCTTCACGCTATGCAGCGCCAGCTCGCAACCGCCGCCAAGCGCAATGCCCGACACGGCCGAGATGACCGGCACGCTCGCGTACTTCACGCGCAGCATGCCTTGCTGGAATTTCTTGACGAACGGCTCGATGCCCTTCGCGCCGCCCATCATGAACGCGGGCATCGCTTCTTCGAGGTTGGCGCCGGCGGAGAACGGGCCACCCGGCGTGCCGAGCTTCAGCGACGTGGGCTGCCACACCACCAGACCCTTGTAGTCCTTCTCGGCGAGTTCGATAGCCTGCGTCAGACCGTCGATCACCGACGGTCCGATCGTGTTCATCTTGCTTTTGAACGACACGATCAACACGTCGTTCTCGCCGGCGCGGTCGTCGACCCAGGCACGCACGGCGTCCGTTTCGAACAGCGTCTTGCCGTAGGTCTTCGGATCGGCCGAGGTCTCGCCGACCAGCGGTGCACGGAACACCTGCTTGTCGTACACGCCCAGCGAGGAGCGCGGCACGAACGTCTGCGAAGCCGGCGACCACGAACCTTCGTTGGTATGCACGCCGCCCTTCTCAGCAACCGGACCTTCGAGCACCCACGACGGCAGCGGCACGTTCGACAGCGCCTTGCCCGCCGCGATGTCTTCCTGCACCCACTCGGCGACCTGCTTCCAGCCGGCCGTCTGCCAGCCTTCGAACGGACCTTCGTTCCAGCCGAAGCCCCAACGGATCGCCAGATCGACGTCACGCGCGTTGTCGGCGATCGATTCCAGATGCACGCCGATGTAGTGATACACGTCGCGGAAAATTGCCCACAGGAACTGCGCCTGCGGATGTTCCGATTCGCGCAGCAGCTTCAGACGCTCGGCCGCCGGGCGCTTCAGAATACGGCCGACCAGTTCGTCCGCCTTCGCGCTGCCGTCCACGTACTCGCCCGTCTTCGGGTCGAGCACCTTGATCGCCTTGCCTTCTTTCTTGTAGAAACCGGCGCCGGTCTTCTGACCGAGCGCGCCCTTCTTCACCAGTTCGGCCAGCACGGCCGGCGTTTCGTAGACCGGGAAGAACGGGTCGTCCTTCAGCGTGTCCTGCATCGTCTTGATGACGTGCGCCATCGTGTCCAGACCGACCACGTCGGCAGTGCGGAACGTCGCGGACTTCGCACGGCCCAGACGCGCGCCGGTCAGATCGTCCACTTCGTCGAAACGCAGGCCGAATTTCGCGGCTTCGGTCACGACCGCGAGGATCGAGAAAATACCGACGCGGTTAGCGATGAAGTTCGGCGTGTCCTTCGCGCGCACGACGCCCTTGCCGACCACGCTCGTCAGGAACGATTCGAGCTGATCGAGAATTTCCGGACGCGTCGTCGCGGTCGGGATCAGTTCGACCAGGTGCATGTAGCGCGGCGGATTGAAGAAGTGCACGCCGCAGAAGCGCGCCTTCAGTTCATCCGGGAAACCTTCCGACAACGACGTGATCGACAGACCCGACGTGTTGGTCGCGAAAATCGCGTTCGGTGCGAGATGCGGCGCGACCTTCTTGTACAGGTCGTGCTTCCAGTCCATCCGTTCGGCGATCGCTTCGATCACGAGGTCGCATTCGGCGAGCTTCTCGATGTCGTCGTCGTAATTGGCCGGCTGGATGTATTGCGCGTCGTCCTTCACGCCGAACGGCGCCGGCGACAGCTTCTTCAGATTCTCGATCGCCTTCAGCGCGATCGCGTTCTTCGGGCCTTCCCTGGCCGGCAGATCAAAAAGAAGCACAGGCACCTTGGCGTTGATCAGGTGCGCTGCGATCTGCGCGCCCATCACGCCGGCGCCGAGCACGGCTACCTTGCGAATGATCAGATTGCTCACGTCGTTCCTCCGGGGAGTTATGCGATGTCGCGAAGCTTCGATGTGAATGCCTAGCGATGTAATGTGATGTGATGTAGGGCTGACACAGACGCCGCACGCGTTACGCGCGGCGCCTGTCGTGAGGAGGCTTTAGAACAGCGCTTCGTCGACTTCCATCATCGACTTCGAACCGGCGCGCGCCTGACGGATCGTCATGGCCGTTTCCGGCAGCAGCTTCGCGAAGTAGAAACGCGCGGTGGCGAGCTTGGCCTTGTAGAACGGATCGCCCGACGCTTCCTTGTCCAGCGCGACACGCGCCATGCGGGCCCAGAAGTACGAGAACACCAGGTGGCCGACGGTACGCAGATACGGCACGGCGGCGGCGCCGACTTCGTCCGGGTTCTGCATGGCCTTCATGCCGATTTCCATCGTCAGCTTCTGCACCTTGTCGCCGATATCGGCGAGCGGGTTGATGAACTCCTGCATTTCCGGCTTGATGCCTTCGGCTTCGACGAAATCCGACACCAGCTTGCCGAACTTCTTCATCTTCGCGCCCATGTCGCCGAGAATCTTGCGGCCGAGCAGGTCGAGCGCCTGAATCGCGTTGGTGCCTTCGTAGATCATGTTGATACGCGCGTCGCGCACGTACTGCTCCATGCCCCACTCGGCGATGAAGCCGTGGCCGCCGTAAATTTGCATGGCGTGATTGGTGCTCTCGAACGCGTTGTCCGACAGGAACGCCTTCAGGATCGGCGTGAGCAGCGCGACGAGGTCGGCCGCGTCTTTACGGGCGGCTTCGTCGGCGTGCGACAGTTCTTTGTCGATATGCAGCGCGGACCAGTACGAGAACGCGCGCGCGGCTTCGGCGTAGGCCTTCTGCGTGAGCAGCATGCGGCGCACGTCCGGATGCACGATGATCGGATCGGCAGCTTTTTCCGGCGCCTTCGGGCCCGTCAGCGAACGCATCTGCAGACGCTCTTTCGCGTACGTCAGCGAGTTCTGATAGCCGATTTCGGTCAAGCCAAGACTCTGCATGCCGACGCCGAGACGCGCGGCGTTCATCATCACGAACATGGCGTTCAAGCCCTTGTTCGCCTCGCCGACCAGCCAGCCCTGCGCGTTGTCGAGATTGATCACGCAGGTGGCGTTGCCGTGAATGCCCATCTTGTGTTCGATGGAACCGCACTTCACGCCGTTGCGCGCGCCCGGCTCACCGGCTTCGTTCGGCACGAACTTCGGCACGATGAACAGCGAAATGCCCTTGGTGCCGTTCGGTGCGCCCGGCAGACGCGCGAGCACCAGGTGAACGATGTTCTCCGCGAGATCGTGTTCGCCGCTGGAGATGAAAATCTTGGTGCCGCTGATCGCGTACGAGCCGTCGCTGTTCGGTTCGGCCTTGGTGCGCAGAATGCCGAGGTCGGTGCCGCAATGCGGTTCGGTCAGACACATCGTGCCGGTCCAGACGCCCGCGACCAGCTTCGGCAGATAAGTTTTTTGCAGTTCAGGCGTGCCGTGCGCGTGCACACATTCGTACGCGCCATGCGACAGACCCGGATACATGGTCCATGCCTGGTTCGCCGAGTTCAGCATTTCGTACAACGCGTTGTTGACGAAGGCCGGCAGACCCTGGCCGCCGTATTCCGGATCGCAGCCCAGCGCGGGCCAGCCGGCTTCCACGTACTGCTGGTACGCTTCCTTGAAACCCTTCGGCGTGGTCACGACGCCGTCGCCGACGTACGTGCAGCCTTCCTGGTCGCCGCTGTGATTGAGCGGGAACAGCACCTGGGAGCAGAACTTGCCGGCCTCTTCGAGCACCGCGTTGATGGTGTCGACATCGAGATCCGCGTGCTTCGGCATCTGCTTGATTTCGGCTTCGACGTTAAGCAGTTCGTGCAACACGAATTGCATGTCGCGCAGCGGCGCGGCGTACTGTCCCATGACTCTCTCCAAAGTTTGACAAGAAGCCAGGCTGTTAGCTGAGTCCGTGGATCGGAACTTTCTGCGCCGCGAATCTTTTGAGGTTTGGCGGCTCGGCTAACGGCTTTCGCTTTGATACGAAACAATCAATTTTTCCAGCGCGGCCCACGTGAGGCGCACAGCGTCCGGCAAGTGCAGGAAGCGCGCGTCGTGATGCAGACCGAGCGTGAAGCTATACAGTTCGAACAGCATCAGTTGCGGATCGGTGTCGGCACGCAGATGCCCTTCTTCCATCGACTGCGAAATGGCGCGCGTGAGTGCCGCACGCCAGATCGTCACGCTCGACACCAGTTGTTCACGCACCGGGTTATCCGCGCGGTCGTCGTACTCGACGGCGCCGCTGATGTAGATGCACCCGGTCGTGACTTCCTGAATGCGCTTCTCGATCCAGCGGGAAATCATCGCGCGCAAGCGCGGCAAGCCACGAGGCTCGCGCAAGCTCGGGAAGAACACCTCGTCTTCGAAACGACGGTGATATTCGCGCACGACTTCGACCTGCAAATCCTCGCGCGACCCGAAATGCGCGAACACACCGCTTTTGCTCATCTGCATGCGCTCAGCCAGCAGCCCGATCGTCAGACCTTCCAGTCCGTCGCGGCTTGCCAGATCGAGTGCTGCTTCGAGAATCGCGGCTCGCGTTTGTTCGCCTTTTCGCATAGCTTTTTACCGTTCTAATGTGACCGAAAGAAAATCGAACGGCCGTACTATTATTGTGGGCGGCCGCCCGCTAAACAAGGACTTTATTAGAAACCGGTTTCTAACCAGGTTCCAATTCTGCGGCATCCGTCAATCAGAGGAATCAGATTTTTTAGAGGCCTTTGCCAGGCCTTTGTCTTGAGACAGAGGTTGCTAGCGAAGGTGCTCACGTTCTCCGATTGCCGCAGCCGGCCGACATGATGCAGCAAGTCGGCCGGAATCGAGAAGGATTCGAGTCAGTGCGGGTTTTGGAGGGGTGCGGCGGCGTGGGGGAAGCGCTGCTGGAGAGCACTGGCGACCCGCGTCAGAACGTCGTCCCAGTCGCCTCGACGCGGTTGGGTGAAGAGGCGCAGGCTGGCGTACCAGGGACTGTCGTCGCGGCCCTGGAGCCAGCGCCAGCAACCCGCAAAACGGTTGAGAAGCCAGACGGGTTTGTCCATCGCCGCGGCAAGATGGGCGACTGAAGTGTCGACTGAAATCACGAGGTCGAGGTTGGCGATCAAGGCGGCGGTGTCGGCGAAGTCCGTGAGGTCGGCGGTCCAGTCGGTGAGCGGGGTTGAGTTCAGGCCTGCGCCGACGGCCGAGGTGGCGCGTTTGGACGGGTCGTCTGTCTTTTGCAGACTGATCCAGTGGATGTGCGGCAGCGCCAGCAACGGCGCGATCTGCGCGAAGGTGAGGCTGCGCAGACGGTCTATGGCGATGCCCGAATGGCCGCCTGCCCACACAATGCCCACGCGCGGTAGATGCCTCGTTGGCAGCGCCTCCAGTCGCACGCGCCAGATGGCGGCCTGTTTGGAATCGGCGTGCAGGTACGGCAGCTCGGCCGGGATCGTGTTCACCTGCGTATGAAACGCCATCGGCAGCGACATCAGCGGACAGTAGCAATCCCACTCGGTCAGATCGGCCGGCACGGTGTCGAGCAGCACGAGGCCCGGCCAGCGGGAGCATAAAGACTGCTCGTACAGACGGCGCAATGCGGGCGGGCAGACGTAGCCGACGAGGGGAAAACGCTCAAGCAACAACGGCAAATAGCGGACGAACTGCAAGCTGTCGCCGAAGCCTTGTTCGTCCAGGACAAGCAGGTTTTTATGAGCCATCAGTTTGATCGGCTTGTCGATGCCAAGGCGCAAGTCCTCGCCGCTCCATCGCGGCAGCGGCACTTGCACAGGCTCGCGTGCTGGGGTTCCGTCGGCATGCTTGAAGCTGATCCAACGGTCTTCGAAATACGGCCATGCCTCTTCGTAACGGCCGGTGGCCAGCAAAGCCATTGCCAGGTTGTTTCGCGCGATGAGATTCGCAGGCGCCAGTTCGAGCGCGCGGCGGTAGTGCCGCTCAGCTTCGTCCAAAGCGCCGAGGTCGCCGTAAATACGCCCGAGATTGTTATGCGCGGCCGAGTTGTCCGGGTCGAGTTCGAGCGTGCGGCGATAGCTGACGGCGGCTTCGTCGAGACAGTCGTGATGCTGTAGCGTCAACGCCAGGTTGTAGTGCAAGGCCGCGAAGTCCGGGCCGATTGCGAGCCCCTGGCGCAGACTGTCGATCGCCCCCGCGAAGTCGCCCAGCCTGAGCTGGATCGCGTAGAGCGTGTTGTAGAAGATCGGTTCGGGGTGAATCTGGATCGCGCGTTCAAGCCAGGTGTGGGCGGCTTCTGCGTGACCTGAGACAAGCGCAAGCAGGCCTCGCAGATGCAAGGCGCCGACGTGCTCGGCGTTGTGTTCGAGGATTTGGCTGGCGAGCGTTTGGACTTCGTCGAAACGGCCGGCTTGATAGGCCGTCACGGCGCGGTCGTGAAGGCGCGAAAGATCGTCGGATGGGGTAGAGGATGCGGCTGGCGAGGTGGGCAATGGCGTCTCCGTGACGCGGCCGGTCCGCTTGCCGTGAGTGTGCAGTCGAACCGGCTGCTGGGCGTGAAGAAGGTCGATAGATCGGCGACGCATGTCATGCATCTGGTCGCCCGATTTTTATCGAGCGCAGATTATGTTTGCCACTTCACGGAGAGTCTTTAGGATCGGTCTGAAACGTGCGGGGCTATACGTGAGCGCGTGAGTGCGTCGCGGAGACGCACGCACGGGTTCAGGTTCAGTCGTACCCACCCACCGTCAACACCTTCATCACGGCCCGATACATCGTATAGGCAAGCCAGTTGAGCACCCGCTCGCCAGCCGGCCGCGCGTCGTAATGCGCCTCGTCGATGCGCCGCGAGTCCTTGAACGCGACGAGAATCGCTTCACGCAACGCGTCGATCGCGGGATCGTTCACCAGCACCACGTTGGCTTCGTTGTTGAGCATCAGGCTCAGCGCGTCGAGGTTCGACGAACCGACCGTCGCCCAGTTCGAATCCACCACCGCGACCTTGCCGTGCAGCAGCGTCTTCTCGTACTCGGCGATCTGCACGCCGGCCTTCAGCAGCGCGCGATACAGAAACGGCACCGCGTAATCGAGCGCCTTGAACTCCTTGCGCCCGACAATCAGCTTCACGTCGACCCCGCGCCGCGCCGCCAACACCAGCGCGCGACGCAGCTTGCGGCCCGGCATGAAGTACGGGTTGGCCAGCAGCACTTCGCTGCGCGCCTGGCCGATCGCGGTCAGATAAGCTTTCTCGATGGCGCGACGGTTGATCAGGTTGTCGCGCGCAACAAACGCAACGCACGGCTCGCCGCCCGCCCACAAGGCTTCGTTGCGGCGCCGACGGCGTCGCCGCAAACTGCCGAGCGACGCGCTCGTCTTCGGTCCAAGGTCCGGCTCCAATGACTCGATCGGCCGGTGTCCGAGCCGAATCCGCCGCCATTGCACTTCGAATGCCTGACGCACGTCGGCGACCACTGGTCCGTGCAATTCGACGGCGAAATCCCAACGCCGGTAAGGCAGCCGCTCGCCGTCGTTCTCGTAGTCGTCGACGATATTAATGCCGCCGCAATAGGCGAACTGATCGTCGATCACCGCCAGTTTGCGGTGCGTGCGCGAAAAGCCGAAGCGGCCGAACAGATGCGGGTTGTAGATGCGATGGTCGATGCCGGCCATCGGCCACTCGGTGAACATTGGCAAGCGCGCGGTGCCGATGCCGTCGGTAATCACGCGCACCTTCACGCCGCGCGAGGCCGCGCGCAGCAATGCCTCGCTGATCGCCTTGCCGGCGTCATCATGGCAGAAGATGTAGGTTTCGAGCACGACGTCGTGTTGCGCGGCATCGATGCGCGCGACCAACGCGCTGAAGAATTCATCGCCGGAACGCAGCAGCTTGACGTCGTTGCCGCTAGTGAAGCGATAGCGCTGCCAATAGCGGCGGCCGAGCAGCGATTGCCGCAGGCGGGCAAAACGGCGCGCGCCGCCGACGCTCACTGGTCACGCTCGCCGTCGTCAGCCGCGGCACCTGTCGCGTGACGCCCGGCGAGCCGCTTCGGCAATTGCAGAATCGCATCCGCATTCGACGACGAAAAGCAGCGCGACGCCGCCTCTTCATACGGCAGCCACATAAATGCGGTGTGCTCGCGCGGCGCGAGCCTCACGTTGAGTTGCTCGGGCACCTGCACGCTGAACCAGTGTTCGGTGTTCTGGATCACGCCTTCGGCATAGCGATGCCGGAACTCCGGGTAGATCTCGTACTCGATCGAATATTGCCAGTCGAACAACGCGCTTTGCGGCACGAGCCGGCCGCCAATCACAATGCCGGTCTCTTCGGCGACTTCGCGCACGGCGGTGTCGCCGAACGCTTCATCGAGCTGATCTTTGGAACCGGTCACCGATTGCCAGAAGCCGGCATGGTCGGCGCGCTCGATCAGCAGCACCTCGAGCGCGGGTGTATGGATGACGACGAGTACGGATTGCGGAATCTTCGGCGGTTTCGGCATGGTGTGGAAACTGGGCGCAGGGTCTGCGCGATACATGTCGGATGACGGTCGAAAGCTGTTGCTGCGACTGTAACGCAAAAAACGAAAAAGGCGCTGGGAGTTGCCTCTGCGCCTTTTTCGTTTCGGTTTTGATCGCGGCAGTGGATCACCTGCCGCTTCGCGCGCCGCACGCTGCCGTTTCCGGACAGCGCGGGCCACGCTTGAACCTGCTTATTTATACCTTCGGTTCCGGCGTACGCACACGAATGTGCAACTCGCGCAACTGGCGCTCGTCCACTTCGCTCGGCGCCTGCGTGAGCAGACACTGCGCACGTTGCGTCTTCGGGAACGCGATCACGTCGCGGATCGAATCGGCGCCGGCCATCATCGTGACGATGCGGTCCAGACCGAACGCGATACCGCCGTGCGGCGGCGCGCCGTATTGCAGCGCGTCGAGCAGGAAGCCGAACTTGGCTTGCGCTTCTTCCGCGTTGATCTTCAGCGCGCGGAACACCTTGCTCTGCACTTCTTCACGGTGGATACGCACCGAACCGCCGCCGATTTCCCAGCCGTTCAGCACCATGTCGTAGGCCTTCGCGAGGCAGCGCGCCGGATCCGTTTCCAGATACTCGAGGTGCTCGTCCTTCGGGCTCGTGAACGGGTGATGCGCGGCGACGTAACGGTTGTCTTCCTCGTCGTACTCGAACATCGGGAAGTCGATCACCCACAGCGGCTTCCAGCCGGACTCGACCAGACCGTTGGCCTTGCCGAATTCCGAATGGCCGATCTTCAGACGCAGCGCGCCCAGGCTGTCGTTCACCACCTTCGCGCGATCTGCCGCGAAGAAAATGATGTCGCCGTCTTGCGCGCCGGTGCGCTCGATGATCGCCTTGACCGCTTCGTCGTGCAGGTTCTTGACGATCGGGCTTTGCAGACCGTCACGGCCCTTCGCGACTTCGTTGACCTTGATCCAGGCCAGACCCTTCGCGCCGTAGATGCGCACGAATTCCGTGTAGCTGTCGATATCGCCACGCGAGAGCTCGCCGCCCTTCGGCACGCGAATCGCGGCAACGCGGCCGTCTTTCGTGTTAGCCGGCGTGCTGAACACCTTGAAATCGACGTCTTTCATGGCGTCGGTCAGGTCCGTGAATTCGAGCTTCACGCGCAGGTCGGGCTTGTCCGAACCGAAACGGCGCATGGCTTCCGAATACAGCATGACCGGGAATTTTTCGTCCAGCGAGACGCCGATCGTTTCCTGGAAGATGTGACGGATCATCGCTTCGAACAGATCACGAATTTCCTGTTCCGTCAGGAACGAGGTTTCACAGTCGATCTGCGTGAATTCCGGCTGACGGTCGGCGCGCAGGTCTTCGTCGCGGAAGCACTTGACGATCTGGTAGTAGCGATCGAAGTTCGCCACCATCAGCAGTTGCTTGAACAACTGCGGCGATTGCGGCAGCGCGAAGAACTGACCCGGGTTCGTACGCGACGGCACGAGGTAGTCGCGCGCGCCTTCCGGCGTGCTCTTGGTGAGCATCGGCGTTTCGATGTCGATGAAACCCTGGCCGTCGAGGTACTTACGCGCTTCGATCGCGACGCGGTAGCGCAGACGCAGGTTGTGCTGCATCTGCGGACGGCGCAGATCGAGCACGCGATGCGTGAGGCGCGTGGTTTCCGACAGGTTGTCGTCGTCGAGCTGGAACGGCGGCGTGATCGACGCGTTCAGCACGATCAGCTCGTGGCACAACACTTCGATCTTGCCGCTCTTCAGCGTGGCGTTCGTGGTGCCTTCCGGACGGTTACGCACCACGCCCTTGATTTGCACGCAGAACTCGTTGCGCACGCCTTCGGCGGTCTTGAACATCTCCGCGCGGTCCGGGTCGCAGACAACCTGAACGAGGCCTTCGCGATCGCGCAGGTCGATGAAGATGACGCCGCCATGGTCGCGGCGGCGGCTTACCCAGCCGCACAGCGAGACGGATTGGCCCAGCAGTTCTTCGGTCACCAGACCGCAGTATTCAGATCTCATCGACATGATGTTTGTCTTTCGTTATGCATTGGTTGAGCGGCGCGCGGCGATGAACGCCACGCACCGGCATTACAGCGGAGGCTCGACTGTCGTGCGGCGCACCGGCGCCGGCGGCGCGGACGGCGCCACGACGCCCATCGAGACGATGTACTTGAGCGCTGCGTCGACCGTCATGTCGAGCTCGATCACTTCGCTCTTGGGCACCATCAGGAAGAAGCCGGACGTGGGGTTCGGCGTAGTCGGCACATACACGCTGACGTGATCTTCTTTCAGGTGGTTGACCACGTCGCCGCCCGGAATTCCGGTCAGAAACGCAATCGTATAGGAGCCGCGGCGCGGATACTCGATCAGCAGCGCCTTGCGAAACGCATTGCCGCTGCTCGACAGCAAGGTATCCGACACCTGTTTGACGCTGGTGTAAATCGGGCCGACCACCGGAATGTGCGCGACCACGACTTCCCACCACTTCACGAGCTTCTGCCCGATGAAGTTCTGCGTCAACAGCCCGACGACAAAGATAAAAGCGAGCGTGAGCACCGCGCCGAGCCCCGGCAGACGAAAGCCGAGCGCGCGCTCCGGCTGCCAGGAACTGGGCAGCAGCAACAGCGTCTGGTCCATCGTGCCGATGATCAGGCCGAGCACCCACAGTGTGATAGCCAGAGGCACCAGCACCAGCAGGCCAGTCAGGAACACCGATTTGAGCGTCGTTTTTTTCGTCGTCATGTGTACCGCCAGAAAGCCGCGCGGGTCAGGACCGGCGCGCGGCGTGTGCGCCGCCCGTGAGGGCGGCAGTCCGACTAGGCGCTGCCGGAACCGCTCGAACTCGGCGCCGCTGCCGGTGCGGCAGCAGGCGCGGCCGGCGTTGCGGCTGCATTCGACGACCCGGCGGCGGCTGCGCCAGCGGCTGGGGCCGTGTCGGATTTCGCGGTGCCGTTTTCGGCAGCTGCGCCATTCTCGGCGCTGCCGCCATTGGCTGCGCCATTCGCGTCGGGCTTGGCCGGCGCCTTCGCGCCGCTATTGCCATTGCGGAAATCGGTGACGTACCAGCCGGAACCCTTCAACTGGAAACCCGCTGCAGTCACCTGCTTGCGAAACGTGTCTTTCCCGCATTCGGGACACTGCGACAACTGGGGATCGCTCATCTTCTGAAGCACGTCCTTCCCGAAGCCGCATGACTCGCAACGATACGCGTAGATCGGCATGATCTTTTCCCTACTGAAATCTAGTAAACGCTTGCAAAGCCTTGAATTATAGCCGCAAACGATGTCCCTCCCCCGGTTTTCGGGGACGGGGCCCGACGCAGCCGCCGGACGCGTAAATGGGGGCGGCGGGGGTCAAATCAAGGGCGGCCAATGGTCCGCGCCGAACGCGGACGCGCGGACTTAGCCGCGACGACGCCAGGTTAGCCAGCGCTCACGTCCAGCGAACACCGGAATCGAGTCGTTCACGGCTTCGTCTTCGATCAGCTCGAAGTACGGCTTGAGCAGCGCGTCGAGCTCGGCGCGTTCGATGCCGAACGGCGGCCCTTTCGGCGTCGCGCCGATGAAATAGAAACCGGCAAGCTGCGCGCCGTTGGGCAAGAGTTCGGCCATGCGTCGTGCGTAGTCGGCGCGGAGCGCAATCGGCAATGCACAGAGAAAAGCCCGCTCATAAATCCACTCGGGCGCGAAGGGTGGCTCGTAGGTGAAGAAGTCCGCCTGCTCCACCAGATGCGCGTGCTGCGCGCCCAATTGTGCATGCGCCGCCGCAACTGCGGCCGGCGAGAAATCAATCGCTCGAACCGGGTTGCCGTGCTCGGCCAGCCAGAGCGCCTCGTACGCGCTGCCACAGCCCGGAATCAGCACCGCCGCGCCTGAGTGGCGAGCGGCGAAAGCCTGAAACGCCGACGGCACGCCCGCCTGATCCCAAGGCATGAAGCCGCGCTCGAAGCGCTCGTCCCAGAACCGCGGCGAATTGGGGTCGCGACTTGTGAAGTCAGGCACGGCAGGTTGGGTCGGGTCGCTCATTGCATGCCTCGTGGATCAGGTCTGAATCAACCGCCGTACGCGAGCGCCAGAAACGCCCGCGCTAGCACCGCGCCCACGCCGACCGCCACGCCGAACAACAGCAGGCCTTGCAGCAAACGGTTGGTGCGCTTCTGTTCGAGCAGGATCTGGCGAATCATGTCGTCGTTCGCGCCGTGCTTGTTGTCGTGCCGCTCGGCCAGCACGTGATGAATCAGGCGCGGTAACTGCGGCAGCGTCTTACTCCACTGCGGCGCCTCGATCTTCAACCGTTCGTACCAGCCGCGCAGGCCGATCTGTTCGTTCATCCAGCGTTCGAGATACGGCTTCGCGGTCTTCCACAGATCCAGTTCAGGATCGAGCGAGCGGCCGAGCCCTTCCACGTTGAGCATGGTCTTTTGCAGCAGAACCAGTTGCGGCTGAATCTCGACGTTGAAGCGGCGCGACGTGGAAAACAAACGCATCAGCACCTGACCGAGCGAAATATCTTTTAGCGCGCGGTCGAAATACGGCTCGCAGACCGCACGGATCGCGCTTTCGAGTTCCTCGACGCGCGTGGTGGGCGGCACCCAGCCCGACTCCAGATGCAGCGTGGCGACGCGATGGTAGTCGCGCTTGAAGAACGCGAGGAAGTTCTGCGCCAGATAGTTTTTATCGAAGTCCGACAGCGCGCCGATGATGCCGAAGTCGAGCGCGATATAACGGCCGAAGTGCGCCGGATCGAGGCTCACCTGAATGTTGCCCGGGTGCATGTCGGCGTGAAAAAAGCCGTCGCGGAACACCTGGGTGAAGAAAATCTCGACGCCTTCGCGCGCCAGCTTCGGAATGTCCACGCCCGCCGCTCGCAGCGTCTCGACCTGGCTGATCGGCACGCCGACCATGCGCTCCATGACCAGCACCGTGGGCGTGCAGAACTCCCAATACATTTCCGGCACCAGCAGCAGATCGAGCCCCGCGAAGTTGCGACGCAACTGGCTGCCGTTGGCCGCCTCGCGCATCAGATCGAGTTCGTCGTGCAGGTATTTGTCGAATTCGGCGACCACCTCGCGCGGCTTAAGGCGCTTGCCGTCGGCCCACAGGCGTTCGGCCCAGACGGCGATGTCGCGCAGCAGCGCGAGGTCGGAGTCGATCACCGGCAGCATGTTCGGCCGCAGCACCTTCACCGCGACGGACTTGCCAGCATGCTGCCCGGCCTTCACCTTCGCGAAGTGCACCTGTGCGATCGACGCACTCGCCACCGGCGTCCGTTCGAAATCGTCGAACAGCACGTCGACCGGCGCGCCGAGTGCGCTCTCGACCAAACCGATCGCCACCGCCGAATCGAACGGTGGCACCTGATCCTGCAGCTTCGCTAATTCATTGGCGATATCGACCGGCAACAAGTCGCGGCGTGTCGACAACACCTGGCCGAACTTCACGAAGATCGGCCCGAGGCTCTCCAGCGCAAGCCGCAAGCGCACGCCCGGCGGCGCTTCGAACTTGCGGCCGATCATGGCGATACGCAGCAGCAACCGCACGCGCCGGTCGTTGATGCGGCCGAGCATCATCTCATCGAGACCGAAGCGGATAACCGTGAAAAAAATCTTGAGAAAACGCAGAAAACGCATAGTTGTGCCCGTTGACTAGCGCGTGCCGCGCGACATGGCGGCGCCGCCCGGCGCATCGGCGCCGCGGGCTTCGACCTTCTGTTCAAGACGCTCGACGCGTTTTTCGACCCGCGCCAACGCGTCGCGCGCGCGCGCCAGCTCGACGTTGAAATCGTCGAGCGCAGCGCGGCGCACCAGTTGTGGATTTTCGTCGAGCAGATATTCGGCAGCGGTGTCGAGCAGGTTGCGCCCGGTGCGCTGCACGTGTTCACCGACCGTGCGCACGACCGAGGCCACCCGCCAGGCCGGCCCGTCGCCGATGAATTTCGCCAGATCCTCTTCCGGTTCCCAGCGCAGATGCTCGGCGAGTTTGGCGATCACCGTGGCGAACTCAGCGTCGCCTTCGATCTTCACGTGCTTCATCACGGCGGCCTGGCCGCCTTGCACGAACGCCGGCAACGCGTCGGACGGCACCGAGATCGTCACGTCGAACTGTTGCGCCTCGGTTTCGCCCACTGCGCCAAGATAGCCGTCGGGCTGCACCAGCAGCGTCAACACGACCGGCGGGCACGCCAGCCTGGCGGTCTTGCCCGCGTAAGGGGCGAGGCGCTCACGAGCCCACGATTCGCGGGCGAGCAGATGATTGACAGCAGCAGCGAAGGGCTTGGCGGCGAGGGTCATTGAAAGTGGCAAGAAAAAACCCGCGCGGGCGAGGTGCCCGCGCGGGTTCCTATTGTAACGTCCGTTCGCTTCGCGGCCTGCTATGCCGAACGGCCAACGCTTTGTGCAAAGTCAGGGCAAACCGCGTTGCCCCGACGCTGTCGCGCGATGGTGTCAGTGCTGCGCGACCTGCTGGATACCGGCCAGCAGCCAGCCTTCGCCCGCACGGTTCGCCTTCGACAGATTCCACACTTCGACGAACGGCTCCGCGGCCGCGCCTGGCGCTTCGCGGATCAGGCCGGAGAAGCGCACGCTCGCGAAGTACTCGTTCGCGCGCTCTTCGACGCCCAGCATCTCGGCGTTCAACTGGACGATGTCCGTCTGGTTAGCCTCCGAACCGCGCGAGGACAGATCCACCTTCACTTCGGCGAACATTTCCGGCGTGGTGAATTCGCGGATGTCTTCCGTATTGCCGACGTCCCATGCGGCTTGGAGTCGCACGAAGTACACCTTGGCGTTACGCAGGAACGCGTCCGAATCGAAACCAGCCGGTACAGCCGGCGCCGGGTTGATGGTCGGCGTATTCAGCGGGTTGCCTTGCGGCTCGAGATACGAACCGGTGGGCGGCGCGCTGTAGCGCGGTTCCTGCGGCGCGTAGCCGGTGTTGCCGGCATTCAGCGACGGCGAAGCGCCGGCGTACGCCGGTTGCGCCGTGTCGCGCTTGCGGTTCATGAAGCGACGCACCAGCCAGATGCCGATCATGGCCAGCACCGCGATCACGATCATATTGGCCATAGCGCCGGCAAACGCGCCGCCCAGACCAAAGTGCGACAGCAGCGCGGCGATACCCAGACCGGCCGCCAGGCCGGCGATCGGTCCAAGCCAGCGCGAGCGGTTAGGCGCGGCGGCGGCGGCCGGCGAAGGCGCCGGAGCCGGCTGCGCACGCTGCTGCATGGCCTGATTGCTTTGGGAAGGCGACGAGGGGGCGGATTGCTGCTGAACCGTGTTCGACTGACGGCCAATACTACGGCCACCGCCCATGCGGCGAGCTTCCGCATCGAGCGAAGCGAGGGAGCCGGCCACGATCAGACCGACCATCGCGATCAGTCCGATTCTTCTCACCAGCGACCGCTTAACCTTACGGGGAGATAACACACCTGAATCGGACATTTTGG
The DNA here is from genome assembly GCF_013409255.1 of Paraburkholderia bryophila. Lineage (NCBI taxonomy): Bacteria > Pseudomonadati > Pseudomonadota > Betaproteobacteria > Burkholderiales > Burkholderiaceae > Paraburkholderia > Paraburkholderia bryophila. The sequence goes on from NZ_JACCAS010000001.1 coordinate 2,337,376, forward strand.
TACTTTCCTTTAAAAATCGATGGGTTAGGAACCCTAGTATTTGGTCCCCACATGTAAAGCTACCACGCCAGCTGACAAATTGTAATATTTGACGCCGTCCAGGCCCGCTTGTTCCATCATTGTTTTTAAAGTTTCCTGGTCCGGATGCATCCGGATCGATTCCGCCAGGTATTGATAGCTCTCGGCGTCCTTCGCAAAGCGTTCGCCCAACCACGGCAACACCTTAAAAGAATAGACGTCGTAGACTTTTTTGAGCGGATCCCACACCTTCGAGAATTCCAGCACCAGCAGGCGCCCCGACGGCTTCAGCACGCGCCGCATTTCCGCCAGCGCGATATCCTTGTGCGTCATGTTGCGCAAGCCGAACGCCACCGTGACCACGTCGAAGTAGTTGTCCGGAAAGGGAATTTTCTCGGCGTCGCAAAGCAGCGCCGGGGTGATCACCCCCTTGTCCAGCAGACGATCGCGGCCCACGCGCAGCATCGATTCGTTGATGTCGGTGTGCCAGACCTCGCCGGTTTCGCCGGCCCGCTTCGCGAAGGCTTTCGACAGATCGCCCGTGCCGCCCGCGATGTCGAGCACCTTGTAACCCGGCCGCACGTTGGCCTGAGCGACGGTGAACAGCTTCCACGCCCGGTGCATCCCGCCCGACATCAGGTCGTTCATCAAGTCGTAGTTGGCGGCAACCGAGTGGAACACGCCCGCCACCTTCTGCGCTTTGTCCTGTTCGTCGACCGATTGAAAGCCGAAGTGGGTTTTGCTCATCGCGCTTGTCCTTTCGCGTATTCTGAAATGTTGCGCCGCATCAGTGCGGCGATCAGGGCGAATCGTATCAGTGACAGTGCCCATGCGCAGCGCCGGATGGAATCATCGGCGTATCCCGGTCGACGCCGGCTGCCTCCAGTTTGGCGAGATAGGCGGCCCAGAGTTCATCCTGATGCACCGCCATGTCGTACAACTGGTCCCACGAATAGATACCGGTAGCGTGCCCGTCGGAGAAAGTCGGCTGCAGCGCATAGTTGCCGACGCCTTCGATCATGGTGATCGTCACGTCGCGCTTGCCGGTCTGCAGGGTTTGCTGGCCGGGCCCGTGGCCCTGCACTTCCGCCGACGGCGAATACACGCGCAACAACTCGAACGGCAGCCGGTACGCTTCGCCGTTTGCGTACTGCAATTCGAGCACACGCGATTTGGAATGCACGACCACGCCGGTCGGCACAGGTGTATCGGGGGTCAGTCCGCTCATGATCGAGCCTCATAAGAAAACGCCGCGCCGTCCCAGCTTTGCGCCCTTGAAAGGCTCCTGGCGCGACGCGGCAAGTTGAGCGCAGCGCTCAACCCAATGCCTGTTCGATTTCCTGACGCACCGCTTCGCGCAGCAACGTAGCCTGCGCGCGGCGCGACGACAGCATCGCTTCGGACACCGTGCGCTGACGCGGCGCCCAGATGGGCAGAGGGAAATGCGCGTCGTTCGAAAAACGCGGAATCACGTGCCAGTGCACGTGCGGCACCTGGTTGCCGAGGCTCGCGAGATTCACCTTGACCGGCTGCATGACGCGCCGCGTCGCGCGTTCGACCGCGTACACGGCCTTCATCACGCGATCGCGGTCGCCGTCGGCGAGATCCGAGAATTCGACCACATGGTTGTTCCAGATCACCCGGCAGAAGCCCGGGTAATCATGTTCGTCGGCGAGGACGACACGCAGGGTGTCGTCCTGCCACAGCACATCGCCACCGTCTTCGCGGCAAAAAACGCAGTCCATCGTCGTCCTCAGGCAAGAATCGTCAGTCGTGCCATTAAACCAGCACGCGCTCGATTCCGCCATTGTTCGCCCGTTGCACGTAGTCGGACATCCAGTCAACGCCCAGCACGTGGCGTGCCATTTCGACGACGATGTAGTCCGCCTCGGTGCCCGCGTCGGCGTTGTAGCGCGACAGCCCTTGCAGGCAGGACGGGCAGCTCGTCAGGATCTTCACCTCGGTGGCGCCGTTCGGCTGCGGGCCGTCGCCGGCCTTGAGCACGGAGCCATCCGGCGCACCCGCCGAGCCGGCCGACGCATTGGCCGGATTGATCCCGTTCGCGCCGGCTTCGGCCACCAGCGGAATGCCGCGCAGCTTGGCCGCGCCCTTGCGCATCTCCTCTTCCTTGCGGAAGCGGACCTGCGTCGAAATGTCGGGGCGCGTCACCGCCAGCGTGCCGGATTCGCCACAGCAACGATCGTTCTTCTCGATCTTGTAGCCGTCTTTCTCCGAACCCATCAGATCATTGACGAGCTTGACCGGGTCCATCGTCTTGATCGGCGAGTGGCACGGGTCGTGATACATGTAGCGCACGCCGTTCACGCCTTCGAGCTTGATACCCTTCTCCAGCAGGAATTCGTGGATGTCGATGATCCGGCAGCCCGGGAAGATCTTCTCGAATTCGTAGCCGGCGAGCTGGTCGTAGCACGTGCCGCACGACACCACGACCGTCTTGATGTCGAGGTAGTTCAGCGTGTTGGCCACACGGTGGAACAGCACGCGGTTATCCGTGACGATCTGTTCGGCCTTGTCGAACTGGCCCGAGCCGCGCTGCGGATAACCGCAGCACAGATAGCCCGGCGGCAGCACGGTTTGCACGCCCGCTTCCCACAACATGGCTTGCGTGGCGAGACCCACCTGCGAGAACAGCCGCTCGGAACCGCAGCCCGGGAAGTAGAACACCGCTTCCGTGTCGGCCGTAGTCGTCTTCGGATTGCGGATGATCGGGACGATCTTGTTGTCCTCGATATCGAGCAACGCGCGCGCGGTTTTCTTCGGCAGGTTGCCCGGCATCTTCTTGTTCATGAAGTGGATCACCTGCTGCGTGACCGGCGGCTTGCCGACGGTCGCCGGCGGGTGCGCCGTCTGCTTCTTCGCGAACTTCTTCAGCACTTCGTTGCCGAGGCGCTGCGCCTTGTAGCCGATGCCCATCATCGCGGTACGCGCGAGGTTGATGGTCTGCGGATTGGTCGCGTTGAGGAAGAACATGCCGGCCGCGTTGCCCGGATTGAACTTCTTCTTGCCCATTTTGCGCAGCAGATTGCGCATGTTCATGGTCACGTCGCCGAAGTCGATCTTCACCGGACACGGCGTCACGCATTTGTGACAGACGGTGCAGTGATCGGCGACGTCGTTGAATTCGTCCCAGTGCTTGATCGACACGCCGCGGCGGGTCTGCTCTTCGTACAGGAACGCCTCGACCAGCAACGAGGTAGCGAGAATCTTGTTGCGCGGGCTGTACAGCAGGTTCGCGCGCGGCACGTGGGTCGCGCACACCGGCTTGCACTTGCCGCAACGCAGGCAGTCCTTGATCGACTCGGAAATCGCGCCGATGTCGGACTGTTGCATGATCAACGACTCGTAGCCCATCAGGCCGAAGCTCGGCGTGTAGGCGTTGCGCAGATCGGCGCCTTCGAGCAGCTTGCCCGCGTTGAAGCGGCCATGCGGATCGACACGCTGTTTATAAGCGCGGAATTCGCCGATTTCCTCATCGGTCAGGAATTCAAGCTTGGTAATGCCGATACCGTGCTCGCCGGAAATCACGCCGTCGAGCGAACGCGCCAGCTTCATGATGCGTGCAACCGCCTTGTGGGCGTCCTGCAGCATCTCGTAGTTGTCGGAATTGACCGGCAGGTTGGTGTGAACGTTGCCGTCGCCCGCGTGCATGTGCAGCGCGACGAACACGCGGCCACGCAACACCTTCTTGTGGATCGCCTGGGCTTCTTCGAGGATCGGCTTGAACTCGCCGCCGTTGAAGATCTGCCGCAACTCGGCGCGGATTTCCTGCTTCCACGACACGCGGATCGTCCGGTCCTGCGTGATGTGGAACACGGTCGCGTCCGGCTGCGCGTCGGCGCGGTCGGCAAACTTCTCCGTCAGCGCTTCGTAGCCGAGACCGACCAGATAGTGCTGCGCCTCGCGCACCGACAGATCGAGCTTGTCGCGCAGGAATTCCCAGCGGGTGCGCACGCGCTTCATCAGATCGAGCGCCTGCTGCACACGGTCTTCGAGCAGCTCGGCGCTCGGAATTTCGTTCGCGTCGTCGCTCTTGCCGAGCGGCAGCTTGCCGGCCTTGAAGAACGCTTCGAGCGCGTCGACCAGTTGCAGCTTGTTCTTGATCGACAGTTCGATGTTGATCCGCTCGATGCCGTCCGTGTACTCGCCCATCCGGTTCAGCGGAATCACCACGTCTTCGTTGATCTTGAACGCGTTGGTGTGCTTGGCGATCGCGGCGGTGCGGCTGCGGTCGAGCCAGAAACGCTTGCGCGCCTCCGCATTGACCGCGACGAAGCCTTCGCCGCTCTTGCCGTTGGCCATGCGCACCACTTCCGAGGTGGCTTGCGCCACCGCGTCCGCATCGTCGCCGACGATGTCGCCGATCAGCACCATCTTCGGAAACGCGTTGCGCTTGCTCTTGGTCGCGTAGCCGACCGCGCGCAGATAGCGTTCGTCGAGGTGTTCGAGGCCGGCGAGAATCGCGCCGCCCTGCTTCGACGTTTCGAACAGGTAGTCCTTGATTTCGACGATGCTCGGAATCGCTTCGCGCGCCTGGCCGAAGAATTCGAGGCAGACGGTGCGCGTATGCGCGGGCATCTTGTGCAGCACCCAGCGCGCGGACGTGATCAGCCCGTCGCAGCCTTCTTTCTGCACGCCCGGCAAACCGGCGAGGAATTTATCCGTGACGTCCTTGCCGAGACCTTCCTTACGGAACACGCGGCCCTTGATGTCGAGCGCCTCGGTACGCAGCAGCTTTTCGCCCGGCGCGTAGTTACCGTCGAACCAGTCGAGCCGGAAACGCGCGACTTCGATGTCGTGAATCTTGCCCATGTTGTGGTCAAGACGCGTGACTTCGAGCCAGTTGCCTTCCGGGTCGACCATGCGCCACCAGGCCAGATTGTCGAGCGCCGTGCCCCACAACACCGCCTTCTTGCCGCCCGCGTTCATCGCCACGTTACCGCCCACGCACGACGCGTCCAGCGAAGTCGGGTCGACCGCGAACACGAAGCCGGCCTGCTCGGCCGCCTCGGTCACGCGACGCGTGACCACGCCCGCGCCGGAGAAAATCGTCGCGACTTTACGGTCGACCCCCGGCAGTTCGGTCATCTCGACCGCGCCGAGCTGTTCGAGCTTTTCGGTGTTGATCACGGCCGAGAACGGCGTGAGCGGCACCGCGCCGCCGGTGTAACCCGTGCCGCCTCCGCGCGGAATCACGGTCAGACCGAGTTCGAAACACGCCTTGATCATGCCGGCGATTTCGGCTTCGGTATCCGGCGTCAGCACGACGAACGGGTATTCGACGCGCCAGTCGGTCGCGTCGGTCACGTGCGAAACGCGGGACAAACCGTCGAACTTGATGTTGTCTTTTTCCGTGACCTTGCCGAGCACCTTGGTCGCGCGGCGACGCAGGTCGTAAGTCTTCTGGAATTCGCTCTTGAAATCGTCGACCGCGCGGCGCGCGGCCTGCACCAGCGTGTCGACGCGCGCGGCGCGGTCCACGCCGGCTTCGTCGCCGTGCGCCGTCAGATCGGCGCGACGGCGCTTGTCGATCTCGGTCAGGCGGTGATGCAACGCTTCGATCAACTGCGCGCGACGCTTCGGATTGTCGAGCATGTCGTCTTGCAGATACGGATTGCGGCGCACGACCCAGATATCGCCGAGCACTTCGTACAGCATCCGTGCCGAGCGGCCGGTGCGGCGTTCCGCGCGCAATTCGGCGAGCACCGCCCAGGCGTCGTCGCCTAGCAGACGAATAACGATTTCACGGTCGGAAAACGACGTGTAGTTATAAGGAATTTCGCGCAGACGCGCTTCGGGATCGGCGGCCACCGCAGTGGCGGCCCCGTGCGGATCGAAAACTTGAGGTGCGTTCATAGTCGGACGACTCGGTAGGTCAGCCCGGCGCGCTCGTCGAAGAGGCGTCGGCTGACGGTGCGCGTGGGGCGCAATGCTGGAAATCTTCTAGGGGAGCGAAGCACAACCGACGGCCAGACCCACATCGATCGCTTCGCGGCGCTCGGTTCTAGCTACACGATCGTGCGTGGCGGACGAGACGCTCCGCCGCGGGGCAAGACTCACGCGGGACGGGCATCAAGTGGGCGATCCGAGGCTGCCAGTGCATCTTCCGATCCTTATTCCAAAATGGAATTCTACCGCATGATTCCGCCACGCGTTGACGGCTGAAATCGGGTTAGTGACGGGGCTTCAGGCGTTTTCGTCATGAATCAGGCGTTCGCGCGGATGCCGCGAATTTGCCGACCGAACGGTCGGATGGGCCGTGGGGACAGGCTTGCGGCGCATCGGCGGAAGGCCAGAGCCGGCACGGTTGGCGCTATCATTGACCCTTTCCCGTCCCGCAAAGCGCACCGCGCCACCCGCATGGCTTCCCACGACTATCTGAAGAAAACCCTGACCGCGCGCGTTTATGACGTGGCCCGCGAGACCGAACTCGAACACGCGCCGAATCTGTCGGCGCGTCTACGCAATCCGGTCTATCTGAAGCGCGAGGACAACCAGCCGGTGTTCTCGTTCAAGGTGCGCGGCGCGTACAACAAGATGGCGCACATTCCGGCGGAAGCGCTGGAGCGTGGGGTGATTACCGCATCGGCGGGCAATCATGCGCAGGGTGTGGCGCTGTCGGCGGCACGCATGGGGGTGAAGGCGATCATCGTCGTGCCGGTGACCACGCCGCAACTGAAGGTCGATGCAGTGCGCTCGCATGGCGGGCCGACTGTCGAGGTGGTGCAGTTCGGCGAGTCGTACAGCGACGCTTATGGCCACGCGGTGAAGTTGCAGGAAGAGCGTGGATTGACCTTCGTGCATCCGTTCGACGATCCGTATGTGATCGCCGGACAGGGCACTGTCGCGATGGAAATTCTGAGCCAGCACCAGGGCCAGATCCACGCGATCTTCGTGCCGATCGGTGGCGGCGGACTCGCGGCGGGTGTCGCTGCGTACGTGAAATCGGTGCGCCCGGAGATCAAGGTGATCGGCGTGCAGACCGACGATTCGTGCGCGATGGCCGTCTCGCTGAAAGCGGGTGAACGCGTCACGCTGAGCGAAGTGGGTCTGTTCTCTGACGGCACTGCGGTAAAGCTGGTGGGTGAAGAAACCTTCCGCCTGTGCCGCGAATATCTCGACGACGTGCTGCTCGTGAACACCGACGCCCTCTGCGCCGCAATCAAGGACGTGTTCCAGGACACGCGCAGCGTGCTCGAACCCGCGGGCTCGCTCGCAGTGGCCGGCGCGAAACAATACGCCGAGCGTGAAGGCATCGAAAACCAGACGCTGATCGCGATCACGTCCGGCGCGAACATGAATTTCGATCGCATGCGTTTCGTCGCCGAGCGCGCCGAAGTCGGTGAAGCGCGCGAGGCGGTATTTGCTGTGACGATCCCCGAAGAGCGTGGCAGCTTCCGACGCTTCTGCGAACTGCTCGGCACGCGCAGCGTCACCGAATTCAACTACCGGATTGCGGATGCGAATTCCGCGCACATTTTCGTGGGCGTGCAGATCCGCAATCGCAGCGAATCGGCGCAGATCGCGGGCGCATTCGAGGCGCACGGCTTCGCGACGGTCGATCTAACCTTCGATGAACTCTCGAAGCAGCACATCCGCTACATGGTCGGCGGCCGCTCGCCACTCGCGCATAGCGAACGTCTGTTCCGTTTCGAGTTTCCCGAACGGCCGGGTGCGCTGATGAAATTCCTGTCGTCGATGGCGCCGAACTGGAATATCAGCCTGTTCCATTACCGCAACCAGGGCGCGGACTACAGCTCGATCCTGGTCGGCATTCAGGTGCCCGAAAGCGAGAACCCCACGTTCGACCAGTTTCTCGCCACGCTCGGTTATCCGAACTGGGAAGAGACGCGCAACCCGGTGTACCGCTTATTCCTCGCCTGACCTTTTAGGATCGAAACACGCAGATGGCTCTTACGCTTGTCGACAAACTGGTAGTGGCCATTTCGTCGCGCGCGCTGTTCGACTTCGAGGAAGAGAACCGCGTGTACGAGGACGGCAACCTTCAGCAGTATGAAGCGCTGCAGCGCGACCGGCTGACCGTGCCCGCCAAACCCGGCGTGGCGTTTCCGCTGATTCGCAAGCTGCTGGCGTTGAACGCGGGCGGGCATCGCGTGGAAGTGGTGATTTTGTCGCGCAGCGATCCGATCAGCGGATTGCGTGCGTTTCACTCGTGCCGCGAACATGGCCTCGCGATCGAGCGCGGCGTTTTTACTCGCGGGCGGGCGCCGTTCGGCTATCTGAAGCCGTTGAACGCGTCGCTGTTTCTGTCCGCGAATCAGGACGACGTGCGCGACGCGCTGGCCGCCGGATTTCCTGCCGCGCGCGTGTTGCCCGAATCGGCGAAAATGGCGAGCAAGTATCCGGATGAAATCCGCATTGCCTTCGACGGCGACGCGGTGCTGTTTTCCGATGAAGCCGAGCGCGTGTTCCAGAAAGACGGTTTGCGCGCCTTCCTCGGTCATGAGATTCACAACAAGGATCTGCCGCTCGCGGACGGTCCGTTGAAGCCGTTGCTCGAAGCGCTGCACCGGCTGCAAAAACTCGCGGATGAAGCTGCACCGATGCATATTCGTACGGCATTGGTGACGGCGCGCTCGGCGCCTGCGCATGAGCGAGCGATCCGCACTTTAATGGCGTGGAACATCGAAATCGACGAAGCGATGTTTCTCGGCGGCCTCGACAAGAGCGCATTTTTGCGCGAGTTCGAGCCCGACTTTTTCTTCGACGACCAAATTGGCCATTGCGAATCGGCCCGCGTCGTGACGGCGACGGGGCACGTGCTGAGTGGCATCGTGAACGCATCATGACACCCGAACAATCACCGCTGGGCAAGGCTTCCACTTACACCGAACAGTACGACGCTTCGTTGCTGTTTCCGATTGCGCGCAAGAATGCGCGTGAAGCGATCGGCATTGGCGCGCAGTTGCCGTTTTTCGGCACGGACATCTGGAACGCGTATGAGTTGTCGTGGCTGAATGCGCGCGGCAAGCCGCAGATCGCGGTAGCGACGTTCTTCGTGCCGGCGGATTCGCCGAATATCGTCGAGTCGAAGTCGTTCAAGCTGTATCTCGGCTCGTTTGCGCAGACGGCGTTTGAGTCGATGGAGGTGGTGCGCGATACGATCAAGCGGGATGTGTCTGCTTCATGCGGGGCGACTGTGTCGGTGCATCTGACGGCGCCGTATGAGTTCGGCAAGTTGCAGATGGACGAGTTTGAGGGTTTGTCGCTGGATCGGCTGGATCTGGATACCGATGTTTATCAGCCGGATGCTTCGTTGCTGAGTGCCGCGCTCGATGAGGCGCCGGTTGAGGAGACGGTGTTTTCCAATCTGCTGAAGTCGAATTGTCCGGTGACTGGGCAGCCGGATTGGGGCACGGTGCAGATTCATTATGTCGGGCCGCAGATCGATCATGCGGGGTTGTTGCGGTACATCATTTCTTATCGGAATCACACTGGGTTTCATGAGCAGTGTGTTGAGCGGATTTTTATCGATGTGCTGAAGGCTTGCAAGCCGGTCAAGCTCGCGGTGTATGCGCGCTATACGCGGCGTGGTGGGTTGGATATCAATCCGTTTCGGACTAACTATAATTTGCCGATGCCGGATAATTTTCGGTTGGCTCGGCAGTGAGGGTAGTGGTTTTTTTGCCTGCTTGGCGCTTGGGTTGATTGCCTACGGTGTTGGCCTTTCCTTGCTTTGTTAGTGGTCTATTGGCGTCGCCCCTGTGCGGGGCGGCACCTACTTCTCTTTGCCGCGGCAAAGAGAAGTAGGCAAGAGAAAGCCGCTCACACCGCTAATTCTTAAGCGGGTCCCCCGCACAGTCACGGTAGTGGCTCATCTGGAATCAGTGCTCTCGCGCATTCGGCGATAGTGGCACAGCAGTCATTCTTCCGGCGGCGCTACGCGCGCCGTCGTGATTGTTCCGCACACACTTTGCGGTTTTGGTGCTCAGCCGGAATTCATCAATCGCGGGCGGTATCCGCCGCGTAGCTCAGATCAACCGTCGCGGCTTCAGCCACCCATTTTTTATGGCATCTCGCCGAGGCGAAGCCGACGGCTCCCGCCGCGCAAAAGCGAAACCCGAAGCTCCAGACAGACCATTCCGGCGAGCGCGCAGCGCGAGGCGGGAAGAATGATGCCGTGTCACCAACGCGGAGTGTGCGAGAGCACGGATTCCAGATGCACCACTACCCGTCGCAGACCACGGATGCCGCTTAAAAATTAGCGGTGTGAGCGGCTTTCTCTTGCCTACTTCTCTTTGCCGCGGCAAAGAGAAGTAGGTGCGGCCCCGCACAGGGGCAACGCTAATAGACCACTAACAAAGCAAGGAAAGGCCAACACAACACAACAAACCAAACCCACTCAACCCGCAGGCTTCTTATAAGCAACGCAGTCCACCTCAACGCGACAGTCGATCACCATTGAAGAAACCACACAAGCCCGCGCCGGCGGATTCTCGCCGAAATACTCGCGGAACACCTTGTTGAACGAAGCGAAGTCACGCGGATCGTCGAGCCACACCCCACAGCGGACCACATCCTCCGCCCCATACCCGGCTTCCTTCAAAATCGCGAACACATTCTGAATCGCCTTGTGCGATTGCTCCACGATCCCGCCGTTGATCACTTCGCCATTCTCCATCGGCGTCTGTCCGGAAACGAACAGCCAGCCATCCGCTTCAACCGCGCGAGCAAACGGCATATGTTGACCACCCGTTCCCTTCCCGCCTTCAACGCCATAACGCTTCATCATCACACTCCTAAAAAAATCCGGCACGCGGCGTAAACACCACCACCTGCCACATCAATCAGAAAATCAGAAAACCAGTAAGAACAAACCGCTCAAAACGCACCCTGCGCATCGCCCTTCGACGCCGCACCGCGCGCCACGAAATGACCTGCCCTTTCACCCGTCACTTCACCATCGCGATACGTCAGCACGCCATTCACCCAAACCGCGTCGATCCCATCCGCCGCCTGCTCCGGCTTTTCAAACGTCGCCGCGTCGCGCACCTTCGCGGGGTCGAACAACACCAGATCCGCGTGATAGCCGATATGCACCTCGCCGCGCTGCGCCAACCCGAACCGCCGCGCCGACAGACCGGTCATCTTGCGCACGGCCTCTTCAAGCGGCAGCAAACCGGCGTCGCGCGCGTAATGCCCGAGCACGCGCGGAAACGCTCCCCACAAGCGCGGATGCGGCATCGGATCGTTCGGCAAGCCGTCCGAGCCAACCATCGTCGCGGGATGCGAGAGAATGCGCCGCACGTCGTCCTCGGACATGTTGTGATACACCGCGCCCGCCGGCTGCAAGCGCTTGCCCGCCTCCTGCTGCGTGACGCCCCACTCCGCCGCGATCTCCTTGACGAGCTTGCCCGCCATCTCCGGATGCGGCTCCGACCACGTAATCGTAATGTCGATGTCGCCCGTCACCTGCTTCAGATCCAGCGTCGACGAACTGCGGTTGTACGGATAACAATCGCAACCGATCGGCTGCAAACGCCGCGCACCTTCGAGCGACTTCAGCACTTCCTCGCTGCGTCCCCAGTTCGACGGCCCCGCGCACTTCAAATGCGAAATCACCACCGGCACATGCGCGTGACGACCCACCCGGTAAGCTTCGTCCATTGCGTCGAGAATCGCGTCGAACTCGGTGCGCATGTGCGTGGTGTACAGCGCGCCGGCGGCGGCGAGCGGTTCGGCCAACGCCATCACCTCTTCGGTCGGCGCCGAAAACGCCGAGCCATACGCGAGCCCTGAACTCAGACCCAGTGCGCCATTCGCCAACGCCTCTTCGAGCTGCGCGCGCATGCCGTCGATTTCCTCGGCCGTCGCCGCGCGATCGAGCCGGTCCATCTGATTGCTGCGCAACGCCGTATGTCCGATCAACGCGCCGACATTCACCGCCGGACGCGCCGCGTTCACAGCGTCGACATAAGCGGCAAAGGTCGGATACTGGAACGCGTCACGCTCGCCGAGCAGATTCATCGGATCCGGCGGGTCGCCCTTCAACGCCACCGGCGACGCGCTGATTCCGCAATTGCCGACGATCACCGTCGTCACGCCCTGCGTGATCTTCGGCAGCATTTGCGGCGAGCGGATCACGTGCGTGTCGTCGTGCGTATGAACGTCGATGAAACCCGGCGCCAGTGCGCGCCCGTTAGCCTCGACCAGGTCTTCGGCGAGCCAGTTCGACAGATTGCCGATCGCGACGATGCGCCCATCGCGGATCGCGACATCGCGCTCCACCGGCGGTGCGCCCGTGCCGTCATACAGTTGCGCGCCGACGATCAGCGTATCGGCGGCTTCGGGATGCGAATGCATGGATCAGTCTCCTAACGGTTGTCGATCGCCACCGCCGCGGTGCGCGTCGAGTGCGTGCTTCATGCGGCGCAGCAATTCACGGCTCTCGTCGCCCTGACTGACGGCGAGTTCGGTAACGAGCACATCGAGCGCCATCATCATCGCGTAGCGCGACGACGACGGCTTGTAAATGAAATCGGTTTCAAAAGCGACGATCGGAATCACCCAGTCGGCAAGTCTGGCCAACGGCGAGGCCGGTGCGGTCAACGCGATCACGCTCGCGCCGTAGCTGCGCGCGATTTTGCAGTTCTCGACCATCTCAGGCACGCGTCCGGTGGTGGACAGCGCAATCACCACGCACTCGCGCGACACCGTGCTCGCGACCATGCGCTGCAACAAGCCGTCCTGATAGGTGGCGACGGGTCGGCCGAGTCGTACGAGACGAAAGCGCATTTCGTCCGCGAGCGCGGTCGAGCCGCCGCCCATGCCGAATACGTAGATCATTCGCGCGGCGCGCAACGCGGCGGCCGCGTCGCTGAACGGCGCCTGCCGCAACAATTGATGGTTATGCGCCAGTGCGTTCTGCAGTTCGTCGAAGATGCGGGTGGCGATCGGCTCGGGCGCGTCGCCCGCGCCGCCAGGCTGCAGGAAGCGCTGTCCGACGGCGGCCGCCTGCGCGAGTCGCAGTTTCAGTTCCCGCACGTCGCGGCAGCCCACCGCCTTGGCAAAGCGCGTGACGGTCGCGACGCTCACCTCGGCCTGCTGCGCGAGCGCGCCGATGCTGGCGCGCGACGCGCCCGTCAGATCGTCGAGAATCAGCGCGGCGACCTTGCGCTCGGCCGAGCGCAGTTCCGGCGCACATTCGGCGATGCGCGCGACGATATCGAAGGTCAACGGCTCGGCGGTTGAGTTCATTGCAAACTGTGGGATGACGCCCGAAGGCTGACAAAAAGCCTTCGTCGGATTGTGACGCAGACTGTGGTACTAAATAACATTTCTTCGATCATCGTACTTTCGGTAACATGCTAAAGTCAACTTTGATTCAATTTAACTGGACGATGGAGCAGGGAGACATGAAAGTTACAAACTATCAGGGCGCGACGATTGATCCTTATAGCAAGGGCTTGGGCATGGTTCCGGGCGCCAGCATCCAACTCACGGACACGGCACGCCTCGAGTGGAATCTGTTGAATGAAGACGTGAGCCTGCCGGCCGCCGTGCTGTACGCGGATCGCGTGGAACACAACCTGAAATGGATGCAGGCGTTCGTCGCGGAATATGGCGTCAAGCTCGCGCCGCACGGCAAGACCACCATGGCGCCGCAACTGTTTCGACGTCAGCTTGAAACCGGCGCGTGGGGCATCACGCTCGCCACCGCGCACCAGGTGCGCGCGGCGTATCACGGCGGCGTGTCGCGCATTCTGATGGCCAATCAACTGGTGGGCCGCCGCAACATGATGATGGTCGCCGAGTTGCTGAGCGATCCGGATTTCGAATTCTTCTGCCTCGTCGATTCGGTCGAAGGCGTCGAGCAGTTGGGCGAGTTCTTCGCGTCGGTGCATAAGCAGTTGCAAGTGCTGCTCGAACTCGGCGTGCCGGGCGGCCGCACCGGCGTGCGCGACGAAGCGCAGCGCAACGCGGTGCTTGAAGCGATCGCGCGTTATCCGGACGTGCTGAAGCTCGCCGGTGTCGAGTTGTATGAAGGCGTGCTGAAGGAAGAACAGGAAGTTCGCGAGTTCCTGCAAAGCGCGGTCGCGGTCACGCGCGCGCTGGTCGATGAAGGCCGCTTCGCGCGTACACCGGCGGTGTTGTCGGGCGCAGGATCAGCGTGGTACGACGTGGTCGCGGAAGAATTCGTGAAGGCGTCGGAAGACGGCAAGGTCGAGGTCGTGTTGCGTCCCGGCTGTTACCTGACACATGACGTCGGCGTTTATCGCAAGGCGCAGACCGACATCTTCGCGCGTAATCCCGTCGCGAAGAAAATGGGCGAAGGCTTGCTGCCCGCGCTGCAATTGTGGGCGTATGTGCAGTCGATTCCCGAGCCGGATCGCGCAATCATCGGTCTCGGCAAGCGCGACTCCGCGTTCGACGCGGGCATGCCGGAGCCGGCGCGCCACTACCGTCCGGGCAACGAAGCGCCACGCGACGTCGCGGCGAGCGAAGGTTGGGAGATTTTCGGTTTGATGGATCAGCACGCGTATCTGCGGATTCCCGCCGGCGCCGATCTGAAAGTGGGCGACATGATCGCGTTCGACATTTCGCATCCGTGCCTGACGTTCGACAAGTGGCGTCAGGTGCTGGTGGTCGATCCGGCGTATCGCGTGACTGAAGTGATCGAAACGTTCTTCTGATTGTGTTCTGAACGGCGCGCTGTGCGAGGGAGGTGAAGCGCGCCGGTGCTGACTAACGTGACGCGGCGCTGCTCGCCGGTTCCGCTGTTTGCGTAGCGCTCGCGTCAGCGGCATTACAGTTACCCGTTGCCATTACTTCTCCGATCCTCACCTCGAGCATCTTCAACGCGCCGGACAACGCGCCCAGCACGTCGTCCGGCAGCGCCGCCATCGTGTCATGCACGAAAGCCTTGCGACGCGGCAAACTGGCCTCCGTCGCTGCTTTCCCCGCTTCGGTCAGGCGCACATTGGTCACGCGGTTATCGCGCGTGTCCATGCTGCGCGCGATCCAGCCCAACGCTTCGAGCGTTTTCAACTGCCGCGTCAACGCGCCCGGATCCACCCGCAAGCGCTCCACCAGCCGCTTCTGCGACGACTCGCCGGCCTGGTCATGCAGCGCCAACAGAATGCGCCAGCGCGGCAGCGGATGACCGACCTGCGCCTCGAACGCCGACATGAACGCCCGATAGGTGCGGCCGAATTGCTGCATGACGGCGACGTGATCCTGTTCTTCCATATCTTCAGTAAACCGGTAGGTCTAAAAAAATCAATCCGCGTGAATCACCGGCTCCAGCTTGCGCTGAAGCTTGACCAGCGGCACACGGCGGCTTTGCCACACCGACACCACGGCAATGATCGCCGCCATCGCGAGCCCCAGATGAATCGCCGCGACCAGCGCCTCGCGCGCGCTTTCCAGCAGCATGGCGCCATTGTGGCCCGCATGCGTCAACTGACCGAGCAAGGTGGTTTGCGCGTCGCGATTGATCAGGATCTGCGGATCGCCGAGATCGCTGAACCATTGCGACGCGTGATCGTTTTCCAGCGCGCTGCGCACGCCGCTCGCGTACATATGGCTGACCAGCGTGCCGGTCAGCGCCGTGCCGAGCATGCCGCCGATCATCCGCAGCGACTGCAGCAGCGCGGTGGCGATACCGAGGTGCTCGCGGCCGGCCGTCTGCTGCGCGAAGATGGTCAGGTTCGGCATCACGAAACCGAGACCGAGGCCACCGATCACCATGAACGTCATCAGCAGCCATTGCGGCATGGCACGCGTCGCGACGACCACGCCGAGGCAGGCGAGCGCGAGAAGCGCAAAGCCGATGTACAGCATCAGATTCGGATTGCGCACGCGCGACACGATGCGTCCGTTCGCGATACTGCCGATCGTGATGAACACCACCAGCGGCGTGATGACGAGCCCCGCTTCTTTCGGCGACATGCCGAAGCCGCCCTGGAACAGCAACGGCGCGTAGAACAGCAGCGAGAACATCGAGAAACCGCCCAGCACGGCAAGCGTGAAGAGCGCGGCGAGACTGCGGTTGCGGAACATGTCGACGGGCAGGATCGCCGTCGGGCAGCGCTTTTCCCACTGCCACAGCGCGTAGGCCGAGGCGACGCTCAACGCGAGCAGCGCCAGCGCGCTCAACGTGACGCCATGCTTCGGCAGCAACTCGACGAACAATTGCAGCGAGCCGAGCGCCACCGCGATCAGCACGGCACCGGGCCAATCGAGCCGCATCTTACCTTTGTGCTCGACGTGCCGAAGATGCGGCAGGAAGCGCCAGACGAAAAACAGCGACAACAGCCCGACCGGCAGATTGACGTAGAAGACCGAACGCCAGCCGTAGTACTGCGTGAGGAAACCGCCGAGCGACGGCCCCACTGCGTTAGCGATACCGAATGCCGAACTCATCAGCACCTGCCAGCGCAAACGCACCACGGAATCGGGAAATAGATCGGGAATGCACGCAAACGCGGTGCCGACCAGCATGCCGCCGCCAATGCCTTGTAGCCCGCGCGCGAGCACGAGGAACATCATGCTGTTGGCGGCGCCGCACAGTACAGACGCGCCCGTAAACACGACGATCGATGCGATCACGAACGGCTTGCGTCCGTAATAATCGCCGAGGCGGCCGAAGATCGGCACGGTAATCACCGAGGTCAGCAGATACGACGTGGCGACCCACGCGTAGAGCTCGAACCCTTTGAGTTCCGAGACGATGGTGGGCAGCGCGGTGCCGACCACGGTCTGATCGAGCGCCACGAGCATCGTGACGAAGGAGATGCCGAGCATCGCCAGAAGCGATTCACGGAACGGTAAAACTTGCCCACTCGAGTGGTGGGCCGCAGTATGGACAGCCATTTTTGATAGAGCAACAGTTGACTCGTCAAATGATTGGGAATCATACCACGAGCTCGCGCTCTAAATGGGACGCGTCGCCACGGTTTACCGTAGCGACAATCGACTGAAGAATGCATCCAACATGACGCCAGGGAGGCACATGGAGCCGAGTTTGCTCGCAGCACAAGCCCTATCGGATGAAGACCTGAACGCGCTGCGGCGCGCGAAACACGAACTGGAAAGCCCCGCGCTGGCGATGAAACTGGCCAGTATCGTCGGCTCGCCGCTCGAAAAGCTGATGTCGCGCATGCCGGCCTTCGCCAACGAAAAGGTCACCGACGCGACGGAACTGGCGTTGCGCAAATGCCTGTCGATCGCGCTGCGCACGCTCGGGCGCCGGGACGCGGCGCCGCTGATCGTGCCCGACCGGCCGAGCAACCTGCTGCACAAGTTCGCCGTGGCGACCACCGGCGCGGCCGGCGGCGCGTTCGGACTGTTCGCGCTGCCAGTGGAGTTGCCGGTCACGACCACGTTAATGTTCCGCTCGATCTGCGACATCGCGCGCAGCGAGGGCGAGGACCTGAGCTCGATCGACACGCAGTTGCAGTGCCTGACGGTGCTCGGCATGGGCGGCACGTCCAAGGCCGACGACGACGCCGACTTCGGCTACTTCATCATGCGCGGCGCGCTGGCGCAGGCGGTGTCGAAGGCGTCGTCGGAAATCGCCACCAAGGGATTCACCGCGCACGGCTCGGCAGCCTTGCTGCGGCTGCTCAATACGATTGCCGCGCGCTTCTCGGTACAGGTCAGCGAGCAGATCGCCGCCAAATCGATTCCCGCGATCGGCGCGGTGCTCGGCGCGATGGTCAATACGGTGTTCATCGACCATTTCCAGCAGGTCGCGCACGGTCACTTCACCGTGCGGCGGCTGGAGCGGCAGTACGGTCCGGAAACCATCGAAGCCGCTTATCAAACCATCGACATCGCGCTAGACGGCTGATTGGCACCGGCGGCGCGACTCGTCACGCGCCGCACGAAAGCGGCCGAACGGTCGAGCGCACGATTGGCTTCGGGAATGAACGGCGCGAAGATCGGCCAGACGTGCGGCATCTTGTTCCACACCTCGAATTCGCAGTCGACGCCCGCCGCGCGCGCGTTATCGGCTACGCGCTGCGAATCGTCGAGCAACACCTCGGTGCTGCCGGCCATCATGAAGAGCGGCGGCAAGCCGCGCAGGTCGGCATAGACCGGTGAGGCATGCGGGTGCGTGGCGTGTGTCTCACCGAGATAGAGTTGCGCGGCCGGCGCAATCGCACGGCCGCTGAACATCGGGTCGAGGCCGTCGTTGCTGCGAATGCTCGCGCCGGTCGCGGCCAGATCGGTCCATGGCGAGAACAGCAGGCCGCCTGCCGGCATCGGATCGCCGGCATCGCGTAACGCCACCAGCGTGGCCAGCGCGAGGCCGCCGCCGGCTGAATCGCCGGCAATCACGATCGACTCGGGCGCGACGCCGTCCGCGAGCAATTGACGATAGGCCGCGGTGGCGTCGTCGAGTGCGGCGGGAAAGCGGTGTTCGGGGGCGAGTCGGTAGTCGAGCGAAAACACCGCCGCCTTGGCGCGCGTCGCGAGGCCGAATACGATCGAACGATGTGTTTTTGGTGAACAGAAGTAGTAGCCGCCGCCATGGCAAAAGAGCACGGTGGGGCTGATGTGGGCTGCGTGCGGCTCGCCGGCGGGCTCAAGCCATTCGCCGCGCAAGGGCGTGTCGTCCGCTCCGTACAACTCACGCAGATGCCAGCCGCGCGGCACGCGCGGCGACCAGGCCCGCTTCGCGGTCAGCGCACGCGCTCTTTCGACATTGATGCCCGGCTTGAGGGTTTCCGGACGAAACTGCCTGCGCAGGTACCAGGTGGCGAGTGCACTTTGCCAGCTCATTGGGGACACACTCCTTCATTCGTGTCCCGCCATGGTACGTGCGTTCGACACGGCGCCGGTGGACGGCGGCTTCTAATCCCAAAACCGCGCGATCCACCCACCGGCCAAGCTTTCCGACTAATTTAGTTGGCCGGTAAAACCTGCCCGCGAATCTCGCCCGTCGGGTTCTGCGCGGTATGAACATTGAAGTACCACTGCCCCGCCATCAGATCCGTGACCTGCTGCTCGGTCAGCGCCGCCGATCCTTTGATCGGGCTCGCGAGCGCGTCTTTGTCGATCGGCACCTGCACCTTGGCGTTCTGTCCGACCGGCGCGGGGCCGTGGAAATGCGCGGCGGTAGCCGGGCCGCTCAGGCCTTCGTAGGTGACTGTCCACTGCAGGGATTTGGTCGACGTGTCGAACGTGGCGTTCAGCATGCCGTGTCCGTGACTCACGCGCGGCGGCACTTCGCTTGAAGGTTCGAGATCCGCCTTCAGCGCCACCGTGTCGGCGAAGGCAGCGCCCGACGCCAATGCCCACAACACCACAGCCAGATTCAATTTTCGCAGCGTAATCATGGTCTTCTCCGGACTTGATGCACCGCCGCACCGACGGTTCGGCTGCGTGCGGAGCCACCACATACTAGTGCAATTTCCCTGCAGGCGTTTGCGTTAGACGGCGTGTGCGCGACGGCGTGCGCGCGCGGTTGACCGTTTTCCGTTGCATGCGGTCGATGCAGCCGTACGGCTCGGGCTGCTCGCTTCAACCCGGCGCGCGGTGCGGACTTCGTAGTTGTGCGTAGCTATCGCTGCACGCCGACCTTTTTGCGAAAGCAATTTCGAGTCGGAGCCGGACTGATACGCTACCGGCGACGTGTCGAATTGCGCGACCCATGGCCGCAATTGATGCTTCGACTACGCCGATTCATTCGCTGAACTCGCCGCCGACGAGACAGCTATCCACGCTTTCTTCGATTTCTTCAAACAGTTAATTGCGCTTTTTGTAGTGAATGAATCGCGCCATCCCGGCTATGCTTCCGGTTGCGAGAAGTGACTCCTTCATCGAGGGATGTCTCCAAATCTTTAACGCGGCTTCGGCCGCGTTTTTTTTCGCCCATTTTTTTCGCTCTTTTCCGGATTCTGCTGGATTCGCGCGGCCAATCGCGTTGACCGACGAGGCGATCGCCGCTACGCCTCGCGGCAAATCTCAAGCGAGCAACGCCGCTTGCTGCTCGATACCGTCGAGCATGGCATTGCATTTGTCGATCAGCGCGAGCCCATCCAGGCGCACTCGCTCGGGTGATTCAACGCCGATAACGCGACGGTACGCGTCGAGCGTATTCAGCAAAGGCGGGTACTGCAGCACGCTTGCCGCCCCAGCCACCCGGTGCACCCATTCGCGCACACGCTCAGTTTCGACGCGCTCGAGCATCGGCGACAACGACGCCATATCTTCGCGCACCGAGGAAACGAACGAGTCGAGCAATGCCTTGACGGTCGACTCGCTTCCCCAAAGTTGCGTCATGTAACTCAGATCGACTGGGATGAACGGCTCGGCGGTGCGCGCTGCGACAACTCCGTCTCCGGCGGTGGCCGTCGTGCCGACTGCCTCCGCGGACGCGGCTTGTCGCGTACTGTCGGTGCCGAACCAGCGGCTCAGATAATCGCGCAGCGTGGCGAGCCGGGTCGGCTTCACCAGGCTGTCGTCCATCCCGGCTTCGCGACACAGATTCAGGTCTTCAGGGGCGGTGTTCGCCGTGATACCCAGAATCGGCAGTCGATAAGCCCCGCCCGCCTCCAGTTCGCGAATGCGCCGCGTGAGTTCATAGCCGGACAGGTTCGGCATGTGGCAATCAGTGATCAGGCAGCCGTAGGTAGTGTGTTCAAGCGCGGCCAAGGCCTCGGCGCCGTCGTTCGCGACGTCGCAGGCGAAACCGAGCAGAGCCAGTTGATGGCGGATCAACTCCTGGTTGACCGGATGGTCTTCAGCGACCAGGATCAGCCGGCCACTCGCGATGGCGCGCTCGCGATCGGGAATCGCCGCGCCGCCCTCAGGCGTACGCGGCATGCCGCCCAAACGCGGCGCCACCGCCGGCAACCCGGTCACCGCTGCAGCACATGCTGCACCAAGCCCGCGCCACGAAATGGGATTGATGCTGACGCGCACGTTGTTGTCAATAATGCGATAACCGGTCGGCTTCGGCTTCTCAGTCAGGCTGACGATGCGGGAACGCCGCATAACGTCCTCAGGAAATGTCACGTCCTCGCTCGCGAACAGCAGATCCACATCGGCCAGCGCCGCGCGGTCACGCAGTTCCGGCGCATCCGGCGCAAAGCGACGCAGTTCGAGTCCTAGCGCCTCGCCGAAATGCATTAAGGCCTGACCGACTCGCGCGTCGCTAGTCGCGACGACACCACGCTTACCGCGCAACGCGCTGACCGAATAACGCTGTGCTTCGACCGGCATGCTGAGCCGTACGGTCATCCGCGTGCCGCGGCCAGGTTCACTGTGCAGCGCGAGCGAGCCGCCCATCAGATCGATCAGCTTGCGGCAGATCGTCAAACCGAGACCCGTGCCGCCGAAGCGGCGCGTGGTCGACGATTCGGCTTGCACGAAAGGTTCGAAGAGCCGCGCCTGGACGTCAGGGGCAATGCCGATGCCGGTGTCCTCGACCGTCACCTCGAGCGTTTGGGCGCCGCCGGTTTGCGCGACAACCGACAGCCCCACGTCGACCTCGCCGGACGGCGTGAACTTGATCGCGTTGCCGAGCAGGTTGAACAGAATCTGCCGGAAACGCACGCTGTCGCCCCGCAAGGTCGCGGCGACTTCCGCGGCGATATCGACGCGCACCTTCAAACCCTTTTCGTGCGCGCGACCCGCCAGCAGGCCAACGGCGTTGTCGACCAGTTCACGTATGTCGATGGGCTCGGCTTCGATAGTCAGCCGACCCGCATCGATTTTCGAGTAATCGAGCAGGTCGTCGAGAATCTGCAGCAGCGCGCCCGCCGACTCGTGAATCATGCTCAGCATCTCGCCTTGATCGGCGTTGAGCGGCGTGCGCTCCAGCACTTCGACGAGACCGAGCACGCCGTTCATCGGCGTGCGGATTTCGTGGCTCATCATCGCGAAAAAGTCGTCTTTGGCGCGTGAAGCCGCTTCGGCGACGTCGCGTGCCCGCGCCAGTTCGTCGGAGCGCGCGTGCTCCACGCTGGCATCCACCCAGTACCCGCTCCACACGACGCTGCCGGCGCCCTCCCGCCGTGGGACCAACTCGGCGCGCACCCACTTGAGATCACCTTCGCTTTCAAAGCGAAACTCCATATGCACCGGCGTTTCGCAGCGCGCCGAGTGCTCGAGTTGGGCGATCACGAGCGGCCGGTCCTGCTCGCAAACGCGCTTGAAATCGACCTGATCGCGTTTGATCACGGCGCTACCGCCCAGCAGCAACCGCGTGTCGCCGCCGATGTATGGAAACGAGTACACGCCGTCGGCCGTACGACGCAGTTGAAACACCACGGCCGGCAACGAGCGCGTCACATCGAAGAGACGGCGCTCGGTTTCGCGAGCGAGCATTTCGGCACGCCGGATATCGGTGATATCGACCATGGTGCCGAGCACGCAAACCGCTTTGCCGTCGCTGCCGCGACAGGTGCTGGTCCAGAACAGGCCGTGCCGCACGTCGCCGTTGCTGCGCACGAACTGCAACTCCGCCTGCGCCGTTTCGCGACCCTTGAGCATCTCGCGGGTCATCTCGTCGAGGATTTGGCTGTTGGCTTCGCCCCAGCTCTGCACGTCTTTCATGGTGCGGCCAACCACGGCTTCGCGGCGCATGCCGCAGGCTTCTTCGTAGGCCTGATTGACGGCGATATACCGGCCGTCGAGGTCCTTCGCAACCAGCGGATAGGGCACCATCTTCATCATGGTTTCCTGAAAGCTCAGTTGCAGCGCGAGGTCGCGCTCGGTTTTCTTGCGCAGCCTGACCTCCCGCTGCAGCAACAGACAGGCTCGCAGCGTGACAAGCAGAACAATGCCGATGCCGATCAGCAACGGCAGCAGACGCAGCGCGGTCACGCTCCACATGCCCGCGCCCGTGGCGCTGCCGGTGACCCATTTCTGCCTGATGCGTTGCTTTTCCGCCGGCGGCATGGCCAGCAAAGCGCGATCGATCAGCCCGGCGAGCGGGCTCAAGTCTGCGCGCACGGCAAAGTTGAGCGCGTCGGATTCGCCGACCGTGCCGAGAATCTTGAGCACGCCGACATAGCGGCGCTTCAGCACGACGTCGACGGCGGCCACGTTGCCGACCAGGACATCCGCCTCACCTGCGGCGACCATGGCCAGCGCGTCGTCGAGACTGGGCGCGATCGCGATGTGGTCCAGAGGAATATGGTCGAGCGCATGCGGAACCGAGCCGGCGACATGCGACGAAACGACAATGCGGCGCGACGCGAAGTCGCCGAGCGCGCGCGCGGCCGGCTCGTCTTCGCGCCCAACAATGACCAGCGGATAGCTCTCGTACGCACGGGTGTGCTGCGCGTTTCTTAAGCGCGGATCATTGCTGGAAGCGGTGGCCAGCATGGCCAGCTCGCCGCGTTGAAAGGCGGCGATGGTGGCAGGCCAATCCGCGGTGGAAGCGCGGCTGAACACCACGCCGAGCGTGCGGCTCAAATACGCCAGATGGTCTGCGGCGACGCCGGCCGGATGGCCGGCGTCGTCGACATAGCTGAAGGGTGGCCAGGTGCTATCGAAACCCACCGGCAACGGCGGCAATGACCGAAGCCACGCTTGCTCTCGCGAAGTGAGCACCAGACGCGGCGCACCGGTCACCGGCCCGGCGTCGAAGTTGCCGGGTAGCCAGCGCACGCGCAACGCCGCGTCGTCAGCCGGGTCGAGCGATGCAAGCGCCCGGTCGAGCTGATCGCGCAGCGCAGTGCGGCTGCGCGGGACGCCAAAGCGCAGATCCGCGGTTTTGCTGCCTTCCTCGAACGCGACGCTCAGGCTACGGAACTCGTCGGTGGCCAGTGCGTATTGCACGGCCGGGGTGAAACCAAAGTAAGCGTCTGCGTCGCCCCGAGCAACCGCGGCAAGCGCGGCGTGGGTGGTTGCAAACGCGTTGATCTCGGCACGCGGAAAGCGCTCGCGCACTGAACGCTCCAGTGCAAAACCTTTCTCGATGGCGATGCGCGCCGCGCCAAGCTGCGATGCTGTCCCGTAGCCCTCACCGTCCCGGCGAGCCACCGCCGATATCGAAGAGCGAAAATACGGCACGGTAAATCTCAGGCAACGCTCGCGTTCAGGCGTGCGCGCAAGACTCATCAACAGATCGACCTGGCCCGCGCATGCGGCGGCGAGCAGTTGCGGCATGTCGGGAAAGGCCTTGGCTTCGATCACCACATCCGGCCCGACCAACGCGCGCAAATAGTCGACGCTCATGCCGGTGAGCCGGCCGCCTTCTAGCGCCTCGAACGGCCGCCAGTTGCTGGCTAGCACACCGACGGTCAGTCTGGCGGGAGCGGCGTTTGCGGCTGGAGGCCGTGATGCCTCGCCGGACGGCTGGGCGACAGCCGCAGCGTGCGCGATGCCGCAGAAGAAAAGGACTAGCAGGGCTGACCACAGGCGCCGGAGTCCACGCCTCAACGCACTACCTGGCCGAGCACGGACGGGCAACGCCACCCACAGATTGAGGTTACCGCTCACGCGGATTCGCTCTGACGACCGGCGCTCGCGTCAACCGGGCGGTCCGACTTGCGGTGCAGAAATGAAAACAGAATACCGGCCACAACGCCGCCGGACATGGGCGCGGCCCAGAACAACCAAAGCTGATCCAGCGCCCAATCGCCGACAAACAACGCCTGGGCGGTAGAACGGGCGGGATTGACCGAGCCGTTGGTGACAGGAATCGACACCAGATAAACGAGCATCAGGCACGCGCCGACAACCAGCGGCGCGATCGACGCCATGTGATGGCGAGCCGCAACCATGAGGTTTGACATGACAAAGGCGAACGAGAGTACGAACTCGACGACCAGCGCCGAATGCAATGGATAGTCGGCGGGGGAATGTTCGCCAAAGCCGTTGGCGGCGAACTCGCTTGCGCCCAGTGCAAAACCGGGGCGGCCACTCGCGACATAGACAAGCAACGCCGCGGCGGCGGTCGCCCCGAGGAGCTGGGCAGCGATGTAGGGCACCAGGTCCCTGATCGGAAAACGCTGCGCGGCCGTGAAGCCCACGGTGACAGCGGGATTGAAATGTGCGCCGGATATGCCGCCGAACAGGTAGCCGGCTGTAGCGAGCGCGAGCCCAAATGCCGACGACACTTCAAGCACGCCGTACCCCTGCTGAACCGCGCCGGTGCTCAACG
This sequence comes from Paraburkholderia bryophila, assembly GCF_013409255.1. Taxonomy (NCBI): domain Bacteria; kingdom Pseudomonadati; phylum Pseudomonadota; class Betaproteobacteria; order Burkholderiales; family Burkholderiaceae; genus Paraburkholderia; species Paraburkholderia bryophila. The sequence goes on from NZ_JACCAS010000001.1 coordinate 2,362,499, forward strand.
CGACGCTGCCGCAGCCGATGAACACCAGCCATGCCGTTCCGACGCCCTCTACGAACAACCGCTTCCCTAGCGCGACCATGCCGTCTCCCAATTCTTCTGGACAAGGCAGACGGCAGTACACGATTGCAGTAAGACGTCAGCCCGAATTCTTCGCGGCATTTCCATTCAGCATGACGAAATAAGTACGCGCGTCGTGTGAATGGAAAACTAAGCCGCAGTGAACTCAGAACTATGAAATGGCAACGCCATCAATCCAATCAGCAGAGTCCTAAATTGGACGCTTTGATGACCTCAGAGGGTCGGCCGTCGGCCTCTCAACCGAACCTCAGGTCAACCCAATCTGTCTTGCGTAGTCGATCAGGTCGGACTCCGTCTCAAGACCCAGCTTGCGCATCGCGCTGCGCTTCTGCGTGCTGATCGTCTTGCCGCTGCGCTGCAAACGGACCGCGATTTCGTGGACGGCGAGGCCCTGCACATACAGTTGAAAAACCTCCCACTCGCGCGCGCTCAAAATGCCGGCACGAAGCTGCACGGGTGTATCCGCCGCTTCCATCGCGGTGCGCGCCTGCTCCGACAGATAGACGCGGCCGGCCATGCCGGCTTCGATCGCGTCGATCAGCGCAGTGGCGACGTCGCGCTTGTCGACGATTGCGCCAACGCCGATATGCAGCAGGCCGGACAGCATGTGCGCATGGCAAATCATCGTCAGCACGACGATGCAGGGATGAGGCCGGCCTCGCAACACGCGCCGCAGAAACGAAACCGCATTACTGCCGCCGTCGATGCCGGGCATGCTGATGTCCGACACGACGACGTCGCACACGCAGGAGTCGAGGAGTTCGGCCAGACCATAGGTGTCGGCCGCTTCGCCGACGATTTCGATATGTGACGCGGCCGACAACAGCCGCCGGACGCCGACGCGAACACAGTCGTGATCGTCGGCCACGATGACGCGGATTTTTCTTGTCATTTCTTCTTGTGTTATCGATTGGCTCGCCCTGCACGCGTTGCGCTTCCCCAGGCCGTGCCAATGTCTCTTCTGACCGTCGCACCGTTCGCGGCGCGACACCTTGCCGGTCCGTTACCGGCTCTGCGCACGTTCCTCCGCAACAACGCCGTGCTCGACGGCGAAGCGGAACAATTCCGCGTCGCTCTGCAAGGCCAGCTTGCGCATGGCCGTGCATTTCTGCGCGCTGATCGTCTTTACGCTGCGGCCGAGGCGCGCAGCGATCTCGGTGACGCCGAGCCCGGACGCGTACTGGGTGAACACCTCGAGTTCGCGGCGCGACAACATGGTGCGCACGAAATCGAGCCGCTGCGTCACCGTGGCGTCGGCGATCAGCGCGCGCACGGCCGGCCCGACGTAGCACTCCCGCGCGAGCGCGGTGACGACTGCCACGTGAATCAGATCGATCCGGTCGCGCTTGCTGACCAGTCCGTCGACACCGAGCGAGATCACCTTCTGCAGCGCGTTCGCCTCGGTTTCCATGGTGAGCACGACGAGCCGCACACCGGGATAGCGCAGCTTGAACTGCCTGACGACCTCGAGCCCATTGCCGTCGAAACCGCCCGGCATATACAGGTCCATCAGCACCAGGTCGCATGGATTGCGCTCGACTTCCATGAAGAGCTCGGTGGCGTCGGCCGCGCGACCGACGACTTGCATATTCGGATAGCCACCGATCAGATTTTCGATCGCCAGTAAAACCAGCGGATGATCGTCCGCAATGATGGCTCTAACAGGTGTGCCTGTTTCAGCGACGTCGTTCATCGATTAATTCCCCTTTCTATCTTGACTGCTCGCCGTTGTGATCGGCGCAACCGGCCGAGCGTCGATCATTAAACGTTCCCTCGAAAATAACCATAAGATCGCTCCGAAACACCCCCAATCACAACCCGTTTTTTCGCCAAATTGCTTAGATATGCGATTCAAAATTAATAATCCCGTGTGCACGCAGGTAAGAGAAGAGGCCCGGATCGTTAGTCACGCCGAGCTTGGCCATCGCTTCGCGCTTTTGGCGGCTCACCGTACGACGATGGCAACCGAGCGCGGCGGCAATGTCGGCGATCGACTGTCCGCCGGCGAAGCGCTTGACGACTTCCGCTTGCCGCCATGACAGACGCGACACGGGCGGCCGCTGAGGCTCGCTGTCGTGCGGATGCGCGAGCGCGTCGACGATGGAACGCCCGACGTAGACGTCGCCGCTCGCGCTTGCTTCGATGGCCCGCCAGAGTTCGCCCATCGACTCCGTTTTGCCGAGCGTGCTGACCGTGCCGTCCGCGACAATGGCGCGCAGGATCGCGGTGTTCATCAGCGTCGTCATCACGACAATGCGCACTTGAGGCCAATCGCGGCGGATGCGGCGGATCAGGCCGAGGCCGTCTTCGGCGCCGCCGCGAGGTTCCCGCATCGAGAGATCGGTGACGAGCACGTCGCACGGCGTGCTCTGCAACAGGTCGACTAGCAAAGTCGGCGTCGCCGCTTCGCCGGCGATGGTGACGCCGGCTCGCATTTCCAGCGCGGCCCGAATGCCAAGCAGAACGAATGGATGATCGTCCGCCAGAATGATTCTAAGGTTCACCAGGATTTCTCGTGTTTGTTGTAGGGATAATTGGCAAATGCGCAGGAATAAACCGACGTACTCTGCGCATGCTTTAACGGCAACCCGGCGACGCCTATAAGTACGCCAAGGCGGCCATAAAATCACCACCACCACGCCGCGAAAATCGGAGCTTTCCGAATCCTGTAAAAAACTAATAGTTCAATGCGGGTCTATCCAAAAGGCAAAATGCCGCAAATACCCGGAATGGATATTTGCGGCATTTTTATAGCCAATGGCTCACTGAATCGCTTCGTTCAATTTGAAGCGCTTCGCGACGCGCTAGCGAATGGTCCGCGTGACGGTCGCCGCGCTCGCCTCAGGTCGGGTCGCACACAGGCGCCGCACTTATCTTGCCGCTGCGCACCGCACGCGGAAAGACCGGCCACGCGATCAGCGCGCAAACACTGGCCACGGCCCAGACCATCGGCCACGAACCCATCGACAGTAATAGCGGAATGGCGAGCGGCGTCAGGAACAGCGTGAGAAAGACGCAGGTATTGCCGATCGCCAACGCCGTGCCCGCGCGGCTCGTGCCCGCCTGCGTGGCCAGCTCCGTGAACGCGACGCCGTGCCACGCCGAGGCGCTCACCCCGCCCAACACGATCATTACCGCGAACACGCTGGAAAGTGCCGCGTGATGCAGGCCGGCGAGTCCCGTCAGCAGAGCGAGCGACGCGAACAACACCGCCGTGAGCAAACTGCAGACGCGCATGTACGCCCGGCGATTGCCGCGCCGATCGGTCCAGCCGCCGCTCCAGACCCGCGCGATGGCCGCGCCGGTTTGCACCGCGGCCATCGTCAGGCTAATCGCCAGCACGCCGGCACGGCTGAAGTCGTGGAGGAACACCGTCCCGAACGTGATGACGGCGAGTTGCGGCACGCACAATGCCGCCGCGCCAAGTGCCACGCGCCAGATGCTGACGTTGCGCAACGGCGAGACCTTCGCGGGCGTCGCACCCGTAGCACCCGTAGCACCCGCCGCGCCATGAGCCGTGCGCGCGCCGTCCGCGTCGACGTGCGACGGTTCGTGCAGCCAGTGCCGGGTGAATCCGGCCGTGATCGCGCAGGCCAGCGCCAGCACGGCATAGGCGCTAGCGAAACCAAAGTGCGAAGCCAGCACCGGCAGCACCAGCGCGCCGACGCCGCCGCCCGCGGGCACCGCGGTCTGGCGAATGCTCATGGCCAGTCCGCGCTCGCCTTCGCGGAACCAGGCCATCACCGCGCGCCCGCTCGATCCGTTGACGCTGCCGCCCAGCAAACCGACCAGCAGCAGGCCGAGCGCGAGCATCGTCACGCTCGGTACATGCGCGCCCGATGGCGCCACGAACAGCGCCATGCCGGCCAACGCCGCGGCGGTCGTCAGCAGCCCGAGCAGCAGCACGCGCCGGTCGCCCCAGCGGTCGGTCAGCAGGCCCCACGGCAACTCGCTGACGGCGATCCCAAGGCCGAGCATGCCGAGCACCAGTCCGAGGCCGCCATTGCCGAGGTGATAGTCCGAGCGCAAAAAGACCGCAGTCGTCGGGATCCCCGAGAACGCCGCCGAAAAACTCGCGTTTGCGGCGAAGCCAACGCCCAGCACCTTCCACCGATGACTCGCCGTGCGCCCGCCCGAACCGAGCGCCGTTGCAACTGTTCCGTTTTTCATCACACCCTCCGCAAAGTAAGAATCTGGAGGTATCCTACGGCTGGGCCTTCCATCGGAAAAGCCGGAAATTCAGATGACTTCCATCGGATAAACCGAATCATGAGCCAACGTGGATTCGACCTGACGCAGTTGCGAACCTTCGTCGCCGTCGCGGAATCGGGCAGCGTCTCGGCCGGCGCCGAGCGCGTGTTCCTGTCGCAGTCTTCAGTAAGCGAGCAGTTGAAGAAACTCGAGGAGCGCGCCGGCCTGCCGCTCTTCGTGCGCAGCAAGCAGGGCGTGACCGCCACGCCGGCCGGCAGCCGCCTGCTCGACCACGCGCGCCGCATCATCGCGATGAGCGAAGCGGCGTTCGAAGATCTGCAAGGCCGTTCGCTCGACGGCGAACTGCGCATCGCGATCACGGACTATTACCGTCCGCACGACATCGCGCGCATTCTCAAGACGTTCTCGGAGCAGCATCCGCGTCTGAAACTACACGTGAACGTGCAGCCAAGCGCGGTGATCGACAGCAACGCCGGTGACGATGCGTCGTTCGACATCGGCGTGTCGTTGCGACTCGTCACGGACACGGCGCGCGCCGCCGGCCGCCGCACCGCCGTACCGAGCACCGTGGTGCGGCGCGAAAAACTGCTGTGGGTCTGCGCCGCCGATGCCGGTCCGCGACCGGCCACGCCGTATTCGCTGGTGCTGCTGCCGTCGAGTTGCCAGTTGCAGCGCTTCGTCGTCAAGTTGCTCGACGAGCACAAGGTGCCGTATCTGGTATCGCACTCGGCGTCCGGCGTAGCCGGCCTGCAGTTGGCGCTGAAAGCGGGGCTCGGCATTTCCTGCCTGAACGAATCGTCGACGGGCGGCGGTGTGGTGCCCTGCCCGCCGGGCGTGAACCTGCCGGCCTTGCCCGCTGTCGAGTTTCATCTGCTGCCGGGGCGACTCGGCGAAAGCGAACGCGTCAGCAACGCGCGCACGGCATTGATGCGGCTGTTCAGTTGAGCCGCAGGACCAGGCCGCTCATGCGACGACAGCGCACACGGCCTGTTTGAAAGCCCTCATCAAACAATCGCATTCACGCGATATCGCCGTCACGCGAGAGGACCTTCAATAGAAATATTGAAAGCACGCTACTCGCCGCCTATGATGGTCTGGTACCCAGTCGAATGCGCTTTTCCGACATTGATGCACTGGATCGAATTCCGCAATCCGCTGTCCGCTGCGGAACGTTTCAGCGTTATGTCCGGCAGCCCGAAAACCGCGACCCAGCGGCGCATTCACGCGACTCATTGAGTTAAGTCAAGCAATTGCCTCGCCGTAGCGTGTCGACGTATTGCCGTCCAGAATAAGTCCGTTACGATTCGCCATTGATGCCGTCGATATAAACAGACCGGCAGAGCTGTCACGCATCGCCCATTCGCTCATTCAGCCAATACAGGGGTGAATGCGCGAGAAAACCATTCAGAAAAAAGAACGTTTCCACAACGAGGCCTGGCGTGCATCGCAGAACTTTCGGATCTTCCGTCCTGTTCGTGTTTTACGTCATGTGGAGCGGCGCGGCGCTCGCCGCGACTGACGCACCTGGCGTCATGCCTTCAGCCATGGACGAGCGCGTGCGCGCTTGCACCTCGTGTCATGGCGTGCAGGGCCAGGGGCTGAACGACGACTACTTCCCACGCATTGCCGGCAAACCGGCCGACTATCTGTTCAATCAATTGACTGCGTTCCGCGACGGCGGCCGGACCTATCCGCCGATGGGCTACCTGCTCGCGTTTTTACCCGACGACTATCTGCGCAAAATCAGCCAGTACTTCGCCGATCTGCAACCGCCCTATCCCGACGCCGATCACAGCGCCGTCTCGCCGGCAGTGCTCGCCGCCGGACAGCGGCTCGTCACGCAGGGCGACCCCACGCGCAAGATTCCCGCCTGCATTGCCTGCCATGGCGCGAGCATGACCGGCACGCAGCCGGGCATTCCCGGACTGCTCGGTCTGCACGCGAGCTATATCGCCGGACAGATGGGGACGTGGCGCTCGGGCACGCGTCACGCGCTCGCGCCGGACTGCATGCACTCGATCGCCGTGAAGCTGAGCGACAAGGACATCACCGCCGTATCCAGCTGGCTCGCCCGTCAGCCGCGTCCGGCCGATCCTCGGCCCGCGCCGGCGACGACCGCGCGCTTGCCGCTCGCCTGTGGGAGCCAACCGCAATGAAGCCGACACTTCGCGCGCGTTTATCTCTCACGCTGATGACCGGCCTGATCCTGGCCAGTAGCGCCGTGCTGCTCAATGTGCCGCAGACGCTATTGATCGCCGAAGCACGCGCCGCCAGCCCGACGCCACCCGCAGCCACGACCGCCACACCGGCGGCAGTCCCGGCAACCGACCAAACCGCCGCCCAGACCGACCTCGTCAAACGCGGCGAATACCTGGCGCGCGCCGGCGACTGCGTGGCGTGCCACACGGCGCCGCGCGGCAAACTGTTCGCCGGCGGCCTCGCGATGGAAACGCCGTTCGGCACGCTGTACTCGCCGAACATCACACCGGACGCGCAATACGGTATCGGCACCTGGAGCCAGGAAGCGTTCTTCAAGATGATGCGCACCGGCCGCACGCCGGACGGCACGCTGATTTACCCGGCCATGCCGATCGCCCAATACACCAAGGTCACGCGCGACGACTCGAACGCAATCTTCGCGTATCTGAAGACCGTCGCGCCGGTGCGCGAAGCGAATCACCCGCACACGCTGCGCTTCCCGTTCAATCAGCGCAAGTTGCTGTACGGCTGGCGCACGCTGTATTTCCGTGAAGGCGAGTACCAGGCCGATCCGACCAAATCGGTCGAGTGGAATCGCGGCGCGTATCTGGTCGAAGGGCTCGGGCATTGCACGATGTGCCACTCCAAGATCAACATGCTCGGCGGCTCGTCGCAGAGCGAGCAGTTCGCGGGCGGCCTGATTCCGGTGCAGAACTGGTACGCGCCGTCGCTGACCTCCGACAAGGACGGCGGCCTCGGCGACTGGAGCATCAAGGACATCGTCGATCTGCTGCAGGCGGGTATTTCCGATCGCGGCGCCGTGTACGGCCCGATGGCCGAAGTCACCTATCACAGCCTGCAATACATGACCGAAGACGACGTCAAGGCCATGGCCGTGTATCTGAAGACCCTGCCCGATAAGAGCGGCCGCAAGTCGGGACCGTCCGCGTCGACCAGCACCAACGTGTTCCAACTGGGCGCGAAGATCTACGCGGACAAGTGCGCGCTGTGCCACGGCGCCAAGGGCGAAGGCCAGTTGCAGCACTACCCGCCGCTGGCCGGCAACCAGTCGATCGAAATGGACTCGGCCGTCAATCCGATCCGGATCGTGCTGAACGGCGGTTTCCCGCCAGGCACCATGCGCAATCCGGAGCCGTACGGCATGCCGCCGTTCGGCCAGGAACTGAACGATACCGACGCCGCCGCCGTCGTCACGTATATCCGCACCGCGTGGGGCAATCACGGCCAGCCGGTGACGTCCCGCGAAGTCAACGAGTTGCGCAATGCACCGTTGCACTGAACCGCACCGGCTGCACTGAACCGCCGCACTGGAGAATCTTTTGATGGAAGAGAACGATACCCGCAGCGGCGCCCCGCCGACGGATGACGAAGTGGAGCGCGTCGTCGCGGCCGGCCCGCACGGCGCGATCGCGGTAGCCGGGGTCGCCACGCTGATCGTCATGGCGATCTGGTTCGCCTTTTACTTTTTTGTCTTTCTGCCGCGCGGCGTTGTGCATTGATCATGTCGACCGATACCAATCATTCATCCGGCGGCGGTCACGCCGTCGCGCTGCGCGCCGAACGGCGCTGGGCGATTTTCGCGGTCGCGCTGATCGTGCTGATGCTCGCCGTCATCGTCTACTCGGGGCTGCATTGGGCGATGATGCCGCCGTCGCGCGTCGAAACGATCGACCCGTCGCGCCTGCAACTCTCGGGCGAATTCGTCGAGGACAACCTCGGCAGCGCGGTCGAACCGGACGGCTCGGTGGTGGTGCGCTTCATCGCGCAGCAGTACTCGTTCACGCCGCAGTGCCTGCTGGTACCCGCGGATACTCCGATCACGATCCGCACCACCAGCGCGGACGTCGTGCACGGCCTGCTCGTGACCGACACCAACATCAACACGATGGTCGTGCCCGGCTACGTCTCGACGATGAACACACGTTTCGACACGCCGGGCGATCACACCATGCCGTGTCACGAATTCTGCGGCTTCGGCCATCAAACCATGTGGGCGCACGTCAAAGTGGTCGACAAAGCCACCTTCTTCGCGCAAGCCCGACAATCCCGGAGGCTGAGCTGTGTTTCACGCTAAGCGACTCGTTCTCGCCCATTTCTGGCTCGCCTTCATTGCGTTTCTGATCGCGCTGTTTCTCGGCGCGTGGCAGATGCTGGCGCGCAGCCCGTTCATGCCATGGGTCGGCGACCCGGAGCTCTACTATCGCTCGGTGACCGCGCACGGCACGGTGATGGCCTACGTGCTGCCCACGCTGGTTTCGATGGGCTTCGGCTACGCGATCGTCGAACTCGCGCTCGGGCAGCGCCTTGCCGGTCTCAAGTGGGCATGGGCCGCGCTCATCTTGCTGGCGGTCGGCGCAGTGATGGCCGTGGTGCCGGTCGCGCTTGGCCAGGCCTCGGTGCTCTACACCTTCTATCCGCCGATGATCGGCAGTCCCTTCTACTATCTCGGCGTAGTGCTGGTGGTGGTCGGCTCGTGGATCTGGGTCGCGCTGATGCACGTCAATCTGCGCATCTGGAAACGCGCGAACCCCGGCAAGCCGATCCCGCTCGCCATGTTCGCCAACGTGGCCGGCGCGTATCTGTGGGCGTGGACCGCGATCGGCGCGGCGCTCGAAATCCTGTTCCAGATTCTGCCCGTCGCCTTCGGCCTCACCAATACGATCGACGCCGGCCTGTCGCGCATCCTGTTCTCGTGGACGCTGCACGCAATCGTCTACTTCTGGCTGATTCCCGCGTATATCGCGTACTACACGTTAGTGCCGCGCGCGATCGGCGGACGGCTCTACAGTGATTCAATGGCGCGCGTGTCGTTCATCATGTTCCTCGTGTTCGCGATGCCGATCGGTATTCACCATCTGTTCGCCGATCCGCAGGTCGGCTCCGGCTTCAAGTTCCTGCACGCGGTGTTCACCGGCATGGTGTCGGTGCCGACGCTGCTGACGGTGTTCACGATTTGCGCGTCGGTGGAAATCGCCGGCCGGTTGCGCGGCGGCAAGGGCGCGTTCGGCTGGCTCACCGCGCTGCCGTGGCAAAACCCGATGATGCTGGTGATCGCCTTTTCGTTCGTGATGCTGGGGCTGGGCGGCGCAGGCGGGCTGATCAACATGAGCTACCAGTTGAACTCGACGGTGCATAACACGCAGTGGGTCACCGGGCACTTCCACCTGATCTTCGGCGGCGCGATCGTCATCATGTACTTCGCGATTGCGTACGAACTGTGGCCGCAACTGACCGGCCGCGCGATCGCATCGGCAAGACTGGTGCGCACGCAACTGTGGCTGTGGTTCATCGGCATGATGGTGGTCACGCTGCCGTGGCATTACGTCGGCCTGCTCGGCGCGCCGCGCCGCATGGCGTATTACGACTACAACGCGCCGGGCATGCAGCAGCAGGCGTTCTGGGTCGGTATGTCGGCGGTGGGCGGATTGATCCTGGTCGTGTCGGGCGTGATGTTCATCTACATCCTCGCGAAGTCGCAATTCGGCCCCGTCGTACCGCAGCAGACGTTCCGCTTCGCGAGCGCGGTGCAGCCGGTGGAACGCGTGCCGGCCGCGCTCAATAGCTTCGGCTTGTGGGTGGCGTTGATGATCGGCCTTACGGTCGTCAACTACAGCGTGCCGATCGTGCAGTTGCTCAGATTGCCGCAGACGTCCGTGCCGGCAGTTATCGTCGGAGCGCAGCGATGAATCAGGAACGCGTCTTCAGCTTGCGCAACCCGTGGTTCACGCTGAGCGTGGGCGGCACGATCGCGATCGCGGTCGTGGGCATACTGATCGGCTTTGTCTGGCTGCCGTCGGCGAACAATGCGTTCGGCGACCGCAGCTTATGGGCAACGATCTGCAGCGCCGCGGGCGCGCCGTCCACCTGGTACGGCGGCGCGAATCTCACCGGCCCGGCACCGAGCGACGTGGTGGTGTTGCCGCCGTTGCGACGGGCGAACGCCGACGCGACTTCGATCGGCCGGGGCGCGACCATCGCGACGCAGAATTGCTCGATGTGCCACGGCGTGCAGGGCACGCCGCCGGTGACCGCGCCCGCGCTCGCCGGACAGTACGCCGATGTGGTCTACAAAGAGTTGCGCGACTTTCAGAGCGGCGGACGTCAGAACGCGGTGATGCAGGCGATTATCGCCACGCGCAGCGATCAGGATCTGCACGATCTGGCGGCTTACTATGCGTCGCTGTCGAGAGGGCCGGCAGCGGAGAATCCGTCGTCGAATGCGGGACCGGATGCTAACGCGGTGAAGCTGGCCATGCAGGGCGATCCGCAGCGCAATATTGCACCGTGCGCGGCATGCCACGGACAACTGGATCGCAAAGGCGCCGCGCCATGGCTGGGCGGACAGTCGTCCGTTTATCTCGCGGCGCAGTTGCATGCCTTTGCTGCCGGCGCGCGACACAACGACATCAATGAGCAGATGCGCAATGTCGCGCGGCAGATGACACCCGCAGAGATCGACAGCGTGGCGAAGTACTACGCCACGATGCCGTAACCCGCGTCAGGCCGTTGCGAACGAGCGCTTGTCAGCGGCTCCCGCAGCGGCTGTCTCACCCGCAGCAGCCGAACCGCCACGTCGCACAGCAGAAGCAGACCGCGACGAACCGCTGCCCGTCTGAAACACGGCCACCGCCGACGTCAGTCGCCGCGCCTGATCCTCCAGCGAACTCGCCGCCGCCGCAGCCTGCTCGACCAGCGCCGCGTTCTGCTGGGTCACCTCGTCCATCTGCGCGACCGCGAGATTGACCTGATCGATCCCGGTGCTCTGTTCGAGCGCAGCGGATGCGATCTCGCTCATGATCGAACTCACGCGGGAAATCGCGTTGACGATTTCGGTCATCGTCGAACCCGAGCGTTCGACCAGTTGCGAGCCGGCCTGCACGCGCGCCGTCGACGCATCGATCAAGCCCTTGATCTCCTTGGCTGCCGCCGCGCTGCGCTGCGCCAGCGAGCGCACTTCGCTCGCCACCACGGCGAAACCACGGCCTTGCTCACCTGCGCGCGCCGCTTCGACCGCCGCGTTCAGCGCCAGAATATTGGTCTGGAAAGCGATCCCTTCGATCACGCCGACAATGTCGGCAATCCGCCGCGAGTCGTCGACGATGCCGTGCATCGTGCCCACCACCTGCTCGGTAAGATCGCCACCCTGCGCGGCCAGGCTCGACGCGCCCTGCGCGAGCGAGCTCGCCTGCTTGGCGTTGTCCGCCGTCTGCTTGACGGTGGAAGTGAGTTGCTCGATGCTCGCCGCCGTTTCTTCCAGCGACGCCGCCTGTTCCTCGGTGCGTTGCGACAGATCGGTGTTGCCCGAGGCGATCTCGCTCACGCCGGTGTCGATCGATTCCGTGCCCTGGCGGACCGTGTTCACGGTCGCGATCAGCGAGTCCTGCATCTTGCGCAACGCGGCCGCGAGGCGGCCCATTTCGTTATTGCTGCTGACGTCGATCCGGCTCGTCAGGTCGCCGTCGGCAATGCGCTGAAACTGCGCGATGGTGGCGTCGACCGGACTGACGATCGCGCGCACCAGCACCGCGCGGCCAATCAACGAACCCAGCAGCGACAACACCATGCCGACCGCCACCGCGATAGAGATCGCGTAGAACAGGTCCTGCGCGTCCTGATAGCGCTGCGCGCCGTGATCGAGTTGCAGTTGTTCGAGCGTGAGCATCGACTTTTCGAACGCGCTATAGAGCGACGGCAGCTTGTGCGCCTGCAATTGCTGGAACGCGGTCTTGTCGCCCGACTTGAGCGCGGCGAGCGCCGGCTCGACGCCGTCGCGCAGGAAGGTGTCGCGCTTGTCCATCATGTCTTTGATCAGGCGCTGTTCGTCGGCATCCGTGCTCGCGCGGCTCACATAGTGGGCAAGACGATCGTTGGATGCTTTCTGGTACTGATCGAAACGCTTGAGCACGGCGTTCGCGCCGTCCTGATCGTTGAGGTCGTTCAGCGACGCGTAAGTCGCCAACGCGAGACGCAGACGCAGCAGTTGTCCGGCGCTGCCTTCGAGATCGGCGACGGCGGGCGTGTCTACGGTGTACATCTGCTGCAGCGACGCGTTGCTTGAACGCAGCGACAGCAGACCGGCGGCGGCGCCGGCCAGCAGCAGCACGCCGAAAAACAGGATCATCAGGGTAAGGCTGGTACGAATCGACAGATTTTTCAGCATCGGGGCTAGTCTCCATTGGGCTGCCTGACCGAATGTTCAGTAAATCGCCTCGGCCACGCGTGCTGCGCCCAAGCCCGTCCGGCCAGGTCCGCAACCATTTATCTAAAATTAAGCGAATGCCACACAAAGGGTCAACGGCCGGTTTACAAAAAACTTTATGGTGAATAGCGCAAGCATTTGCGATGGTTCACCCTATTGGCGGCAGCGGAGCGCTATTCGCGCAAGGCGTTTGCGGGACTACCCGGCTAGCCGCCGCAGCGGAGTTGAAGGACAGTGACAAGGCGCGTGTCTTCGGAGCATGACCATGTCGGAAATAGACTCGGCTTTACTGGTCTTTCTTTTATTGCTCGGCACGACCGGGGTCGGCGTGTGGGTGCGCCCGCTGCTGCCCGAGGAACATAAAGCGCACGAAACGGTGCAACTGATTCAGTTGGTGATCGGCATGCTGGTGACGTTCGCCGCGCTGGTGCTCGGTTTGATGACGGCGTCCGCGAAGGCGAGCTTCGATACCACGTCGAACGATCTGCGCACCTATGCGGCCGATCTGATCGAGTTCGACACGACCCTGCGCGAATACGGCGCCGACACCAGCCGCGCCCGGGACCTGTTGCGCCAGTACACGGCGGCGGCCATCGCGTCGACCTGGCCCGGCGAGCCGGCGCCCAGCGGCGACTATCCGAAGGACGTCGGCACGCAGGACAACTCGCAAAAACTGGAAAACGTGCGGCTTGGCGACATGCTGACCGCGGTGGGACGGGAATTGCGGCAACTACGCTCGCACGATCCGCTGCAACAGCGCGCGCTCGAAGATGGTTTGTTGCAATACCGGCGGGTCGTCGACGCGCGCTGGAAAATCATCGAAGAAGCGCACAGTTCGATTTCGCGGCCGTTTTTCACCACACTGACCTTCTGGCTGGCCGTGATTTTTATGAGCTTCGGCCTGATCGCGCCGCGCAATGCGCTCGCGCTCGTCACGATCTGCCTGGGGGCGGTGTCGATCGCGTCGGCGGTGTATGTGATCGTGGATCTGGATACGCCGTTCACCGGGCCGATCGTGGTGTCGAGTCAGCCGATGCGAGATGCGCTGGGGCATCTGAGTCAGTGAACGGCGGGGCGTTTGCTGGCGGAGTCGCCGAGCAGCCTCAGGCGGCGACCATCTTTTCACGCGCCCACGCCACCGCCGCGCGCGCCGGCGCAACGCCCGTTGCGCTAACACGGCCAGCGAGTTCAAACACACGCGGACCGATCTGCGCGACTTCGGCGAGTACCGACGCTTCTTCCGCTGAACCCAGATATTCGCGCACGCAACTGATAATGCCGCCCGCGTTCACGAGAAAGTCCGGTGCGTAGAAAATGCCGCGTTGATGCAGCACGTCGCCTTCCGCGAGCGACATCAACTGATTATTCGCGCCGCCCGCGATCACCTTGAAGCGGCAATGCGCGGCGACCTCGGCGGTGATCGAGCCGCCGAGCGCGCACGGTGCGAACACATCCGCTTCCACGCCGGCGATCTGCGCGATCTCCACCACTCGTGCGCCGAACATCTGCGCGGCGCGCGCGGTCCGGGTGGCGTCGATGTCCGACACGATCAACTGCGCGCCCGCCTGATGCAGACGCTCGCACAGGTCCCAGCCCACCGACCCGAGCCCTTGCAGCGCGACCGAGACGCCGTCGAGCGACTTGCGGCCCAGCGCCGAATCGACCGCTGCCTGCAGGCCGATGAACACGCCGTACGCGGTGCGCGGCGACGGATTGCCGCCGTACACGTCGCCCGAACGCGGAATGCCGCTCACGTAGCGGGTTTCGCTTTGGACCGCGCGCATGTCGTCGGCGGTGGTGCCGACGTCTTCGGCGGTCAGGTAGATGCCGTCGAGCGATTGCACCAGACGGCCGAAGGCCTTGAACATCGCGGTGCGGTCGAGCGCGTCGGGCTTGCGCAGAATCACGGCCTTGCCGCCGCCGAACGGCAGATCGGCCAGCGCGTTCTTGAACGCCATGCCTTGCGACAAACGCAGCGCGTCGTTATACGCCTCGTGGTCCGACGCGTACTGCCAGTAGCGGCAACCGCCGAACGCGGGGCCGCGCGCAGTGCTGTACACGGCGATCACGGCTTGCAGGCCGGTGGGGGCGTCGGTCGCGAGCACGATGCGTTCGTGCGCGGGTTCGCCGTGAATGCCGAAAAGTGTGCCGGCGGCAGTGGTCGTCAGTCGGTCCATCTGGGTCCTTCCTTGTGGGCAGGTAATTTGAATGGAGCGCGCAGCGGTGGCTGCACGCGATGCCGTATGCCGGCCGGATCGCGGCCGGCATACGGAGTCAAAACGCGGCGCGGGAGAAGCGCCTCGGTCGCAAGAGTTTAGGCGGACAAATTGAGGGTTTCGTTTTGTTTATCTGGCGATTTAGCGGTCGTGGCAGAATGAATACCTATCTTTAGTTTATTTTGCAGATGGTTCGTCTACCGACACATGCTGCAACGCGCCAACCACCCGGATCCCCATGCCACTCGACGCCATCGACCAGCGCATCCTGCGCGAACTGCGCCAGGACGGGCGCCTGTCCAACGCCAAACTCGCGGAGCGGGTCGGCCTGTCGGCTACGCCATGCTGGAACCGCGTGCGCGCACTGGAAGAGGCGGGTGTGATCGAAGGGTATGCGGCGTTGCTGAATCAGAAGGCGCTCGGCCTGCCGGATACCGTGATCATCGAAGTGACGCTCGACAAACACGACGAGCGCACGCTGGAGCGTTTCGGCGACGCGCTCATCGATCTGCCGGAAGTCGTCGAAGCGTTTCTGGTGTCCGGCGAGTACGACTATCTGATCAAGGTCGCGGTGGCCGGCACCGAAGGCTATGAGGCGTTTTTGCGGCGCAAGCTATACCGGTTGCCGGGGTTTCAGAACAGCCGGTCCATTTTCGCGTTGCGGTGTTTGAAGCGAGGGGTGTCGGTGGAGATTTGAGGCGGTCGGGTAAATCGCTGCCGGTCACGGGCAGCGAGACAGAGGCGTCATTCGATATGACCTCTTCTTGTCCCGCTGCCCGCTCGACGCATCACTGCTGGGCGTGCTTCGCTGCGTCTTCGATCACTGCGGCCACTTCCTTGGGACGCGATTCGTAGACGGAGTGGCTCGCGCCGGCCAGCACCGTGGTGTGGCTATGAGCACGCTGGTAATAGAAACGTTCGAGGTCCGGGTTGATGATCTTGTCGTCCGCCGCGACGATGCCCCAGCTCGGCTTGGTGGTCCAGGCGGCGACGCTCATCGGCTGCGAGAAGACTTTGGCCGCCGTCAGGATCTGCGATTGCGCTTCGAACTGGGCTTGCTTCAGCGGCAGGTCGGCGGCGAAGTCCTTCGGGAAGTCGGCCGGATTCAGGTACGTGTAGCCGTCGTCCGTCTTCTTGATGGCGCCCGGCTGCTTCGATGTATAGCTCGGGTATTGCTTGCCCAGATCCGATTCGTCTTCGCCGACCGCCGGCGCATGGGCCGCGACGTACACCAGCCCAGTCACCTTCGGATCGACGCCGGCTTCGGTGATGATCGAGCCGCCGTAGCTGTGCGCCACGAGAATGGTCGGACCGTCCTGCAGATCGATGACGCGTTTGGTCGTGGCGACGTCGTCGTCGAGCGAGGTCAGCGGTTCCTGCACCATCGTGACGTGGTAGCCGTCTTTGGTGAGGATGTCATAGACCGGCTTCCAGCCCGAACCATCCACCCACGCGCCATGCACGAGGACGATGTTTTTGATCGGCGCGGCGGCAGGCTTGGCATCTTGCGCCATAGCCGCCGACGAAGCGAACAGGCAGGCGGACAAAGACAGAATCGAAGCGGCGAGAGGCAAAATCTTCACGGCGAACTCCATTGAAAAGAATGGGTACAAACTGGATTTGAAAAGAAGCTGACTTGATTCGTCACCACGCGAAGTCTTGCGACGCGCTGGTCTATCAAGCCACCTTCTTCTGTGCATCGTGCTGGCGATCCTGCGCATGACAGCGGGCGCAGGATCGGCGCACCACGCCACTTAGCTACCGAAGAACACGTTGCAGAAGCTGACCGGGCCGACGCAATTCGAGTGCATCGTCATCGACGTGTGGGACATCGATCCCGAAGCGCTACTGCCGTTTTGCGCAACACCGCCGACAGCCTGCATGGCCAGTTGCCGATCGCCTTGCGATGCGATCTTTGCTTCGGCGGCCTGAATATCGGCCGGGTAGTCGATGTCGTTGCCGCGGTTCGGGCTGTAGCCGGCTTGTTCGACACGAACCAGATCGGCCCGGACTTCCGCACGGGTGAGCGGTGCGTTCGATTGGGCGAAGCTAAGAACCGGTGCGCCAAGGGTGGCGACGGCGAGAGCGATACCTACGAGCATCTTGGACATGATTAAGATTCCTTGATTAATTGAAAATAGCTTGATGGCTTCTGGCGATCGCGAGGTGGGGCTGCCTCTTTTCCGCGACTTGCCTTTCGGCCTGCGCCTCACATCAATTCGTGCGACAGACGAATAGTCGGCGTATCGGCGGATTGCCTCCAGCCACTTGCGACCGGTTGACGCCGTGCGTCGCGAAATGCGTCAGGGAGGGCGCGGAATGCGCTGGTGTTGAGCGGCTGGGGAAGGGAGGGCTTGTCGTGCGCGACGCGGGATCGTTCGAGCACGTCGACGACGTACAGGTATCAGAGAATTTCCAAGAGAGCGCCGGACCGCGTCGCCAATTGCTACGTGCGAACCGTTGTTTCAATATTACTTGAAACATCGAATCAATGAGCCTATCATCTCGCCATGGACTCGAACCTCGTCGTACGCGCACTCGGTGCGCTCGCTCATGAATCGCGGCTGGCCATCTTCCGCGTGCTCGTCGTAGCCGGCCCGGCAGGCATGCCGGCGGGCGAGATCGCGCAGCAGATCGGCCTTTCGCCGTCCAGTCTTTCGTTCCACCTTAAGGATCTGTCCCACGCCGGCCTCGTTACCGGCACCCAGCAGGGTCGTTTCATTTTCTATTCGGCCAACTTCGAAGCAATGAACGGACTCGTCGGATTCCTCACCGAGAACTGCTGTGCGGGAGCCCCCTGCGCAGTGAACGACGCGTCGCCATGCTGTGGAGATCCGACATGAAGCGTAGGCACGGCCACGTCGGGGCGACGTCCCACAGGAGAATCGAATGAGCAGCGCTGATTCCGTGTCCCGCGTTGCGCGTCCCGCCATGGGTTTCTTCGAGCGGTACCTGACGGGTTGGGTTGCGCTGTGCATCGTCGCGGGCATTGCGCTGGGGCAGTGGTCGCCGTCAGTCTTCGAGGCCATCGGTCGCATGGAAGTCGCGCAGGTCAATCTGCCCGTCGGCGTGCTGATCTGGATCATGATCATCCCCATGCTGATCAAGATCGACTTCGGCGCCATGGCGCAGGTCAAGGGTCACTGGCGCGGCATCGGCGTCACGCTGTTCGTGAACTGGCTCGTCAAGCCGTTTTCGATGGCCTTGCTTGGCTGGATTTTCGTGCGCCATGTGTTCGCCGCCTGGCTGCCGGCCGCGCAACTGGACAGCTACATCGCAGGCCTGATCCTGCTCGCGGCCGCGCCGTGCACGGCGATGGTATTTGTCTGGTCGCAGCTGTGCAAAGGCGATCCGTACTTCACGCTGTCACAGGTTGCACTCAACGACGCGATCATGATCGTCGCGTTCGCGCCGATGGTCGCACTGCTGCTCGGGCTGTCGGCCATCACCGTGCCGTGGGATACGCTCATCGCGTCGGTAGGACTCTACATCGTCGTCCCAGTCGCGATCGCGCAGATTCTGCGTCGCGTGCTGCTCGCGAAGGGCGAGGCACATTTCAGGCGCGCGGTCTCCCGCCTCGGCCCGTATTCGATCTGTGCGCTGCTCGCGACCCTCGTGCTGCTGTTCGCGTTTCAGGGGCAGGCCATCGTGCATGAGCCGCTGGTGATCGCGATGCTCGCCGTGCCGATTTTGATCCAGGTGTTCCTGAACTCGGGCCTCGCCTATCTGCTCAACCGCAAGCTCGGCGTCGCGCATTGCGTGGCCGGTCCGTCGAGCTTGATCGGCGCAAGCAATTTCTTCGAACTGGCCGTGGCAACCGCCATCAGCCTGTTTGGTTTCCAGTCGGGCGCTGCGCTCGCGACCGTCGTCGGCGTGCTGATCGAGGTGCCGGTCATGCTGCTGGTCGTAGCCGTCGTGAACCGCTCGCAGCGCTGGTACGAAGCGTATTGAGGATCGACCATGAGCGTCACCATCTATCACAACCCCGACTGTGGAACATCGCGCAATGTGCTTGCGCTGCTGCGTGAGGCTGGCGAGAACCCGCAGGTCATCGAATATCTCAAGACGCCACCTGACCGCGCAACGCTCGAGCGGCTCATCGCAGACACCGGCATGGCAGTCAGGGACGTGCTGCGCATCAAAGGTACGCCCTACAAGGAACTTGGGCTCGGGGATCCAGCATTGAGCGATGCCCAGTTGATCGACGCGATGCTTGCCCATCCGATCCTGATGAACAGGCCGATTGTCGCGACGCCGCGTGGCACGCGCCTTTGCCGGCCTTCGGACGCCGTGACCGGGCTGCTGGATCGTGCCCCGGAGCACGAGGTGCTGAAGGAGGAAGGCGTGCCGTTCATCGTCGCACGCGCGATCGCCAGCAACGATGCCGGGTTCGTCAATGCGTTGCGGGACGTCGATCTGCCGGGCAGCGACCTTGACGAAGCGGGCCGCAGCTTCTTCGCGTTTAGCACGCTTGCCGGCTCACACGTAGGCTACGGGGGATTCGAACAGTACGGCAGCGATGTGCTGGTCCGCTCGGTCATCGTAGAGCCGCAACACCGCGGCAAAGGCATCGGCCGCAACCTGATCGCCGTACTGCTGCGCGAAGCGTTCGATGCAGGTGCCCGTAAGGCCTGGCTGTTCACCACCAACGCGACGGCGCTCTTCGAGAAGGCGGGATTCAAGCCGGCCGCGCGCGACGCCGCGCCGGCAACAATCCTCGCAACCCGTCAGGCAACCGACCTGTGTCCCGCGACAGCTACGCTGCTCTCGCGTGCCATTACCCTGTAGTTCATCCACACGATGCAATCAGACTTACCGAACATCCGCCTCTCCCATCTCGATACCCCGGATCTTGCGAAGCTGAGACCGCAGGCGGTATCGCAACATCCCCCTCGCATCCTGCTGCTTTACGGCTCGTTGCGCCCGACGTCCTATAGCCGGTTACTGACGCTCGAAGCCGAGCGCATCCTCCGCCAGTTCGGAGCCGAAACGAAGGTGTTCGAGCCACAGGATCTGCCACTCGCTGATAGCGTCCCGGCCGACCACCCGAAGGTGGTCGAACTGCGCGAGCTGTCGATCTGGTCCGAAGGACAGGTGTGGTGTAGCCCCGAGCGGCATGGCACGCTGACCGGCATATTCAAGAACCAGATCGACTGGCTGCCGCTCGACTCCGGCAGTGTCCGCCCGACGCAGGGACGCACGCTGGCCGTCATGCAGGTTTCGGGTGGTTCGCAGTCGTTCAATGCCGTCAACGCGTTGCGCATACTTGGGCGCTGGATGCGGATGGTGACGATCCCCAATCAGAGTTCGGTGGCGAAGGCATTCCAGGAGTTTGACGAGAACGGCCGCATGAAGCCGTCGTCGTACTACGATCGCGTGGTCGACGTGATGGAGGAACTGTACAAGTTCACGCTCCTCGTGCGCGACCGTTCGGACTATCTGACCGACCGCTATAGCGAACGCAAGCAGAGGGCCCCGGCAGCCGTTACTGCGCTCGTCAGCGCGGCCATGGCTCATGAACACAGCGCACGGAACGCCGACACCGACGACAGTGAAGTCGAGTAACGCGCCCGACCGATCGGAGCCGATGGGCCACCTGAGCGCTCGCGCATCCGCTCCTGCAAATGCTGCAGGTCAGGAAATGCCCCTGAATCCCGGATACAAAAAGAAAAGCCCCGCACAAAGGCGGGGCTGATCTTTACAGTTTTTGGTTACGGGACCTCAGAACGGAATATCGTCGTCCATCTCATCAAAGCCGCCGCCAGCCGGCGCGCTCGGACGGCTAGCACCACCGCCGCCACCACCGCTGCCGCCACGCGAAGCCCCACCACCCGACACAGCGCGGCCACCACCACCGCCGCCGCCGCTACGTTCCGACGGCTCACCACGGCTATAACCGCCACCGCCTTCGTCACCGCCGCCACCCATCGCGCCGCCGCGGCCGCCCAGCATTTGCATCTGCTCGGCGACGATTTCCGTCGAATAGCGGTCCGTGCCGTCTTGCGCTTGCCACTTACGGGTCCGGATGCGCCCTTCCAGGTACACCGACGAGCCCTTCTTCAGATATTCGTTGACGATTTCCGCGAGGCGGCCGAAGAACGACACGCGGTGCCATTCGGTCGCTTCCTTCATTTCGCCGGACGCCTTGTCCTTGTACCGATCCGTCGTTGCAAGGCGGATGTTCGCCACTGCGTCGCCGCTCGGAAGATAACGGACTTCCGGATCGGCTCCGAGATTGCCGACGAGAATGACCTTGTTCACGGATGCCATGAGTTTCTCCTGTTGATTCCGTTGCGGGCGGCGCGGTACGACACGGTTCGCGTCTCATGGCCGGCAGGCCCGAGACCAGAACTGCGCCTCTGCCCGCCGCCGGGTGAGTTCTGGGTGTTCAGCTACGCCTTGCGCGGCGGCTGTTTCATATTGGCGGCGATTATAAGCCAGCACAACACGAGCCCCGAGCAGGTAAAGAATACTGCGCTCGCTCCATCCACCTTGAGCAGCCAGCCGCCAACCACCCCGCCCAGCGCGAGGCCGATCGACTGCGTGGTGTTATACACGCCGGCCGCCGCGCCCTTACGGGTGCCCGGCGCCAGTTTCGACACCAGCGAAGGCTGTGACGCCTCAAGGATATTGAAGCCGAGAAAGTACACAAAAAGGATCGCTGCCACACTCAGAATCGTATGCGGAGCGACGCCCAATAACAACTGTCCGATCAGGATAAGACCGATCGCCGACAGCAGCACGATTTTCATTTTCCCGCGCTTTTCGGCGGCGATGATCGCCGGCACCATCATCACGAACGACAGCCCCATGACCGGCAAATAAACCTTCCAGTGCGACGCGACCGGTAAGCCGCCTGCTTCGAGAATGCGCGGCACGACGAGGAACAGCGCGGTTTGCGTAGCATGCAGCACGAGCACGCCGAAGTTCAAACGCAGCAGTTCGACGTTATGCAGCACCTCGGCGAACGGCGCGCGCACATGCACCGGCTTCGGCGCGTCGGGTACGACCCACAGCACCAGGCCGATCGCCAGAATCGAGAAGATGCCGACCAGCGTGAACAAACCGCTCATGCCGACCCACTGGAATACGATCGGCGCACCGATAATCGCCACCGCGAACGACACGCCGATGCTGGCACCGACCATCGCCATCGCCTTGGTGCGATGCTCTTCGGACGTGAGGTCGGCGATAAACGCGATCACCGCCGACGACACCGCGCCCATCCCCTGAATCACGCGGCCGACGATGATCCACGTCATGTCGTGCGCGCCCGCCGCGACGAAGCTGCCGAGCGCGAAGATCAGCAGACCGATCGCGATCACCGGCTTGCGGCCGATCTTGTCGGAAACCCAGCCGTAAAAGATGTAGAGCATGGACTGCGTGACGCCGTACGCGCCGAGCGCGATGCCCACCAGCAGCACGTTGTCGCCGCCCGGAATGGTTTTCGCGTAGATCGAGAACACCGGCATGATCATGAACAGACCGAGCATACGCAGCGCGAAGATGGCGGCCAGCGACACGGTCGCGCGCAGTTCAGGCGCGCTCATGCGTGAGGATGTTGCGGACGGATTGGACATCGGGAGCGTTCTTTGAATGAGCGGGGCGGCACATCGCCGAAGGGCGGCCACCAGCGGGCGGCTTACCGTGGGACGGCGGGAAGCATGCGGCGCGGCGTTCGAGCCGACGGCCTTGCAGCACTCCCACTGACGCCTCGCGGTGCCTTGTACTCACGAGGAACGGCCCCAGTTAGACCTCTTCCCCGCGGCGCTGAACCGCTGCCTTACAGCTTGCCTCAGTGCTTCTTCAGCCTGTCAGGAAGCCGTAACGGCGGTCTTGAAAAGTCGTTATAGTAGCAGGTTTAGCCCCTTCCTCTTTCCGCCAGTTCATGGAATAAATCCGTGGAACAAATCCGTATTCGTGGGGCTCGCACCCACAACCTGAAGAACGTCAACCTCGATCTTCCACGTCACAAGCTCGTCGTCATTACGGGCCTTTCGGGCTCGGGCAAATCGTCGCTGGCGTTCGACACGCTCTATGCGGAAGGACAGCGGCGCTACGTCGAAAGTCTTTCGGCCTATGCGCGCCAGTTCCTGCAGTTGATGGAAAAACCGGACGTCGATCTGATCGAAGGCCTGTCGCCGGCAATCTCGATCGAGCAGAAAGCGACCTCGCACAATCCGCGCTCCACGGTCGGCACCGTGACCGAAATTCACGACTATCTGCGGCTCCTGTTCGCACGGGTCGGCACGCCGTATTGTCCGGATCACGAAATCCCGCTGGAGGCGCAAAGCGTCTCGCAGATGGTCGACGCGGCGCTCGCGTTGCCCGAAGAAACGAAGCTGATGATCCTCGCGCCGGTGGTGGCCGACCGCAAGGGCGAGCACGTCGAACTGTTCGAGGAAATGCAGGCGCAGGGCTTTATCCGTTTCCGCGTGCGCTCGGGCGGCGGCACCGCCAACGAAGGCGTCGCGAAGATCTATGAAGTCGACGCGCTGCCGAAGCTGAAAAAGAACGACAAGCACACCATCGACGTCGTGGTCGACCGACTGAAGGTGCGGCCGGACATGAAGCAGCGCCTCGCCGAATCGTTCGAAACGGCACTGCGCCTCGCCGACGGCCGCGCGATCGCGCTCGAAATGGACACCGACAAAGAGAAGCTGTTCAGCTCGAAGTTCGCCTGCCCGATCTGCTCGTATTCGCTGCAGGAACTGGAGCCGCGGCTCTTCTCGTTCAACAACCCGATGGGCGCGTGCCCGGAATGCGACGGCCTCGGCCAGATCACCTTCTTCGATCCGAAGCGGGTGGTCGCGCATCCGTCGCTGTCGCTCGCGGCCGGCGCGGTGAAGGGTTGGGACCGGCGCAACCAGTTCTACTTCCAGATGCTGCAGAGTCTCGCGGCGTTCTACGAGTTCGACATCGACATGGCGGTCGAAGATCTGCCGGAGAAGGTCCGCAAGATCCTGCTGTTCGGTTCGGGCAAGCAGGAAATTCCGTTCTCGTACATCAACGAACGCGGCCGCACGTCGGTGCGCGAGCACGTGTTCGAAGGGATCATCCCGAATCTGGAGCGGCGCTACCGCGAGACCGATTCGGTCGCGGTGCGCGAAGAGCTCGCCAAGTATCAGAACAACCAGCCCTGCCCCGCTTGCGCCGGCACGCGGCTGCGCCGCGAAGCGCGCTTCGTGCGGATCGGCTCGGACAGCGACGCGCGCGGCATCTTCGAAATCAGCGGCTGGCCGTTGCGCGACGCGCTCGGCTATTTCCAGACGCTGCGTCTGGAAGGCTCGAAGCGCGAGATCGCCGACAAGGTGGTCAAGGAAATCGTCGCGCGGCTCATGTTCCTGAATAACGTCGGGCTCGATTACCTGTCGCTCGAACGCAGCGCGGAAACGCTGTCGGGCGGCGAGGCGCAGCGCATTCGCCTCGCGTCGCAGATCGGCTCAGGCCTGACCGGCGTGATGTACGTGCTGGACGAGCCGTCCATCGGACTGCATCAGCGCGACAACGACCGGCTGATCGCCACGCTCAAGCATCTGCGCGACCTGGGCAACTCGGTGATCGTCGTCGAGCACGACGAAGACATGATCCGCATGGCCGACTACGTGGTCGACATGGGACCCGGCGCGGGCGAACACGGCGGCATGGTGATCGCCGAAGGCACGCCGAAACAGGTGCAGGCGAACCCGGCGTCGATGACCGGGCAGTACATGTCCGGTGCGCTCAACATCGAGTATCCGGACGAACGCAAGGAGCCCGACGAACGGCGTCTGCGCATCGTTGAGGCGTACGGCAACAATCTGAAACACGTGTCGCTCGATCTGCCGGTCGGCCTGCTCACCTGCGTGACCGGCGTGTCCGGCTCGGGCAAATCGACGCTGATCAACGACACGCTGTACCTCGCGGTCTCGCATCACCTGTACGGGTCGTCCGCGGAGCCGGCGCCGTACGAGTCGATCGAAGGCCTCGAGCATTTCGACAAGGTCATCAACGTCGACCAGTCGCCGATCGGCCGCACACCGCGCTCGAACCCGGCCACCTACACGGGCCTCTTCACGCCGATCCGCGAACTGTTCGCCGGCGTGCCTGCGGCAAAAGAACGCGGCTACGATCCGGGCCGTTTTTCGTTCAACGTCAAGGGCGGCCGCTGCGAATCCTGCCAGGGCGACGGCGTGCTGAAGGTCGAGATGCACTTTTTGCCGGACGTGTACGTGCCTTGCGACGTCTGCCACGGCAAGCGCTACAACCGCGAAACGCTGGACGTTCAATACAAAGGCAAGAACATCAGCGAAGTGCTCGACCTGACGGTGGAAAACGCCTACGAGTTCTTCAAGCCGGTGCCGGTCGTCGCGCGCAAGCTGAAAACCTTGCTGGACGTGGGTCTGGGCTATATCCGCCTGGGCCAGTCGGCGACCACGCTGTCAGGCGGCGAAGCGCAGCGGGTCAAACTCTCGTTGGAACTGAGCAAGCGCGACACGGGTCGCACTCTATACATTCTCGACGAGCCGACCACCGGCCTGCACTTTCACGATATCGCGCTGCTGCTGGAAGTCATCCATCGGTTACGTGACCAGGGTAATACTGTCGTGATCATCGAGCATAATCTCGATGTAATAAAGACCGCCGACTGGGTCATCGACCTCGGTCCGGAAGGCGGTGCGGGTGGCGGTCAGATCATTGCCCAAGGCACGCCGGAGCAAGTGGCAAAGTCGAAAGCAAGTTTTACCGGAAAGTATCTGGCGCCCTTGCTGAAACGGGCCGCCAGCAAAAAGTAACGCTGCACTTCACGGGTTGGAGACGGAATAAGCCATGGCCAAGCGGAATCAGGCGCGCGACGACGGGCAAGTGCAGGACCTACGCCCACGCCCGGTCAGGCTGACTAGCGACATGAGCCTGCCGAAACTTTCGGCGGTCGAAATCGGCAGTTATGCGCTGATGCTGTTCGGCATGTGGGCGGTGATCGAACTGAGGCTGCTCGGCGCGCTGCTCGCCGGGCTGCTGGTGTTCCAGCTCGTGCATACCATCGCGCCGCGCATCGAGCGTCACATGTCGAGCAAGCGGGCACGCTGGCTCGCGGTGGTGTTTTTGTCGGTGGTGATCGTGGGCGCGTTGACCGGGCTCACGCTCGGCATCATCGCGCATTTCGAGAACGACGTGCCGAGCGTGCAGAACCTGCTCGACCAGGCGATGCAGCTCGTCGACGAGGCGCGCGGCCGCATTCCGCAGTTCATCGCCAACTATCTGCCGGTCGACACCGAGCAGATGAAGAGCCGGGCCACCGAACTGATGACCACGCACGCCAACATGCTGTCTCAAAGCGGCAAGACGGCGGCGCGCGCGTTCACGCATATTCTGATCGGCATGATCATCGGCGCGATCATCGCGGTCGGCGCGCAGAAGCATATGAACCGGCTGCCGTTGTCCACGGCGTTCATCACGCGCGTCACGCGTTTCGCCGACGCATTCCGCCGCATCGTGTTCGCACAGGTGAAGATCTCCGCGATCAATGCGACCTTCACCGGCATCTTCCTGCTGGTGATCCTGCCGATCTTCCACGACACGTTGCCGCTGTCGAAAACGCTGGTGCTGGTCACGTTCATCGTCGGCTTGCTGCCGGTGATCGGCAATCTGATCTCGAACACGATCATCGTCGCAGTGGCGCTGTCGGTGAGCTTTCCGGCGGCGGTCATGTCGCTCGTGTTCCTGATCCTGATTCACAAGCTCGAGTACTTCCTGAACGCGCGTATTGTCGGCGGCCAGATCGAGGCGCGCGCGTGGGAATTGCTGATCGCGATGCTGGTGATGGAAGCGGCGTTCGGTATTCCCGGCGTGGTCGCCGCGCCGATTTTCTACGCGTATATCAAGCGGGAATTGATTTATTTGCGGCTGGTTTGAGGCACGCTCGCGGGCGGCTGGGCCGCCACGCACGCAAACTCGATCACTACATTTACTTACCACCTCGACCTCCGGCGAATCGGTTGTCATGAGCCTGTCCACGCATTGGCGTGGACGTTCTCAACAGCGAGGCGAGGTGAGCATATGTTTATTTCGATCCCCAGTACCGATTCCAGCGCATGGGCGAGTCAGTCGCCGCAGGATAGCCAGCAAGCCGGGCAGACCTTCGATCACCAGAAGGTCGGCGCGATGCCACGAACCGACCACGACCGGTACAACGGGGCGCAGCCACAGGGCATCGGCAAACATGAGCCGGCGACACCGTCCCCAGACTTGAGAACCGGCGTCGACATCATGTCGCGCGCATTGGGCGCGTTACCTGCGTCCTACGCTAGCGAGCCCAGCGGCAAACTCCATCCCGATCCCGTCAAACCGGGCGTCCGGATCGACGAGAACGGGCGGCGCTATATCAGCGACGGCGTGAATACCTATGCCATCCGCCACGATCGCGACAACCGGACGGAACGGGTCTACCGGCCAGACAACCCGACAAAGCCGGGCATCCCCGTCAGGCTGAACACACACGGCGACTACGAACGTCACGACGAGGTGGGGCTGAAAGGCGGCTCGCGTGGACGGGCGCTGCAAATGCAGCTTAATCGCGCGCGAGGACAGCTCGAAAACGCCTTGGCCGAACGGCGGCAAGCGGAGAATGAACTGGCAACGATCGATGCCGAGACCCAGCGTTCTCAAAATCCGGGCATGGACCTCACGATGCGGCGACAACAAGCGCAAAGGAATCTGGAACGAACCCAGCATGTCGCACAAGGCTACGAGGGGCAGATGGAAAGCCTGCTACGAGAAGCGCATCAACTCCGACAGACTATGCAAAACGAGCTAACGCAATTGCGGAGGCGCCGTGACGATGGAACACAGTTGGGGCAGGCAACGCAGCACGAGATCAACGTTCTCGAAACCACCCTACGCATGAGCGATCACCCGTCTGCGGACACGCAGTACAAACTGCAAAAGCTGCAGGGTGATCTTCGACGACTACAGGATGAGAACGGTGCATTGAGTTACCGCATCATGGCCTTGCACGCGGAGATTGACGACATTCCTCGGGCCTAGGAAATCTAAAAACAGGCCCTCCAGGCGGGCAGCACACGGAATGCGGGTTCGGCCGGCCTCTGAAACCCTGACCATCGCTCAAACACCGCCAAGATGCCTCGCATCAACGGGAAACTTGCCGCCAACTGCAAGTTTCCCGTAAGATGAGAACAATTCCTATTTACACCCAATCCTGGTCGTGATATTCCGCCTGCCGTTTCCCTTTGTCCAGCCGGCTTGCGCATGAGGCGCCAGTTCGTTCGCCTTCACCGCTGGATCGGCGTCGCCACCGCGTTATTTCTATTCATGGCCGGCCTCACCGGCGCGATCATCGCGTGGGACCATGAACTCGATGCGGCACTGAATCCATCGTTCTTCAAGGCTCATACCGCCGCGCCCGCGCTGTCGGGACTGGAACTGGCGCGTCGTGTGGAAGCCGCGGACCCGCGTCTGCAGGTCACGTATCTGCCGCTCGTCGCCGAACCCGGCCATACGCTGCAAATGA
Source organism: Paraburkholderia bryophila (assembly GCF_013409255.1). Classification (NCBI taxonomy): domain Bacteria; kingdom Pseudomonadati; phylum Pseudomonadota; class Betaproteobacteria; order Burkholderiales; family Burkholderiaceae; genus Paraburkholderia; species Paraburkholderia bryophila. Next base: position 2,390,934 of record NZ_JACCAS010000001.1, read on the forward strand.
TGGTGCTGCCACGCATCGATCCCGCGACCAGACAGCCCTACCCGCTCGACTTCACTCAGATCGCCGTCGACCCCGCCACCGGCGAAATCCAGGGCCGCCGCGAATGGGGCGTCGTCTCGCTCGCGCGGATCGACCTGATCCCGTTCATCTACAAATTCCACTACACGCTGCAACTGCCGTTCACCGGCGGTATCGACACCGGCACGTGGCTGATGGGCATCGTCGGGATCATCTGGCTGTTCGATAGCGTGATCGCGCTGTGGCTGTCGTTTCCGAGTTTCAAGGCCTGGCGCAAGTCGTTCGCGTTTCGCCTGAAGCGCGGCGGCTATGCGCTCACCTTCGATCTGCACCGCTCCGGCGGCGTCTGGATCTGGGGGCTGCTGATGATCGTCGCGCTGACCTCGGTGTCGATGAATCTGTCCGGGCCGGTGGTGCGGCCGGTGGTCTCGATGTTCTCGACGCTCACGCCGAATCCGATCGACAACCCGGAAATTCTGCGTCCGCCGCAACCCGGCGATTCCGTGTTGAGCCGCGAGCGCATCGTGCAACTGGCTGAAGAGGCCGGCAAAGCGCAGAACCTGAAGGCGCCGCCCGGCGGCGTGTACTACGCGGAATTCCTGCACGCATACGGCGTGGGCTTTTATACGCCCGGCAACGACCACGGCGATATCGGCCTGGGCAACCCGTGGATGTATTGGGACGCCGCCACCGGCAAGCCGCTCGGCAAGCTGATTCCGGGCAAGGGCACCGCCGGCGATATCTTCACGCAGGTGCAATTCCCGCTGCACTCCGGACGCATTCTCGGCCTGGGCGGACGGATTCTGATCAGCGCGCTGGGTATCGCGGTCGCCGTGCTGAGCGCGACGGGACTGCTGATCTGGCTGAAGAAGCTGAATGCGCGGCGGCGTTCGTCACAGAACGCACAAAACGCACGAAACGCCCAAACTGCGGATGTCGCGCGGGACACGGGCCGCTCGGCCGCGCAGTCCTGAAACAAAAAATGCGCCGGAATAATCCGGCGCATTTTTTTCTGCCTGAGCTAACAGCAGCGTTGCGGAGGAGAGGCACGCTTAGTCCTCGCCTCGCCGACACATCAACCGCTTCTAGCGAAACACCACCGTCTTGCTACCGTTCAACACCACGCGATGCTCGACGTGCCACTTCACCGCACGCGCGAGCGTCACGCATTCGACGTCGCGGCCGATCGCCGTGAGTTGCTCCGGCGTCATGCTGTGGTCCACGCGCTCCACTTCCTGCTCGATGATCGGACCTTCGTCGAGATCCGTCGTCACGTAGTGCGCGGTCGCGCCGATCAGCTTCACGCCGCGGTCGAACGCCTGGTAATACGGCTTCGCACCCTTGAAGCTCGGCAGGAACGAGTGGTGAATGTTGATCGCACGGCCGGCTAGTGCCTCGCACATTTTCGGCGACAGAATCTGCATATAGCGCGCGAGCACCACCAGATCGGCCTGATGCTCGTCGATCACTTCGAGCACGCGCGCTTCCTGCGCGGCTTTCGCGTCGGGCGTGGCGCCCATCAGCGGGAAGTGATGGAACGGCACGTCGTAGCTGGCGGCGAGCTGATAAAACTCCTTGTGGTTCGAGATGATGGCCGCAATCTCGATACCCAGTTGACCGGTGCGATAGCGGAACAGCAGATCGTTCAGGCAATGGCCGATCTTCGACACCATGATCACCACGCGCGGCTTCACCGACGCGTCGTGCAACTCCCAACGCATGCCGAACTGTTCAGCAAGCGTCACGAACGACGCGCGCAGCGCCTCCAGACCCGGATCGCCGCCCACCTGCTGGAAATGCACGCGCATGAAGAACTCGCCGGTGCGGCTGTCGCCGAACTGCGCGGAGTCGAGAATATTGCTGCCACGCTCGAACAGAAAGCCCGATACCGCATGGACGATGCCGGGCCGGTCGGCGCACGACAGTTTGAGAATAAAGCTGTGATCGGTCGACATGACCTGGATGACTCCCTTCTTCAATGCGTGGTTTATTCAGTGTGTGCGGCTCGATGCGGCCGCCCCGAGGGATTTTCGGCGCAGCGTGCATCGGCCGCGCCACGCGGCGCGAGCGTCTATCTTATGCAAGCACCGGCGGCGTGAACAGGACTTCGATACCGGCGCACGCTTCTTCATCGATCCAGCGGCGGCGCAGCAGGCAGTCCAGCGTAGCGAGACTCGCGTCGACCGTCATGGCGTCTTCTTCGATCCAGCGCGCGACTTCGTCGATGCGCGCGAGGCGATGCTCGCCCACTTCGCCATCTTGATTGCGCGGCGTGAAATCGGCGGGCAGCGCGAGGTCGTAGATGAAAATCTGTTCGGCCTGCGTGCCTTCTGGCAACGATTGCAGCACATGCGCGGTGCGACCTGCCACGGCGCGCGCGGCGATTTCCTCGGGAATGCCGGCTTCTTCCCAGCACTCCTTGATGATCGTCGCCTCGACGCCGAAGCCCCAGCCGATCCCGCCCGCGACGACATTGTCGAGCATGCCCGGATCGGTCGCCTTGGTGTCGCTGCGGCGCGCGATCCACAACTGCGGCGCGCCGCCATCCGCATATTCTACGACGCCGTTCAGATGCACCGCGTACGTCTGCGTGCCGAAGAAGCGCGAGGCCGCGCGCTCGATATACGCGAGAGGCGGCGCGTCGAACGCGTTGCGGATCGCGTAGGTCTCGTTGCGCCAGCCAGGAATGCGGCCTTCAGCGGCGAGCGAGCCGATCACGGAGCCGAGCGCCGCGCTGCGCAGATCGACCGTGTCGAACGCGGACTTGAGCGTCACGCGTGCGCTGTCGATCTCGAACACATCGGGCCAGCGCGTGAGCAAGGGCACATCGCTCGAACGAATCCAGCCGACCTGTTCGGCGTCGATCCAGAACGGCAGATGCGCGTGCGGGTCGAAGCGGCGCGCGGCGACGAGGGAAGGCAAAGTCATGCAAAACTCCAGACTAACTGTGTTCAATCACGCGTCGATCGCGTGTTCAATCGCGCAGCGCGACGCGAATCCCAATCGCAATGAAGGTCGCGCCCGCCAGACGGTCGAGCCACACGCCCACACGCGGCCGGCGCTTCAACCAGCCGCCGATCATCCCCGCGCACACGCCGAACAGCGAAAACACCACCACGGTCTGCAACATGAACAGCACGCCGAGTTCGAGCATTTGCAGCGTGACGCTTTGCGTGCCGTTCGGCTTCACGAACTGCGGCAGGAACACGACGAAGAACAACGTCACCTTCGGGTTCAGCAGATTGCCGAGCACGCTTTGGCGAAACACGGTCGACAACGGCTGCGGCGCGCGTTCGTGCGCGGTCGCGAGGCCCTGGCTGCGCAGCGCCTTGATGCCGATCCAGACCAGATAGGCGGCGCCGGCCAGCTTGATCACCTCGAACGCAACCGGCGACGAACGCAGCAACGCGGCGACGCCAAGCGCGGCCAGCGTGGTGTGAAACGTGATGCCGGCCGCGAAGCCAAGCGCGGCGACGAGACCCGCCGCGCGGCCTTGGGAAATGCCGCGTGCGAGCACTTGCAGATTGTCCGGACCGGGCGCCATGGTGATCGCGATCGACGTGGCGAGAAACAGCAGGAAGTTGGGCATCGTTCTGACCTTCGTGATGGTGTTCAGGAAAGACACTGGTTCAACGCGTGGTTCAACGTATCGTTCAACGCACGGTGCGAAGCACGCTTCGCGGCAAACTCACTGCAACGGCTCAATGACCGTCGAATCCCGTCACCGTATAAAGCGACAAGCCGCCGTCGCGCAGCAGCTTCGAGCCGCCGAGTTCAGGCAGATCGATGATCGCCGCGCCTTCCACCACGACCGCGCCGAGCCGTTCGAGCAGCATCTTGCCGGCCAGCATCGTGCCGCCGGTGGCGATCAGATCGTCGACGATCACGACACGGTCGCCCGGCTTGCAGGCGTCCTCGTGAATCTCGACGGTCGCGCTGCCGTATTCGAGTTGGTACGATTGCGAAACCCGCTTGTACGGCAGCTTGCCCGCCTTGCGGATCGGTATGAAGCCGAGGTTCAGCTCATACGCGAGAATCGGCCCGATGATGAAGCCGCGCGCATCGAGCCCGGCAATGTAGTCGAGCTTCGCATCGATATAGCGCTGCACGAACAGATCGATCAGCACGCGCAGTGACTTGCGCTCCTGCAGCAACGGCGTGATGTCGCGGAACTGCACACCCGGTTGCGGCCAGTCGGGCACCGTGCGAATGTGGCTTTTGATGTAGTCGGCCGCATCGAGCGGCGCGCTCGGGAGCGCGTTGGACATGGTGTCTCCGGATGGACCTTGTCAGGTCCGATGAAAAGCGAAATCGGGGTGGTCGGGCGGGACCCTGGTGCTGGGTGAGCAAGGGCGGCGTCGCAAGCTCACGGCACGCGCCGCCTGCCACCTGCCTCATTCCACACCTATGCCGCGGCGGCGCCCGCGCGGCGGTGCTTCGACAACCGTTCCTCGGCGCTCGCCAACTGTTCGGGCAAACCGCGCAACACCACGATGTCGCTCGCGCGCAGCTTGGTGGACGGGTCCGGCTCGACGCCGCGAATGCCGTGCCGGCGAATTGCCGTCACTTCGACGCCCAGCTCGAACAACCCGACTTCAGCAAGCGTACGGCCCACCGCGTCGGCATTTTCGTCGACCGGCACCGATTGTAGCCGCACCTGTTCGTGGCCGTCGTCGTCTTCCACGTCGTCGGCGCCGTGGAAATAACCGCGCAGCAGCGCGTAGCGTTCGTCGCGCATTTCCTCGACCCGCCGCACCACTCGCCGCATCGGCACGCCCATCAGCACCAGCGTATGCGACGCCAGCATCAGACTGCCTTCGACGATTTCAGGAATCACCTCGGTCGCGCCGGCGGCCAGCAGCTTTTCCAGATCGGCGTCATCGACGGTGCGCACGATCACCGGCAGCGTCGGCTCCAGCTCGTGAATGTTGTGCAGTACGCGCAAAGCGGACGGCGTATTCGCGTAGGTAATCGCAATCGCGGCCGCGCGATGGATACCGGCGGCGAGCAGCGATTCGCGCCGCCCCGCGTCGCCGAACACGACCGATTCGCCGGCCGCCGCGGCCGCCGCCACGCGATCGGGATCGAGATCGAGCGCGACGTACGAGAGCCCTTCGTGTTCGAGCATGCGCGCCAGATTCTGCCCAGCCCGGCCGTATCCGCAGATGATCACGTGACCGCTCTGTTTCAAACTCTGCGTGGCGATGCGCGTCATTTGCAACGACTGCATCATCCATTCAGTGGAAGACAAGCGCAGCACGATCCGGTCCGCGTTCTGGATCAGGAACGGCGCGGCCAGCATGGACAGCAGCATCGCCGCGAGAATCGCCTGCAGCAGCGTGGCGTCGACGAGATGCTTGTCGAGAATCAGATTCAGCAGCACGAAGCCGAACTCGCCGGCTTGCGCGAGGCCGATACCGGTGCGCATCGCGACACCCGGCGACGCACCGAACAGGCGCGACAGCCCCGTCACCATCACCGCCTTCAGCACGATCGGCCCGACCAGGAAGCCGAGCACGATAAACGGATGCTCCCAGATCACGCGCGGATTCAGCAGCATGCCGGTGGTAACGAAGAACAGCCCCAGCAGCACGTCACGAAACGGCTTGATGTCCTCTTCCACCTGATGCCGGTACGGCGTCTCGGCGATCAACATACCGGCGATAAACGCGCCGAGCGCGAGCGACAAACCGAATTTGTCGGTGATGAACGCCGAGCCGAGCGTGACCAGCAGCAGATTGAGAATGAACAGTTCCTGCGACCGGCGCCGCGCGACCACATTGAACCAGCGCGTCATGAAGCGCTGCCCGACGATCAGCAGCAGCGCCAACGCCACGACGATCTTGATCGAAGCGAGGCCGAGCGCGCTCACCAGGTCTTTGGAATCGCCGCCGAGCGCCGCGATCACGATCAACAGCGGCACCACCGCCAGATCCTGGAACAGCAGCACGCCGAAGATATTGCGGCCGTGCTCGGTTTCGATTTCGAGCCGCTCCGCCAGCATCTTGCTGACGATCGCCGTCGACGACATGGCCAGCGCACCGCCCAGCGCCACACTCGCCTGCCACGTGATATGCACCCAGCGCTCCAGCACGAAGCCGAGCGTGACCGCCACCGCGATCGTGCCGATCACCTGCAACAGGCCGAGGCCGAACACGAGCCGGCGCATGGAACGCAGCTTGGCGAGCGAAAACTCCAGCCCGATCGAAAACATCAGGAACACCACGCCGAATTCGGCGAGGTTCTGCGCGCCGGCCGAGTCAGGGATCAAACCGAACGCATGCGGGCCGACAACGATCCCCACCGACAAATAGCCGAGCATCGGCGGAAGATTCAGGAAGCGAAAGATCACCACGCCCGCCACCGATGCCAGCAGCAGGAACAGCGTCATTTCGAGGGGGGAAATCATCGGCAGAAACGCATCGGTAAAGCGTCCTCGTTCGTCAGCGGAACCGCGCACGCAAAACGCCGTGCGACAAGGTTGAGGGGCCGTAAAAAACAGCAATAAAGGCAGCGGCTTGGCACAGCAGGCCCGGCGCGGCGAACAAGCGCCTTTGCTATACTCCGCGAATGATAGCGAAAATCAATGGCGACCGGGCACTCACGCTCGCTCGTGACGTGCTCGACATCGAAGCGGACGCCGTGCGCGCGCTTCGCGATCAACTCGACGAAGGCTTCGTCGGGGCGGTCGATTTCATCCTGGGCTGCCGTGGGCGCGTGGTTGTTTCCGGCATCGGCAAATCCGGCCACGTGGCGCGCAAGCTCGCGGCCACGCTCGCCAGCACCGGCACACCGGCGTTCTTCGTGCATCCCGCGGAAGCCAGTCATGGTGACCTCGGCATGGTCACCGCCGACGACGTGTTTATCGCGCTGTCCAATTCCGGCGAAACCGAAGAACTCGTGGCGATCCTGCCGCTCATCAAGCGGCTCGGCGCGAAGCTGATCGCAATGACCGGACGTCCGTCGTCGAGTCTCGCACAACTGGCCGACGTGCACCTGAATTCCGCGGTGGCAAAAGAAGCCTGTCCGATGAATCTTGCGCCCACCGCCAGCACTACCGCCGCGCTCGCGCTCGGCGATGCGCTCGCGGTCGTGGTGCTCGACGCGCGCGGTTTCGGCCGCGACGACTTCGCGCGCTCGCATCCGGGCGGCGCGCTCGGCCGCCGCCTGCTCACTTATGTCCGCGACGTGATGCGCACCGGCGACCAGGTGCCGAAGGTCACGCCCGAGGCCACCGTACGCGACGCGCTGTTCCAGTTGACCGCCAAGCGCATGGGCATGACCGCGATCGTCGATCACGAAGACCGCGTTGCCGGCATCTTCACCGACGGCGACCTGCGCCGCGTGCTCGAACGCGACGGCGATTTCCGCGGCCTGTCGATCGCCTCGGTCATGACAGCCGGTCCACGCACCATCGGCCCGGATCACCTCGCGGTGGAAGCCGTGGAACTGATGGAGCGCCACCGCATCAATCAGATGCTGGTCGTCGACGAAGCAGGCAAGCTGATCGGCGCACTCAACATGCACGACCTGTTCTCGAAGAAGGTGATCTGATGGCCATCGCCCCTGTGACCGCGACCGAACGCGCGAGCCGCGTGAAGCTGATGATTTTCGACGTCGACGGTGTATTGACCGACGGCGGCCTGCTGTTCACGGCGGAAGGCGACACGATGAAAGGCTTCCACTCGATGGACGGCCACGGCATGAAGCTGCTGCGCCAGGCCGGCATCGACACGGCGATCATCACCGGGCGCAAGTCGGGCATCGTCGCGGTGCGGGCGAAAGAAATGAACGTCACGCACGTCTATCAAGGCGTGCAGGACAAACCCGCGGCCTTCGCCGATCTGCTCCAGCAGACCGGCCTGACGGCGGAAGAATGCGGCTACATGGGCGACGACTGGGTCGATCTCGCGGTCATGCTGAAGGTCGGCTTCGCGGCAGCGCCCGCCAACTCGCATCCTGAAGTGATCGCACGCGCGCATTGGGTGAGCGAGGCGCGCGGCGGACACGGCGCGGCCCGTGAAGTCGTCGACACGCTGCTGCGCGCCCAGCACAAATATGAAGCGCTGCTCGCGGCAGCCTGTAGCGGCGAACAGCGAGGCCTCGTCGGATGAACCAGTTTCGCCTGACTTCGCTGATCCCGCTGGTGGCCATGGCCGCGCTCGCCGGTATCACCTGGTGGCTGCTGCAGGCCACCCTGCCGCGGCAAAACGAAGGCGTGGTGCGTCCCAAGGAACACACGCCCGACTACTTCGCGGACAACTTCTCGGTTTCCGAACTCGATCAGTCGGGCTCGACGCAATACCGCCTGACCGCTCAATCGCTGATTCATTACGAAGACGACGAACTGAGCGACCTCGTCAAGCCGGCCATGCGTGCGTTCCAGCCCGGCAAGCCGATCGTCACCGCCACCGGCGACACCGGCAAGGTGAACGGCGACGCCTCGATCGTCGACCTGTACGGCAATGCGCGCATTCTACGGGCGCCTGGCTACGGCGATCCGCAGATGCAGGCGGATTCGGCGCATTTTAAGGTGCTGGTCAACGACGATGTGATCGAGACCGAAAAGCCGGTTAAACTTCAGCGCGGCATGTCAGTGATGACTGCCAGCGGCATGAATTACAACAACGTCACCCGGGTGATGCAGCTGTTCGGCAACGTGAAAGGCGCGATCGCGCCGTCCGAAGCCGGTGGCAGCTCGCCCAAGCAACCCGGGTAATCTATTCCAGGCGTGACTGCATGAACGAATCGTTCCCCCGTTTTGATACCGGCCGCTCGCGCGCTTTGTCCGCGTGGCGCGCCGGACTCGCTGCGCTACTCGTCGCGTTGCCGCTCGCAGGCTTCGCGCCGCTTGCGCACGCGGACCGCGCCGACAAGGACAAGCCGCTGAACATCGAAGCGGACAACATGACTTACGACGACCTCAAGCAGGTCAACATCTTCACCGGCCACGTGGTCGCCACTAAAGGCACGATCGTGATCAAGGCCGATCGCGTCGAAGTGACGCAAGACCCGCAGGGCTATCAGTACGCTACCGGCACGTCGAGCGGCGGCAATCTGTCGTATTTCCGCCAGAAGCGTGAAGGCCTCGACGAGTACATCGAAGGCACGGCGATCCGCATCGACTACGACGGCAAGCAGGACCTGACCACGCTCACCACGAATGCAACCGTGAAGCGCCTGCAAGGCCTCGCCACCGTGATGGACCAGGTGCACGGCAGCGTCATTACCTACGACGGCCAGAACGACTTCTACACCGCGAAGGCGGGCAAAGATGTCGCCGGCCCGGGGAACCCGAGCGGCCGCGTGCGCGCCATGCTGTCGCCGCGCAACGGCGGCGCCGCGCCGCTGAACGGCGCGTCGGCCACGCTCGCACCGTCCACCTCGATCCAGGGAGCGCCGAATCAGTGAGCACCTCCGCGTCCCTCCCTAATCGCAAGCCGGCCGGCACCAGCAGCTCGCTGGTCGTACGTAATCTGAAGAAGCGCTATGGTTCGCGCACGGTCGTCAAAGACGTGTCGCTCGACGTGAAAAGCGGCGAAGTGGTCGGTCTGCTTGGGCCTAACGGCGCGGGCAAGACGACCTCGTTCTATATGATCGTCGGCCTCGTGCCGCTCGACGCCGGTGAAATCGATCTGGACGGCAAGTCGATCAGCCTGCTGCCGATCCATAAACGCGCTTCGCTGGGCTTGTCGTATCTGCCGCAGGAAGCGTCGGTGTTCCGCAAGCTCACCGTCGAGGAAAACATTCGCGCGGTGCTGGAGTTGCAGCACGAAGACAACGGCAAGCGGCTCAGCAAAGACACCATCACGAGCCGCACCGAAGCGTTGCTCGACGAGTTGCAGATCGCGCATTTGCGCCAGAATCCGGCGCTGTCGCTGTCGGGTGGCGAACGCCGCCGGGTTGAAATCGCGCGCGCGCTGGCCACTAATCCGAGCTTTATTCTGCTCGACGAACCGTTCGCGGGCGTCGATCCGATCGCGGTGCTGGAAATCCAGAAGATCGTTAAATTTCTGAAGCAGCGCAATATCGGCGTGCTGATCACCGATCACAACGTGCGCGAAACGCTCGGCATCTGCGATCACGCGTACATCATCAGCGACGGCAGCGTGCTGGCCGCCGGTGCGCCGAGCGACATCATCGAAAACGAAAGCGTGCGGCGCGTCTATCTGGGCGAGCACTTCCGCATGTAAGCACACAAGGGACACCCCGGCTATGCCAACGCGCATACGCCGGTCCCTTTGCGGCAACCGCACATCCGCATCCTGACCCGGGCCGTTCGCGCCCGGCGCCGCCGAAAACGGGCGCACGCGTAATTGCGAATGTCGCAATGTATCGCGGTCGTGGCAAACTCTCTACAATGAATCTCAACTTGCCATGAAAGCCAGCCTCCAACTCCGCCTATCGCAGCATCTTGCGCTGACACCACAACTGCAGCAGTCCATCCGGCTGCTTCAGCTGTCTACGCTCGAACTGCAGCAGGAAGTCTCCATGGCGATCTCGCAGAATCCGCTCCTCGAGAACGAGGACGACTGGATCGCGAGTCCGCTGCGGGTGGCGGCAGACGGCTCGCTGATCGCGCAAGCGCCCAATTCGTCCGCACCGCCGGACCAGATGGGCGGCAATACGTCGTCATCGTCCAGTAGCAGCGAGCGCGCCGAGAACGGCGAGCCGCAAGGCGTGGACGAATACAACGGCCTCTCGGGCGACAGCAGCGGCGACGCGTCGCAATGGAATCTCGACGACTACGGCCGCTCCGGCAACGCGTCGGACGACGACGATCTGCCGCCGCTGCAAATTCACGAATCCAGCACCTCGCTGCGCGATCATCTGATGGCGCAATTGCGCGTGACCCAGGCGGGTCAACGCGACCGCGCGCTGATCACGTTCCTGATCGAATCGCTCGACGACGACGGTTATCTCGCTGCCACGCTTGACGAAGTGCTAGCCGATCTGCCTGACGAACTCGAAGTCGACACCGACGAGCTGAATGCCGCGCTAGCGCTGCTACATAGCTTCGACCCGGCGGGTGTGGGCGCGCGCTCTGCATCCGAATGTCTGAAGTTGCAATTGCTGCGGCTCGACACGTCGCCTACGCGTACGCTCGCGCTCGACATCGTGGCCCACCATCTGGAACTGCTCGCGGCTCGCGATTTCACGCGTCTGCGCAAACACCTGAAGGCCAACGACGACGACCTGCGCGACGCGCATGTGCTGATCCGCTCGCTCGAGCCGTTCCCCGGCGCGGCCTACGGCAAAGCCGAAGCGGACTACGTGGTGCCCGACATCATGGTGCGCAAAACGGCGCAAGGCTGGCAGGCCGAACTGAATCCGGAAGTCGTGCCGAAGCTGCGTATCAATCATCTGTACGCCAATATTCTGCGCAATAACCGCGGCGATCCGGGTAGCGGTTCGTTGCGCCAGCAACTGCAGGAAGCACGCTGGCTGATCAAAAATATCCAGCAGCGGTTCGAGACCATCCTGCGAGTTGCGCAAGCTATTGTGGAACGTCAAAAGAGCTTTTTTGTCCACGGCGAAATTGCTATGCGCCCCTTGGTCTTGCGGGAAATTGCTGATACGCTAGGCCTACACGAGTCAACTGTCTCGCGTGTGACAACCGGTAAATACATGCTGACCCCATTCGGGACGCTTGAATTTAAGTACTTCTTCGGATCACACGTTTCGACTGACACGGGCGGCGCGGCGTCTTCAACGGCGATCCGTGCGCTCATCAAGCAACTGATAGGAGCGGAAAACCCGAAATCTCCTCTTTCAGACAGCCGCATAGCCGAACTGCTGGCGGAACAGGGCTTCGTGGTCGCGCGCCGCACCGTGGCGAAGTATCGCGAAGCACTCAAGATTCCGGCAGTCAACCTGCGCAAGTCTCTGTAGCCCGTCGCCTTCCGTGGCGGGCATTTACCGGCCGCTCCGCAGTTGGCGGACAGGCCGGCCGATGCGACCTGCCAGAAGTCAGTCACCGGGGGGCGACTCAGGCAAGCCGACAGATCGACCGGACCTACGTCATCGTGCGGAACAAGCGGCCATTAGCTTGGAGAAGCACTATGAATCTGCAGATCAGTGGACACCACCTCGAAGTAACGCCTGCGTTGCGCGAATACGTGATCACCAAACTGGATAGGGTGCTAAGACATTTCGATCAGGTAATCGACGGCAGTGTGGTCCTCTCGGTCGACAACCATAAGGAAAAGGAAAAGCGTCAAAAGGTTGAAATCAACCTGCATCTGAAGGGCAAGGACATCTTTGTCGAGAGCTGTGACAGCGACCTCTACGCTGCGATCGATCTGATGATCGACAAGCTTGACCGGCAAGTGCTCCGCCACAAGGATCGTCTGCAAGGCCATGCGCACGAGGCGATCAAGTATCAGCCGGCGCCGCAGATAGACGTGCCGCCGCAATAGGGCAAATTAGAAGCGCCGCTTCATATTCCCTACCCTAGCCAAACCGCCCGAAATCGGGCGGTTTTTCGTTGTGCGAGCGCTTTTTCCGCGAGAATCGTGTGGCGTCGAACGATCCTTCAAAAACCCGTCGCGCATCGATGGCGCGCCGCACCATCTGTTGCTACCCTGTTCTATAATGTTCCGGTTACCATCGGGGTCAAGCCAGCGCTAACGGAAGTCGGCAGGAGTCTTGTGCTTTCGGACTCCAACGCACGTTGCCGTGAGCATCAAACGAATGGAACGTCACTCAAACGCCTCATCGAGGAGAATCCAGGCCACGTTTTCGCCTGTCAACATGAATCGTTTAGCCAAATTTCTTCCCCTCGAGAACGTCGTCGTCGGACTATCGGTCACCAGCAAGAAACGTGTATTCGAGCAAGCGGGCCTGATCTTCGAGAACCAGAACGGCATCGCCCGTAGCACGGTCACTGACAATCTGTTTGCGCGTGAGCGCCTCGGATCGACGGGGCTCGGCGAAGGCGTCGCGATTCCGCATGGCCGGATCAAAGGCTTGAAGCAGCCGCTCGCCGCGTTCGTCCGTCTTGCCGAACCCATCCCCTTCGAATCGCCCGACGGTCAGCCGGTTTCGCTGCTGATCTTCCTGCTCGTGCCCGAACAGGCCACCCAGCAGCACCTCGAAATTCTTTCGGAAATCGCCCAGTTGCTGTCCGATCGCGAAGCCCGCGAGCGCCTGCACACGGAAGAAGACCGCGAATCATTGCATCGCCTGCTCACTCAGTGGCAACCTTGATGTAGCGGCGGTTATCCGCACGCCGCTGATCCGCATGCGCGGTGGCCATCCGCGCGCGGGTAAGGTCTCGCAACGAAAGCGGACCGCGTTTACGCGGCCGCCAGGTTGCCGGGCTAGCGGCTCACACTGGAGTCACTGACTCATGGATACGTCCAGCATCAACGCCCAGAGCATTTTCGACGACAACGCCGCCATGCTGAAACTGAGCTGGCTGACGGGGCATGAAGGCTGGGAGCGCGGCTTTTCTTCGGAATCGGTCGCCAATGCCACGTCGAGCGCCGACCTTGTCGGCCACTTGAACCTGATCCACCCGAACCGGATCCAGGTGCTCGGCGACGCCGAAATCGACTACTACAAGCGCCAAACCGACGAAGACCGCTCGCGCCACATGGGCGAGCTGATCGCGTTGGAGCCACCGTTTCTGGTGGTGGCGGGCGGCGTCGCCGCGCCGCCGGAACTGGTGCTGCGCTGCACGCGCTCGTCCACACCGCTGTTCACCACGCCAATGTCCGCCGCCGCGGTGATCGACAGCCTGCGTTTGTACATGTCGCGCATTCTCGCGCCGCGCGCCACGCTGCACGGCGTGTTCCTCGACATTCTCGGCATGGGCGTGCTGCTCACCGGCGACTCGGGCCTCGGCAAGAGCGAACTCGGGCTGGAGTTGATCAGCCGCGGCCACGGCCTCGTGGCGGACGACGCCGTGGATTTCGTGCGCCTCGGCCCGGACTTCGTCGAAGGGCGTTGCCCGCCGCTGCTGCAAAACCTGCTCGAAGTACGCGGCCTCGGCCTGCTCGACATCAAGACGATCTTCGGTGAAACCGCTGTGCGGCGGAAAATGAAGCTGAAGCTGATCGTGCAACTGGTACGCCGTCCCGACGGTGAATTCCAGCGCCTGCCGCTGGAAAGCCAAACCGTCGACGTGCTCGGCCTGCCGATCAGCAAGGTGACGATTCAGGTGGCCGCCGGCCGAAATCTCGCTGTGTTGGTCGAGGCGGCGGTGCGCAACACGATCCTGCAACTGCGCGGCATCGACACGCTGCGCGACTTCATGGACCGGCAGCGCCTCGCGATGCAAGACCCCGACAGCCAGTTTCCCGGCAAACTGATCTGAGTCCGCGACGCCAGGCACACCGCGCGACACCATGACGCACTCGCAGCCTACGGCAGGCCGCGGGTACGAGCATGGGGACCAGATGCTATGATGAAATGTACGGTTTTGACGACTCCATGCGCATAATCCTGATCACCGGTATATCCGGCTCCGGCAAGTCAGTTGCCTTGAACGCGCTTGAAGACGCGGGCTATTATTGCGTCGACAATTTGCCGCCGCGTTTCCTGCCGCAGCTGGCGTCGTACCTCGCCGAAGACGGGCACGACCGCCTCGCGGTCGCAATCGACGCACGTTCGAGCGCCTCGCTCGACGACATGCCCGCCATGATCCGCGATCTGTCGCGCGCTCATGACGTGCGCGTCCTCTTCCTGAACGCCAGCACGCAGTCGCTGATCCAGCGCTTCTCCGAAACACGCCGCCGCCATCCGCTATCCGGTTCTACCGCGCATGATGCGGACGTCGGCCTGCTCACCTCGCTCGCGGAAGCGATCGAACGTGAACGCGAATTCGTCGCGGGTCTCGCGGAATTCGGCCATCAGATCGACACCAGCAATCTGCGCGCGAACGTGTTGCGCGCGTGGGTCAAGCGTTTCATCGAGCAGGAAGATGCAGGGCTCGTGCTGATGTTCGAGTCATTCGGCTTCAAGCGCGGCGTGCCGCTCGACGCCGATTTCGTCTTCGACGTACGCACGCTGCCGAACCCGTATTACGATCACGAATTGCGGCCGCTCACGGGCCTCGACAAACCGGTGATGGATTTTCTCGATGCGTTGCCGGTTGTGCATGAAATGATCGACGACATCGAGAAGTTTCTCGCCAAATGGCTTCCGCATTTCCGCGACGACAATCGTAGTTATCTGACCGTCGCGATTGGTTGCACGGGTGGCCAGCACCGTTCGGTGTTCATCGCGGAGACGCTTGCCGCGCGTCTCGCAGCCTCGGCGAATGTCATTGTGCGGCACCGCGATGCGCCGGTCGACGCCAGCGCATCATCGAAGTTAGTGGCTTAACCGGCCGCATCGCGCGGCCTCAACTCGAAGCGTTGCGCCATGTCTTCTACTTCTACTGTGCTTGCCGATGTGCCGCTGTTTCCGCTGCATACGGTGCTGTTTCCCGACGGCCTGCTGCCGTTGAAGATCTTCGAAGCGCGCTATCTCGACATGGCGCGCGACTGTCTACGCGAGAAAACGCCGTTCGGCGTGTGTCTGCTGAAAAGCGGCGCCGAAGTCGCGCGTGAGCAGGAGCCTTCGGTGCCCGAAGCAATCGGCTGTCTGGCCGAAATCGAGGAGTGCGATGTCGAAGCCTTCGGCATGCTGCTGATTCGCGCACGCGGCACGCGGCGCTTCCGGCTGCTGTCTCATCGGGTGGAACACAATGGTTTGCTGGTCGGCATGGCCGAGCCGCTCGGCGAAGACATGCCGCTCGAGGGCAATGAACTGCTGGCCAAATTCGGCGCGTGCGCGGAAGTGCTCGAGCGGATCATTGCCACGATCCGCGAGCGGGACGCCGATAGCCTGCCGTTCGCGGAGCCGTTCAGGCTCGAAGATCCGTCGTGGGTGTCGAACCGGCTCGCCGAGGTGCTGCCGATCGCATTGCGTGCGCGTCAGAAACTGATGGAATTGCAGGACGCTGGCGCACGGATCGATGTGGTTCATCACTACATGCAGCAGCATCAACTGCTTTGAATACGCCGCGAAGCAAGCGTTAAAGGGACCCGTTCCCGGCAGACACACGCTCAAGCTACAGAATGCGGCCGATTGATCAGATTAACGAACCCTGCAAGCCGTCCAGCAGCTTGCGCACCGGCGCCGGCACACCGAACGAATCGAGATCGCTCAACGTGACCCACGCGGTGTCTGCGTCGCCTAGCACGGTCAGTGCGCCTACCTTGCTATCCAACTCGGCGAGGCGCGGCTCGATATCCAGCTTGAAGTGCGTGAACACATGCGTGAGCGGCGCCAGCGGCGAGACCGCACCGTCACCGCCGAACGCGCGCGCACGTTCGGCGAGCGCGGCTTCGTCGGCGGCTTCGGGCAGGCTCCACAAGCCGCCCCAGATGCCCGACGGCGGCCGTTTCTCCAGCATTACCGCGTTGCCGTCGCGCAGCACCAGCATCCACGTACGACGCGTCGGCACGGTTTTCTTCGGACGCGCCGTGGGCAGTTCGCGCTGACGTCCCGTCACGTTGGCCACGCAGTCGACCGCATACGGGCAGCGCAAACAATCCGGCTTGCCGCGCACGCACAGCGTGGCGCCGAGGTCCATCAGACCTTGCGTGTAGGCGCTGACTTCGTCGTCCGATGCGTTGAGCGGCAGCAGCGATTCCGCCAGCGTCCACATTGCGTTTTCGACTTTCTTTTCGCCGGTAAAACCTTCGACGCCGAACACCCGCGCCAGCACGCGCTTCACATTGCCGTCGAGAATCGTCGCGCGCGCGCCGAACGCGAACGACGCGATCGCCGCCGCCGTCGAACGGCCGATGCCCGGCAACTCCGCGAGTTCTTCGACCGAGGCCGGAAACGCGCCGCCATGCCGCTCGACGACGGTCTGCGCGCAGCGATGCAGATTGCGCGCACGCGTGTAGTAGCCGAGACCGGCCCACAGCGCCATGACGTCGTCAACCGGCGCGGCGGCGAGCGCGGCGACATCCGGACAACGCGCGAGAAACTTCGCGTAGTACGGAATCACCGTCGACACCTGGGTCTGCTGCAACATGATTTCCGACAGCCAGATGCGATACGGATCGCGCGTGTTTTGCCACGGCAGATCGTGACGCCCATGCTGACGCTGCCACGCGATCAGCCGCGCGGAAAAATCGGACATGACCGGGAAAGCGGCCTGAGGCGCAGCGGACGAAGTTGAACGCGGTGTTAAGCGAGAAGGCATTGAGGAATTAACGCTGACAGGTGGGACAGAAATACGTGGAGCGCTGCCCCTGCACGATCTGTTTGATCGCCGTTCCACACACGCGGCACGGCAGCCCCGCGCGATCATAGACGAAATAGTCGAGCTGGAAGTACCCGCTTTCGCCATTACTGCCGACGAAATCGCGCAGCGTACTGCCGCCCTTCTCGATTGCGGCGGCGAGCGTCACCCGCACGGCGTCGGCGAGCAGGTCGTAGCGCACCAGCGAGACGCGGCCCGCCGCGGTAGTCGGCCGGATGCCGGCGCGAAACAGACTTTCCGACGCGTAGATATTGCCCACGCCGACCACGATTTCACCGGCCAGCAGTGCCTGCTTCACCGACACCTTGCGCCCGCGCGTGAGACGATGCATCAGCGCACCGGAGAACGCCGGCGAAAACGGCTCCACGCCAAGCCCGGCGAGCAGCGGATGCTCGAGCACGTCGCCGGCTTCACGCGAATGCCACAGCACCGCCCCAAAGCGCCGGGGATCGCGATAGCGCAGAATGAATTCGTCGAAAATCCAGTCGACGTGATCGTGTTTCGCCGCGGCCGGCGGATGCGGCACGTGACGCAGCACCCGCAGCGTGCCAGTCATGCCAAGATGCACAATGAACCAGCCCGCGTCGATTTCGAACAGCAGATACTTGCCGCGCCGCTCGACCTTACGGACCACATGGCCGCGCAAGGTTTTCGCAAGCTCGGCCGGAATCGGCCAGCGCAGCGCGGGCGTGCGGATGTCGACGCGTTCAACCTTGCGGCCGGACACATACGGTTCGATTCCCCGTCGGGTAACCTCAACTTCTGGCAACTCTGGCATGTCTAACTGGTCTGCAACTTGCGTGAGTGGTTGTGCGCGTATTGTAGCGAGCGCGTTACAATCGACCGAAACATTGAACGGATTTCCATGAACTTGTCCTTCGTGAAGCTGTTTTCGAAGCGCCCGGCTAGCGCATTCCGCGTGCCGCACGCCGTGTCCGCCCGCCGGATGCTAGGTGCCGCCGCGCTCGCGGTCTGGGCGCTGGCCGCCGTGCCCGCGCACGCGCAGGACCCTTCCCCGGACTCGGATGACACTTCAGTCACCCTGCCCGACCCGCTTGGGCCCGCGTCGGCGGAAGACCAGAAATCTCTGCCGAATGTGCCGCTGACAAGTCAGATCGTATTCCAGGTGCTCGCCGCCGAAGTCGCGTTGCAACGCGACCAGCCGGCGCCCGCCTACCAGACCTATCTCGCGCTCGCGCGCGACACGCACGATCCGCGCATGGCGCAACGCGCCACCGAAATCGCGTTGGGCGCGCAAAGCCCGTCGGACGCACTGGCCGCCGCGCAGTTGTGGCAGCAGTATGCGCCGAGTTCGGAGCGCGCCGCGCAACTCGACGCGTCGCTACTCGTGTTGTCCGGCAAGCCTGACGACGCCGAGCCGATCCTCGCCCGCGAACTCACCAAGGTGCCTGCCGAGAATCGCGGCAGCGCCATGCTGGCGTTGCAGTTGCTGCTCTCGCGCGGACCGAATCGCGTTGGTGGGTTGCACGTGCTGCAGGATCTGTTGAAGAACGACATGGACCGGCCGGAAGCGCAACTGGCGATCGCACGTCAGCAGATTCAGGCGGACGACGCGCCGGGCGCGCGCAAGTCGCTCGAACAGGCGCTCACGCTCAAGCCGGACTATCTGCCGGCCGCGTTGATGCTGTCGCAGATGGGCCCGGAAGAGCGCAAGGAAGGCATTGCGTCGCTCGAAAAGTACGTGCAGCAAAATCCGAAATCGCATGACGCGCGTCTCGCGCTCGCGCAGATGTATCTCGCGAGCGACCGTCTGGACGACGCGCAGAAGCAGTTCGAGACCATGCACAAGAACGACGCGAAAGATCTCACGCCGCTCATGGCGCTCGCGTTGATCAAGATCCAGCAGAAGAATTTCACCGACGCGCAAACGTATCTGACGCAATACGCGCAGCAGGCCGAGAAAACGCCGGGCGCAGATCCGGGCCAGGCGTATATCTACTTGGCGCAACTGTCGCTCGAGCAGAAGAACGAGGCGGCCGCGGGCGACTGGTTGAACAAGATTTCGCCGCAGAGCCAGCAATACGTGCCGGCGCAGATCACACGCGCCCAGTTGCTCGCCAAGCAGGGCAAGACCGACGACGCGCGCAAGCTGCTGGCCACGCTGCCGGCGCCCGATCCGCGTGACCAGGCGCTGATCGCCCGCACCGACGCGGCGATCCTGTTCGACGCGAAGCGCTACCCGGAAGCGGAGTCGCGCCTGCAGCAAGCCACGGCGAACTTCCCCGACGATCCCGATCTGACCTATGACTACGCTATGGCCGCCGAAAAAACCGGCCATTACGATGTGATGGAAGCGCAGTTGCGCAAGCTGATCCAGACGCAGCCGGACAATCCCCAGGCGTACAACGCACTCGGGTATTCGCTGGCCGATCGTGGCCAGCGCCTCCCGGAAGCGGACAAGCTGGTCGAGAAGGCGTCGTCGCTGGCGCCTAACGACGCGTTCATCATGGACAGCGTCGGCTGGGTCAAATTCCGCATGGGCGATACGTCGGACGCGATCAAGCTGCTGCGCAAAGCGTACGACATCCAGCCGAACGCCGAAATCGGCGCGCATCTCGGCGAAGTGCTGTGGAAAACCGGCGCGCAGGACCAGGCACGCGCGGCGTTCCGCGACGCCCGCAAGCTCGAACCGGACAACGACACGCTGGTCAAAACGCTTCAACGTCTCCAGGTGAACGATCTTTGATGCGTCTTTCCCGTTTGCTTTCCTTTCCCCGGGCGCTGCGTGGCGCGGTGCTCGGATTCGCAGCGGCGGCGGCTGTCGCGTTGGCCGGCTGTGCGTCGGTCGCGCCGAAAGGGCCGTCCACGTCGAATGCCGCGACTTCCCTGACCGCGCAGACCAGCCGCGCTTATCAAGGCCGGTTCGCGATCCAGTACAACGATCAGAACGGCCAGCAGCGCAACGCGTACGGCAACTTCATCTGGCAGGAAACCGGCGACACCGTGACCCTGCAGTTGCGCAATCCGCTCGGCCAGACGCTGGCGGTGGTGACGTCGTCGCCGGCCTCGGCCACGCTCGAACTGCCGAACAAGCAACCGCTCACCGCGGATAACGTCTCCACGTTGATGCAGAACGCGCTCGGCTTCGCGCTGCCGGTCGAAGGGCTGCGTTATTGGCTGCAACCGTCGCCAGCCCCGACTTCGCGCGCGAAGACAGAGAGGGATCCGGACCAGCCCTCGCGTCTGAAGCAGATCACGCAGGACGGCTGGACGATCGACTACCTTGCGTACGCCGATGCCCCGGCCACCGGCGTGAAGCGCCTGAACCTGAGCCGTTCGGAACCGCCGCTCGACATCAAGCTCGTGCTGGATCAGTAACGCATCGACTCGCGCCGCGCTTCGACTGATGTCGTCGCGCTGCCTCGCTTTTTAGCGCCGCTATGGCGCACGTAGCCTCGAATCACTCATGATTGAAACCACCGATTCGCTGCGCGATTGCCTCGCGCCCGCGAAACTCAACCTCTTCCTGCACATCACGGGCCGTCGGCCGGATGGCTATCACACGCTGCAAACGGTCTTCCAGTTGCTCGACTGGGGCGACACGCTGCACTTCAAGCGCCGCGAAGACGGGCTGATCACGCGCAGCACCGAGATCGCCGACGTACCGGCGGAACACGACCTCACGGTGCGCGCCGCGACGCTATTGAAGGCGCATACGGGCTCGCGCGAAGGCGTCGACATCGAAATCGACAAGCGCCTGCCGATGGGCGCCGGCCTCGGCGGCGGCAGTTCCGACGCGGCGACCACGCTGCTTGCGCTGAACCGTCTGTGGAAGCTCGATTTGCCCCGCCTTGAACTGCAGGAACTGGCGCTGAAACTCGGCGCGGACGTGCCGTTCTTTGTTTTTGGAAGAAATGCGTTCGCGGAGGGTGTCGGAGAAGCATTGGACGTTGTACAATTGCCGCCGCGCCATTTCCTAGTAGTGACGCCGAGAGTTCAGGTTCCCACTGCAGCGATTTTTTCCGAAAAAGCGTTGACAAGAGATTCGAAACCTCTCATAATTACGGACTTTCCTGCAGAACTTAGCTGCAATACTGAATGGCCAGAAAGTTTTGGCCGCAATGACATGCAGCAGGTTGTCGTAGGAAAATACGCGGAAGTAGCGCAAGTGCTGCGATGGTTTGAAAACGTCGCGCCAGCGCGGATGTCTGGATCAGGTGCAAGTGTCTTTGCAGCGTTTCGTAGTAAAGTTGAGGCAGAGGCGGCGCAAGCCAATCTGCCCGGCAAATGGAACAGCGCAGTGGCCGCCAGTCTAGAGCAACATCCACTCTTTACTTTCGCGTCATAGTTTTGCGTCATCGAACGAAACTCCACGTTCGGTGAGGCTCAAAGTTAGTGTAGGGGAGTCGCCAAGTTGGTTAAGGCACCGGATTTTGATTCCGGCATTCGAAGGTTCGACTCCTTCCTCCCCTGCCAAAAATTCTCGCATTTCCCTCGCCCCCAGCCTGAAGTAGGTGCACGATGAGCAGCCATGACGGCCTGATGGTTTTTACTGGCAACGCAAATCCCGCGCTTGCACAGGAAGTCGTCAAAATCCTCGGTATTCCCCTCGGCAAAGCAATGGTTAGCCGTTTCTCGGACGGTGAAATCCAGGTCGAGATTCAGGAAAACGTGCGTGGCAAGGATGTTTTCGTCCTGCAGTCCACATGCGCACCGGCGAACGACAATCTGATGGAACTGATGATCATGGTCGATGCGCTCAAGCGCGCATCCGCCGGCCGGATCACCGCAGCCATCCCCTACTTCGGTTATGCCCGTCAGGATCGTCGCCCGCGTTCGGCGCGCGTCGCCATTTCGGCGAAGATCGTGGCGAACATGCTGGAAATCGCCGGCGTCGAGCGGATCATCACGATGGATCTGCACGCCGACCAGATTCAAGGTTTCTTCGACATTCCGGTCGACAACATTTACGCCACGCCCGTGCTGCTCGGTGATCTTCGCCAGAAGAACTACGAGAACCTGCTGGTCGTTTCGCCGGACGTTGGCGGCGTGGTGCGTGCCCGGGCTTTGGCGAAGCAACTGAATTGCGATCTCGCAATCATCGACAAACGTCGCCCGAAGGCGAACATCGCCGAAGTGATGAACATCATCGGTGAAGTCGAAGGCCGTACCTGCGTGATCATGGACGACATGGTCGACACCGCCGGCACGCTCTGCAAGGCAGCTCAGGTTTTGAAGGAACGTGGTGCGAAGCAGGTGTTCGCTTACGCTACCCACCCGGTTCTGTCGGGCGGTGCAGGCGAGCGTATCGCGGCTTCCGCACTCGACGAACTCGTTGTCACGGACACGATCCCGCTCGGCGAAGAAGCCCGCTCGTGCGCAAAGATCCGTTCGCTGACCAGCGCCGGTTTGCTGGCCGAAACGTTCTCGCGGATTCGCCGCGGCGACTCGGTCATGTCACTGTTCGCTGAAAGTTAAGTATTTGCGAAGGCGCCGCGCGTCGCTTCAGGCGGCCCGCGGCGCTTTTGCACAATCGGCATGAACGAACGAAGGTTTGTGCCGCAGCTCTGGGGCCTCAGCCATAACGGCTTGGAGGCCCCGTTTTTACTGCCTGGTCGCGGGCAGTGCATTGGAGATTCAACATGAAAGTAGTCGCTTTCGAACGTTCTTTGCAAGGTACGGGTGCGAGCCGCCGCCTGCGTATCGCGGGTAAGACCCCGGGTATCGTATATGGCGCTGGTGCTGACACGCAATTGGTCGAACTGGACCACAACGCACTGTGGCACGCGCTGAAGAAAGAAGTTTTCCACTCGTCGATCCTCGAATTGGAAGTGGCAGGCAAGTCGGAACAGGTTCTGCTGCGCGACGTGCAATACCACCCGTTCCGTCAGCTCGTGCTGCACGTGGACTTCCAACGTGTCGACGCGAAGAAGAAGCTGCACACCAAGGTGCCGCTGCACTTCATGAACCAGGAATCGAACCCGGCAGTCAAGCTGTCGAGCGCGGTGATCTCGCACGTCATCAACGAAATCGAAATCGAGTGCCTGCCGTCGGCACTGCCGGAATTCCTCGAAGTTGATCTGGCAACGATCGAAGCAGGTCACTCGGTTCACGCCAAGGACATCAAGCTGCCGGCAGGTGTGTCGCTGGTTGCTCACGTCGAAGCAGAAAATCCGGTGATCGCAGCTGCAACGATCCCGGCTGGCGCAATCGCTGAAGGCGACGCTGCCGCTGCTGCTGAAGGCGAAAAGCCGGCTGCTTAAGAATGCCTCAGGCAAAGAACAAGTAATCCTCTCGATCCGTTTCAATGAAACGGTCGATGTGACCCGCCGAGGTTCGCCCCGGCGGGTTTTTTTTCGTTTTCTTTTCGGCACGGCGGCGTTCAGCTACCGGGCCAGACGGACCAACGCAATCATGATCAAGCTGATCGTCGGGCTCGGCAATCCGGGCGCCGAATACACCGCGACGCGCCACAACGCCGGCTTCTGGCTGGTCGATCAATTGGCGCGCGAAGCAGGCACGACGCTGCGCGACGAGCGGCGCTTCCACGGTTTCTACGCGAAGGCGCGGCTGCACGGTGAGGAAGTGCATCTGCTGGAGCCGCAGACTTATATGAACCGCTCGGGTCAATCGGTAGTGGCGGTGGCGCAGTTCTTCAAAATTCTGCCCGATGAGATTCTGGTCACGCATGACGAGCTCGACATGCCGCCCGGCAGCGTCAAGCTGAAACTGGGCGGTGGCAGCGGCGGCCATAACGGTCTGAAGGACATCACTGCGCATTTGTCGTCGCAGCAATATTGGCGGCTGCGGATCGGCATTGGACATCCGCGTGACCTGATTCCCGAAAGCGCGCGTGCCGGCGCCAAGCCGGATGTCGCCAATTACGTGCTGAAGCCGCCGCGGCGTGAAGAGCAGGACGTCATCGATGCATCGGTCGAGCGCGCGCTCGCTGTCATGCCGCAGATCATCAAGGGCGAGCTGGAACGGGCGATGACCCAGTTGCATCGCAATCCGTGACCGATCTACGAGCTGACGTGCTCTGAACTGGTATAGGCTGACTCGCCTTGCCCCGCTCGTCGCGGGGTTTCACGCCGCATCGCCCTCGATAGGAGAATCGCTTGAGCCGCTATTGGAGTGACGTCGTTCATCGTCTGACGCCGTATGTGCCGGGCGAACAGCCCGTGGCCACGCATCCGGTGAAGCTGAATGCCAACGAGAATCCCTATCCGCCATCACCGCGCGTGGTCGAGGCGATCCGCCGCGAGTTGGGCGAAGCCGGCGAGTCTCTGCGGCGTTATCCGGATCCGACGGCGCTCAAGCTGCGCGAAACGGTAGCCGCGCATCATGGCATCCGCGCCGAGCAGATCTTCGTGGGCAACGGCTCGGACGAAGTGCTCGCGCTCACGTTCCAGGCGCTGCTAAAACACGATAAACCCTTGCTGTTCCCGGATATCACGTACAGCTTTTATCCGACCTACGCGCAGCTGTTCGAGGTGGAATACAAAACCATTCCGCTCGACGACAGCTTCGCCATTCACATCGGCGATTACGCGACGCCGAATGGCGGCGTCCTGCTCCCGAATCCGAACGCGCCGACGGGCCGTCCGCTGCCGCTCGCCGAGATCGAGCGTCTGGTCGCGCGCAACACCGATTCCGTCGTGGTGATCGACGAGGCCTACGTGGATTTCGGCGCGGAGTCGGCCATCGCGCTGCTGGACCGTTATCCGAATCTGCTTGTCATTCAAACCGTGTCGAAGGCGCGATCGCTTGCCGGTATGCGCGTCGGCTTTGCGTTCGGCCATCCAGCGCTGATCGATGCGCTTAACCGCGTGAAGGACAGCTTCAACTCGTATCCGCTCGACCGGCTCGCGCAGGTCGCCGCCACAGCGTCCTATGAAGACGACGCGTGGTTTCGCGACCATTGCGCCAAGGTGATCGCGAGCCGCGAGCGGCTGGCCGCGGGACTGACGGCGCTGGGCTTCGAGGTGGTGCCGTCGGCGGCGAATCTGCTGTTCGCGCGCCATGAGGGTTACGACGCCGCCACGCTCGTGTTGCGGCTCAGGGAAAGGGAGATTTTCGTGCGCCATTTCAAGGCGCCGCGAATCGACCAGCATCTGCGGATCTCAGTCGGCACCGACGCCGAATGCGAGATTCTGTTGGCCGCGCTGCGCGATATTTTCAGCGCGTACATCGGATAACCGGGCGCGCAAAGCACGACGCGCGGGGATTGGCGCTTTACGCGTCACACGCGCACGAGCACGCGCACGCAAAAAGCAAAGCCCAACCCCAAAAGCAAACGGCGAGGCCCAAGCCTCGCCGTTCATCCACTCTCGCATCGCGCTAATTCGCGCGATCAAGCCTCTTTCGCCGCCACCAGCGCGTGGTACTTCGCCATCAACCCATCGGGCGTTTCCAGATGCTCGGGATCGCGCGGAATGCACTCCACCGGACACACCTGAATACACTGCGGCTCGTCGAAATGGCCGACGCATTCGGTGCATTTCTTCGGGTCGATCACATAGATTTCCGGGCCCATCGAAATCGCGTCGTTCGGGCACTCGGGCTCGCACACGTCGCAATTGATGCACTCGTCGGTAATCATCAAGGCCATACTTCTCTCACTTCGCGCCGGCCGTAGCCGACTTTAATCCGTCAAACCGACAGTTTACGCCGGTTACGGTTGTCCCGCCGACGCCTCGCCGCTGGTATCCAGCGCGGCGACTTTCTCTTTCAGCCATTTTTCGACCGACGGGAACACGAATTTGCTGACATCGCCGCCCAATTGCGCGATTTCACGCACGATGGTGCCGGAGATGAACTGATACTGATCGGACGGCGTCATGAACATGGTTTCGACGTCGGGCAGCAGATAGCGGTTCATGCCGGCCATCTGAAACTCGTATTCGAAGTCCGACACGGCGCGCAGGCCTCGCACGATCACCCGCGCGTTATTGCTGCGCACGAAGTCCTTCAGCAGGCCCTTGAAGCTCATCACCTGAACGTTCGGGTAGTGCCCCAGCACTTCGTGAGCGATGTCGAGGCGCTCCTCCAGCGTGAAGAACGGCTTCTTGTTGCGGCTGTCGGCAACGCCCACCACCAGCGTGTCGAAAATGCTCGACGCGCGCCGCACGAGGTCTTCGTGACCGCGAGTCAGCGGGTCGAATGTGCCCGGGTACACGGCGACTACCATGAGACTTCTCCTCTCTTCAGACATAGGGGCACGTCAAAGCGTCCATCCGACGCCGTCGGCACCGACCGCGCGCGTAACGGCAAACCGCCCGGCGCTTGTTATGGAACGCGCATTATTCCTTATTTTCGCGCTGCAGCAAATGAAAGTGGACGGCGCCCGCTTTCCCTTGCCGCACGATTTCCCAGCCGGCTAGCGTCTCGTTGCCCTCGAGTTCGAGCGCTTCGCCCGTTTCCACGTACAGAAAACCTTCGGCGCTGATCAACGGCACGGCCAGCGTGAGCGCCTTGTCGAGCAGACCGGCGTCGAATGGCGGATCGAGAAACACCACGTCGAACGAGCCGGGCGCAAGGCTTGCAGCAAGCCGCAGGCCGTCCGCTTCGGCAATTTCGATCGTGCGCGCCGCGAGGCGTTCCTGATTCGCGCGCAACTGGGCGGCGGCGCGCGCATTGCGCTCCACCATCAGAACCCGCGCCGCGCCGCGCGACGCCGCCTCGAAGCCTAGCGCGCCGCTGCCGGCGAACAGATCGAGGCAGCGCCGACCTTCCAGATCCTGGCCAAGCCAGTTGAAGAGCGTTTCGCGCACGCGGTCGGGCGTGGGGCGCAGGCCGTCGAGGTCGAGCACGGGCAACGGTGTGCGCTTCCAGTCGCCGCCAATGATGCGGATGGCGTGCGGCTTGCCGCCTTTGGACGAAGCGCCGTGAGCGCGTGAAGATGAAGAACGGGGCATGCAGTTTCAATGACTTGATGTGGGCGCCCGCCACGCCGATGCGCGGGGGCCGGAGCGCCAACGTTACCACAGGGGCGCGCCGCGTCCAGCCTGGCCGTTCGGCCGATACGACGGGCGGCGGCGCGCCTGATAAAATGTGCGGCTTCCAGCGCCTTGCATCCCGCATCGCAACGCTGCCTGCCGCTCCCACCGGCCTTGTGCCGGCTACGCGCATCGGCGCGCGCTTTCACCACGCCAGATCATGTTCAGCTTTTTCAAACGATTCAAGGGTTCGAAAGAGTCCGATAACGCGCCAGAAGAGTCGCAAACCGCGCCGGAAGGCTTGGCGCCCGAGCGCGCGGTAGAGACGCCTGTCGCACCGTCGGCGCCGCGTCCGGCGGTGGTTTCGCCCGCCCCTGCTCCTGTGGCCGCTCCAATCGAGCCGGAGCAAGAAGAACCCGCGCTCGAAGAATACGAAACCGACGAAACCCCCAAAACCCCCGAAACCGTCGAAATCGTCCCGCCCCCCGAGCAGGACGCGGGCGCCAAGCGCTCGTGGCTAACGCGCCTGAAAACCGGCCTGTCGAAGACGAGTTCCAGCCTGACCGGCATTTTTGTCAACGCGAAGATTGACGACGACCTCTACGAGGAACTCGAAACCGCGCTGCTGATGTCCGACGCGGGCGTCGGTGCCACCGAGTTCCTGCTCGAATCGCTGCGTGAAAAAGTGCGCGCTGAGCGCCTCACCGATCCGCAACAGGTGAAGGCAGCGCTGCGCACTCTGCTGATCGACCTGCTCAAGCCGCTCGAAAAGTCGCTGATGCTCGGCCGCGCGCAGCCGCTCGTCATGATGATCGCCGGCGTGAACGGCGCGGGCAAAACGACCAGCATCGGCAAGCTCGCCAAGCATCTGCAGAGTTTCGACCAGTCGGTGCTGCTGGCCGCCGGCGACACGTTCCGCGCCGCCGCGCGCGAGCAGTTGGCGATCTGGGGTCAGCGCAACAACGTGACGGTCGTGTCGCAGGAAAGCGGCGACCCGGCGGCGGTGATCTTCGACGCGGTCGGCGCCGCGCGAGCGCGCAAGATTGACGTGATGATGGCGGACACGGCCGGCCGTCTGCCGACCCAGTTGCATCTGATGGAAGAGCTGCGCAAGGTGAAGCGCGTGATCGGCAAGGCGCAAGACGGCGCGCCGCACGAAGTGCTGCTGGTGATCGACGCGAACACCGGCCAGAACGCGCTCGCGCAAGTGAAGGCCTTCGACGACGCGCTCGGCCTCACCGGCCTGATCGTCACCAAGCTCGACGGCACGGCAAAGGGCGGCATTCTCGCCGCAATCGCGCGGCAGCGACCGATTCCGGTGTATTTCATCGGCGTTGGCGAAAAGGTCGAGGATTTGCAGCCGTTCAGCGCGGAAGAGTTTTCGGACGCGTTGCTGGGCGGTTGAACGACGCGAACGTCTTGACGCAGCAGTGAGCGCAAAGCGGCGACAAGCGAAAAGCAGCAACAAGAAAAAGCAAAAGCAACAAGCAAAAAGGGCACTTCGAGGAGTGCCCTTTTTACCTTCAACCCATCACCTCACTCAGCGTCCGGCTGCGCGCCAGGCGCCGCACGAGCAAACGGATCGAGTTGCATCGCGTGATCGTAGATGCGCTGAATCGTCGGAAACTTTGCCGTGTCGACCTTGAAGCGCTGCGCATTGAACACTTGCGGGATCAGACAGGCGTCCGCGAGCGTCGGCGTGTCGCCGAAACACAGCTTGCCGGTGCGCGGGTCGCCGGCCAGATGCGTCTCCAGCGTCGCGAAACCCGCTTCGACCCAATGCTTGTACCACGCGTCTTTCGCATCTTCATCCACGCATAGCGTGTGCTTCAGATACTTCAGCACGCGCAGATTGTTCAGCGGATGAATCTCGCACGCCACCTGCAACGCCACCGAGCGCACATACGCGCGCTCGGCCGGCGTCCCGGGCAACAACGACGGCTCCGGATGCGTTTCCTCCAGATACTCGATGATCGCGAGCGACTGCGGCATCACCTCATTGCCGTCGACGAAGGTCGGCACGATACCGTCCAGGTTCACCTTGCGATACTCCGGCTTCAACTGCTCGCCGCCATCGCGCACCAGGTGCACCGGCACATAGTCGTACGGCAGGTTCTTCACGTTCAATGCAATGCGCACGCGGTATGACGCCGAGCTGCGGAAATAGCTGTAGAGCTTCATGTTGTCTGTCTCCTCCGGCATGCCCTCAGACCACGCGCACGCTGAACTCGCCGAGTCCGTCCACGCCGCCCTTCATCAGGTCGCCTTGCACCACCGCGCCGACACCTTCCGGCGTGCCGGTGAAAATCAGATCGCCGGTTTGCAGTTCGAACAGCGTCGACAGATAAGCAATCGTCTCGGCCACCGACCAGATCAGTTGCGACACGTCCGAGCTTTGCTTTTCCTCGCCGTTCACCGACAACCAGATCGCGCCCTTACCGACGTGGCCGACGGTCGTCACCGGATGAATCGGGCCCAATGGCGCCGAGTGGTCGAAGCCCTTCGCGGTATCCCACGGACGGCCCAGCTTCTTCGCCTCGGCTTGCAGATCGCGGCGCGTCATGTCGAGACCGAGCGCGTAGCCGTAGACGTGATCGAGCGCGCTGTCAGCCGGAATGTTCTTGCCGCCCTGGCCGATCGCCGCCACCAGTTCCATCTCGAAGTGGACGTTTTTCGACAGCGGCGGGTACGGGAACTCGCCGGTCGTGCCGGGCGCGACGTACAGCACGGCATCGGCCGGCTTGGTGAAGAAGAACGGCGGTTCGCGGTCGGGATCATGTCCCATCTCGCGCGCGTGCGCCTCGTAATTGCGGCCCACACAGTAGATGCGACGCACCGCGAATTGCTCGCTGGATCCCACGACCGGCACCGCGACCTGCGGTGCGGGTGCAAATACGTAACTCATCCCGTTCTCCGTTGCTTGATGTGTACCGCTGCCGTGTGCCGCCGCAGCGGCGCTAAAGCATCGAGTGTAACGCGCGGAAAAGCGCCACGCGCGGCAGTCGGGCAAGCGCGCGCGGCGGCGGCGAATCCGGCGCACGGTCTCGCCGAAGCGTCATAGATGCGATACTCACACCGAACAACGTCCTTTGAATACCGTGACAGCCCGCCCCAGGCGGCAAGCCACCTCGTCCCCCGCGCCCGATGACCGACTCCGCCGACACCGTCACCCCCTTCCCTTGCGCCCGATTCATCAAGGAAATCGGCCGCGGCCCGAACGGCGCCCGCGCGCTGACCGCCGACGACACGCGCTCGCTCTACAGCGCGATGCTCGATGGCCGCGTCGCCGAACTCGAACTCGGCGCGGTGCTGCTCGCGTACCGCGTGAAGGGCGAGACCGCCGATGAACTCGCCGCGATGCTGGCCGGCGCACATGCGTCGTTCGAGCCGATTCATCTGCCGCACGGCGAGTTCCGGCCGGTGTCGATCCCAAGCTACAACGGCGCGCGCAAACAGCCCAACCTGGTGCCGCTGCTCGCGCTGCTGCTGGCGCGCGAAGGCGTGCCCGTGCTGGTGCACGGCGTCACCGAAGATCCGGGCCGCGTGACCAGCGCGGAAATCTTCACGCATCTGCGGATTCCTCACGCGCGCACGCATGCCGATATCGAAGACGGTCTCGCCGAGCGGCGTCTCGCGTTCGCGCCGATCGACGTGCTCGCCCCGAAACTCGCACGCCTGCTCGCGTTGCGGCGGCGCATGGGCGTGCGCAATTCGACCCATACGCTGGTGAAGATCCTGCAACCGTTCGCGCCGGCTGGGCTGCGCCTCGTGAATTACACGCATCCGCCGTACCGGGACAGTCTCACGCAACTGTTCAACACGCATCCCGATGCGGCCGCGGGTGGCGCGCTGCTGGCGCGCGGCACCGAAGGCGAAGCCGTGGCCGACACGCGCCGTCAGGTGCAGGTGGACTGGTTGCACGACGGCGTCTGCGAAACGCGCGTGCCGCACGAGCGCTCGTCGCCGGATGCGCCGGAGGTCGACTTGCCCGAGGCCAAAGACGCGCCGACAACCGCCGCATGGATCGCCGCCGTGTTGCGTGGCGAAGCGCCCGTGCCGAGCGCGATCGAACGGCAAGTCGAGCTGATCGTCGACGTCGCGAGAATGCCGGTTTGATGGACGCTGCGCTCAGTTGCGCGGCCCGCAAAACGGCGCTCGCGTCAGAAAACGCGAGCGCTGCGGGTTGACACGCCGCTGCGCGCTGTCTTAAATTAGCCCCCATGCGTTCCCTTCCGAACACCCTCCGAATTAGCTTCGGCCGCCTAGCGCGGCCCCTATCGCTACGTCTAGCG
The DNA here is from genome assembly GCF_013409255.1 of Paraburkholderia bryophila. Classification (NCBI taxonomy): domain Bacteria; kingdom Pseudomonadati; phylum Pseudomonadota; class Betaproteobacteria; order Burkholderiales; family Burkholderiaceae; genus Paraburkholderia; species Paraburkholderia bryophila. Next base: position 2,422,409 of record NZ_JACCAS010000001.1, read on the forward strand.
TAAGTCAGACGTAGCGCTGCGCATTGGCCACCCGCAGGGGTTGCGCCAGGCACAGTCCTCCGGCAGTTCCAGCAGTTCCCGCGTCACCCCAAACCGTAGTTCTTCACAACCTGTAGTCGTTTGCATTCGTCCGTTTACCGTTCGGACGAAGCGCGAGGGTCATATGCACGTTGCATGGGCATCATCCACGTCCGTTTTCGTCGTCACCATGACGCTGTTCGTTCGCGCCCGTTCGTTGGTGCCGCTAGCCACCGGCTGGCGGACCGTGCACCCGTGGCAGTCCGCCAACCGCCCGACGCCACACCCTTTCGCACACGACACAACGAACGAGGCCCGACATGTTGCGCAATCCCGCTGAAAAATACCGTCCGTTCTCCACCGTGCGGCTGACCGGCCGCAAATGGCCAAGCCGCACGATCGACCACGCGCCGGTCTGGATGAGCACCGATCTGCGTGACGGCAATCAGGCGCTGATCGAGCCGATGAACGCCGCGCAGAAGCTCGAATTCTTCGAAATGCTGGTCGCTATCGGCTTCAAGGAGATCGAGGTCGGTTTTCCGTCGGCCTCGCAAACCGACTTCGATTTCGTGCGCAAGCTGATCGAAGAAAAGCGCATTCCCGACGACGTGACCATCGAAGCGTTCGTGCCGTCGCGCGCCGAGTTGATCGCGCGGACTTTCGACGCGCTCGCGGGCGCGCCGCGCGCCATCGTCCATTTGTACAACGCGATCTGTCCGTCGTTCCGGCGCATCGTCTTCAACCAGTCGAAGGCGGAGATCAAGGCGCTGGCCGTGGAAGGCACGCGTGTCATCAAGGAACACGCGCAGGCGCGGCCGGACACGCAGTGGACCTTCCAGTACTCGCCCGAGACCTTCAACACGGCGGAACTGCCGTTCTCCCGCGAGGTTTGCGACGCGGTCGCGCAGACGTGGCGGCCCACGCGTGATCGCAAGATGATCGTCAATCTGCCCGCGAGCGTCGAAGCGGCGACGCCGAACGTGTTCGCCGACCAGATCGAATGGATGCACCGCAATCTCGGCTATCGCGACAGCATCGTGCTGTCAGTGCATCCGCATAACGATCGCGGCACGGCGGTGGCCGCGGCGGAGCTGGCGCTGATGGCGGGCGCGGACCGCGTCGAAGGATGTCTGTTCGGCAACGGCGAGCGCACCGGCAATCTGGACCTCGTCACGCTCGCGATGAACCTCGACGCGCAGGGCGTCGATTCAGGTCTGGATTTCTCGGATATCGATGCGGTGCGGTGTGTCGTGGAGCGCTGCAACCAGCTTCCGGTGCATCAGCGGCATCCGTATGCGGGCGTTGCCGCAATGCAGGTGAAGAGCCAACGAGGCGATAGCGTCACCGCGGAGGCTCACTCGATTGCACAACGGGTCGCCTGCCAGGCGATCAACCGCCATTGCCCGTCTTCCTGCGTATGAATGGCCGTGTAGGCGATCGGAAACAGCAGCGCGCCGTTATTCGCTTCCATCTCGATCAACGCGCGGCCGGTCACGACGCAGGTCTCGCGGCCGACCGGCAGCACCTCTTGCGACTGCACCTCGATCTGCCGGTATCGCCGCCGCCCGGCGGTGATACCGTCGATGAACTGCCGCTTCGTTTCCCGCTTGCCGTTCGTATGGACATAGCTGACGTTATCCGCGAGCAGCGCGTCGAGCGAGGGCCCGTCGCCGTCGACCATCGCACGAAAGCGCTCTCGCTCGAGCCCGCGAATCGCTTCGATCATCTTTGCCACCATCGCTCAGCCCCTCGCACCGGTGAGCCGACGTGGCCACGGTCGTCAGAAGTTATATTGCAGATATAGCTGGTGGAAATTTATACCAGGATTCGGCTCTTTGATACCACCGTTGGAAACATGCTGGAAACGGTAGCCCGCCTGGTACTGCTGGTGGCTGCCGAACTGCAGCCCCACGCCCGCCATGTCGGCGAACTGGAACGCGGTACCGAGCGTGAACTTCTCCGACAATCGCGGACTCGACAGCAGCCGGATGCCCGCGCCCAGTTCGGCGTACGGACGCAGCGACCCGCTTCCCTTGATTAAGCGGATGATCGGCGTTACACCGACTTCGCCGATGTTGTCGTGTACGTTGCCTTCGCTGGTATGCCACCAGGCCACGTGCGCTTCGCCGATCAGCGAGAAATGCCAGTCGCCGATCTGCCACCAGGTCAGATTCGGATCCCACACGAAACCAAGATCGAGCTTTTTGACGTGCCGGTCGCCGAGACCGCCGGCGATCTGCACGCCGAACGGGTCGGCCGAAGCCGCCGCCGAAGCGCCGATCAACAACGCCGCACACGTGGCTTTTAGCGCCAGACCACGCAACACATCGTTCTTATTGTTCATCTAACACCCGAACTCCGCCGAACGTTAAAGAATCTGTAACCGTTCCCTTATTCTAAAGACAAAGTCAGATCGATGGATCGTATGAAGAAACCTAAGTTTTCGCAATTAGTCACTTCAAAATCAGCAAAAGTCGGTCACTTATAATAGTGAAGGAGAATTGTCAGGTAAATTGTACGACTCGAGCATAGCCTGCGCGGGGAGCGTATCATGGCTATTGAAATCCAAATTTCAATAGGAATTTACGGAACTTGGATGTCCCTACGGCCTCTAAGTATTAGCACTCGGGAAATCAGAGTGCTAACATCCAACGCTGGAGTCGTTTACCTGAATACGCTTTTGTCTGATTCCAAAGGAGTTTTCCACGTGAGCCATGCAATGACCCTTCCGAGTACTCTGAGCCCGTCGGCGGCTAAGGCCGCTTCGGCAGGTGCACTGGCGCTCTCGCATTCCTCGCTGCTGCCCGGTCAACTGGGCAATATCGACGCCTACATCCAGGCCGTTAATCGGATTCCGATGCTGACGCCGGCGGAAGAACGCCAGTTCGCCACCGAATTTCGCGAGCAGGACAACCTCGAGTCCGCGCGCCGTATGGTGCTGTCGCACTTGCGGTTGGTCGTGTCGATCGCGCGCAACTATCTCGGTTATGGCCTGCCGCACGCCGATCTGATCCAGGAAGGCAATATCGGCCTGATGAAGGCCGTGAAGCGCTTCGACCCGGAGCAGAACGTACGCCTCGTGTCGTACGCCATGCACTGGATCAAGGCTGAGATCCACGAATACATTCTGCGCAACTGGCGGATGGTGAAGGTCGCCACCACCAAGGCGCAACGCAAGCTGTTCTTCAACCTGCGCAGCCACAAGCAGGGGCTGGGCGCGTTCACGCCGGACCAGATCGACGATCTGGCCAAAGAGCTGAACGTGAAGCGCGAAGAAGTCTCCGAAATGGAAACGCGTTTGTCGGGCGGCGATATCGCGCTCGAAGGCCAGGTGGAAGACGGTGAAGAAGCGTACGCGCCGATCGCCTATCTGGCCGACTCGCATAGCGAACCGACCGCCGTGCTGGCTTCGCGCCAACGCGACAAGATGCAAAGCGACGGTATCGCGAGCGCACTGAACGCGCTGGACGCCCGCAGCCGCCGCATTATCGAAGCACGTTGGCTGAAGGTGGAAGACGACGGTTCGGGCGGCTCGACGCTGCACGAACTCGCCGACGAATTCGGCGTGTCGGCGGAACGGATTCGCCAGATCGAAGCCAGCGCCATGAAGAAGATGCGCGGCACGCTGACCGAATATGCGTAAAGCTTAAAACCTTCGCAACAACGCACACCGCCAGGCCAACGCCAACTGGCCGCAAAGCCCCGCCCTCGCAAGACGGCGGGGCTTTTTTTCGTCCGCGCGGCGAAGCCTTCGCCGCGCTCCAACCCGCTCGTGGCCTTGCCTACCCGGCATACGTTTTCTTGACGTATCACAAACCAGACAGCAATACTGTTCAGACGGGGCGAGCGTAGCGACCCAATGCCGCAGCGCTGAAATGATGCGCATAGGGTTCTGCTCCTAGAATCGGGATGCACTCGCCAGACCGCTCAAGCGGCCTGGATCCAGCCGGACACACCGGCGAGAAGTCGCCTTCGACCGATCATGACCATAGCCCTCAAACGCAACAACCGCCCCCGCTCGAACCTGCGCAAACGGTTCGACCGCTGGGTGCGCGGTCCGACGTTGGCGCGGGACATCGCCATCGTCCTTGCCATCAAATTTGCCCTGCTGATGGCGCTCAAATACGCATTTTTCAATCATCCGCAGGCGGAGCACATGTCGCTGCCGCCTGAACAGGTCGCGCAGGCGCTGTTGTCCGTGCCGGCCTCCCATCCGTCCCAAGGTGATCAACATGCCCGTTAGCGAAGTCGTAGAACTATCGCGCCTCCAGTTCGCCATCACGGCGCTTTATCACTTTCTGTTCGTGCCACTCACGCTCGGCCTGTCGTGGCTGCTCGTCATCATGGAATCCGTCTATGTGATGACCGGCAAGCAGATCTACAAGGACATGACCCAGTTCTGGGGCAAGCTGTTCGGGATCAACTTCGCGATGGGTGTGACCACCGGGCTCACGCTGGAATTCCAGTTCGGCACCAACTGGTCGTACTACTCGCACTACGTCGGCGATATTTTCGGTGTGCCGCTCGCCGTTGAAGGCTTGATGGCGTTCTTCCTGGAATCGACCTTCGTGGGTCTGTTCTTCTTCGGCTGGAACCGGCTCTCGAAAGTGCAGCACGTGATGGTCACGTTCCTCGTCGCGCTCGGCTCGAATCTGTCCGCGCTGTGGATTCTGGTGGCCAACGGCTGGATGAACAATCCGGTCGGCGCCACCTTCAACTACCAGACCATGCGGATGGAGCTCGACAGTATTTTCTCCGTGCTGTTCAACCCGGTCGCGCAGGTGAAGTTCGTGCATACCGTGTCGGCCGGTTATGTGACGGCGTCGATGTTCGTGCTTGGCGTGTCGTCGTGGTATCTGCTCAAGCGCCGCGACACCGAATTCGCGCTGCGCTCGTTCGCGATTGCCGCCGGCTTCGGTCTGGCGTCGACGCTGTGCGTGATCGTGCTCGGTGACGAGTCCGGCTATCGCACCGGTGAAGTCCAGCAAGTGAAACTGGCCGCGATCGAATCCGAATGGGAAACCGCGCCGGCGCCGGCACCGTTCACGATCATCGGTATTCCGAATCAGAAGGAAGAGCGCACGGACTACGCGATCCGGATTCCGTACGCGCTCGGCCTGATCGCCACCCGCTCGGTCGATGAACCCGTGGTCGGCCTGAAAGACCTGATGGCGCAAAACGAAGTGCGCATCAAGAACGGCATGCTGGCCTACGCCGCGCTGCAGAAGCTCAAGCAGGGCGACGCCACCGACGAAGCCAAAGCCGCCTTCGACGCCCACAAGAAAGACCTCGGCTACGGCCTGATGCTCAAGCAGTTCACCGCGAACGTCACCGACGCCACGCCGGACCAGATCGTCCAGGCGGCGAAGAAGACGATTCCGCCGGTCGCTCCCGTGTTCTTCTCGTTCCGCCTGATGGTCGGCCTCGGCATCCTGTTCCTCGCGACCTTCGTGACGGCGTTCTGGTTCTGCGCGCAACGCTCGCTGCTGCTGGAAAAGCGTCGCTGGTTCCTGCGCTGGGCGGTGTGGGCGATTCCGTTGCCGTGGCTCGCGGCCGAGTTCGGCTGGATCGTGGCTGAAGTGGGCCGTCAACCGTGGACCATTGCCGGCATCTTGCCGACCAGCCTCTCCGCGTCGAGCCTGACGCCGACCGATCTGTATCTGAGCATCGGCGGCTTCGTGGTGTTCTACACGGTGTTGTTCATCATCGAAATCATGCTGATGTTCAAGTACGCGCGCCTGGGGCCGTCGTCGCTGCATACGGGCCGCTACCACCACGAACTGGAACAGCCGCTGAATCAGCCGCTGCCGACCAACACGGCCGCCTGATGCGCCGCCACTGAGCATCAAGGGAAAAGATCATCATGGATTACGCAACCCTCAAACTGATCTGGTGGGTGCTGATCGGCGTGCTGCTGATCGGCTTCGCGCTCACCGACGGCTTCGACATGGGCGCGGCGATTCTGCTGCCGTTCATCGCGAAAACGGACACCGAGCGACGCATTGTCGTGAACACGGTCGGCGCGACGTGGGAAGGCAACCAGGTGTGGTTCATCACGGCCGGCGGCGCGATGTTCGCGGCGTGGCCGCTGGTGTACGCGGCCTCGTTCTCGGGCTTCTACTTCGCGATGTTGCTGGTGCTGTTCTCGCTGTTCTTCCGGCCGGTCGGCTTCGACTACCGCAGCAAACGCGAAGACCCGCGCTGGCGCAGCGCGTGGGACTGGGCGTTGTTCGTCGGCGGCTTCGTGCCTTCGCTGGTAATCGGCGTCGCGTTCGGCAACCTGCTGCAAGGCGTGCCGTTCTCGTTCGATACCGACCTGCGCGTCACCTATCACGGCGGCTTCTTCGCGCTGCTCAATCCGTTCGCGGTGTTGTGCGGGCTGGTGAGCGTGTCGATGCTGGCGGCGCACGGCGCGGCCTTCGTGAAGATGAAGTCGGACGGCGTGGTGGCCGAGCGGGCCTCGCTCGCGCTGCGGATCGCGTCGCTGGTGGGCGTGGTGCTGTTCCTGATTGCCGGTGTGCTGATCGCGACGGTGATCGGCGGCTATCAGGTGATCGACGCCCCGCCGCTCGATTCAGTCGCCAATCCGCTGATGAAGAACGTGATCGGCGCGCCTGGGCTGTGGCTCACCAACTACGCGAACTATCCGTGGATGGTGGCCGCGCCGGTGGCGGGCCTGGTGGGCGGTGTGCTGGCGTTGCTGCTGGCACGCTCGCGGTTCGAGAAAAGCGCGTTTCTGTCGACCTCGCTGATGATCATCGGCGTGATTCTGACGGCGGGCTTTTCGATGTTCCCGTTCATCATGCCGTCGTCGCTCGACGGTCGCAGCAGCCTCACCGTGTGGGATTCGACGTCGAGCCGCATGACGCTGCAGATCATGCTGGTGGCCGTCATCATCTTCCTGCCGCTGATCCTGATTTACACCAGTTGGGTGTATCGCGTGATGCGCGGCAAGGTGACCGCCGCCGCGCTCGAAGAAAACCAGCATTCGATGTATTGAACGGCATTACGCTTTTAACAGGAGTTTGTGATGTGGTATTTCAGTTGGCTGCTTGGGATCGGCGTGGCGTTGGCGTTCGGCATCATCAATGTGATGTGGCTGGAGTCGCGCACGCCGGTGGAAGCTAAGGTGAAGACGCGCTGAGGCGATGTGGACCGGCTGCGATGAAGCCGGTCGGTTAACGCAAAAACGGCACCTTGAATCAAGGTGCCGTTTTTTATTGCTGCGTGCTGCGTCGGCTTGAGTAGAGACGGCGCGAGCCGCCCCACTCCGTTACGACGCAGTCACGCCATCACACGATCACAGCATCACGCCGGCAAAGGCGAAGCAGCGCCGCCATTTGACGACATACGCGTCGCCAGCACCGCCGCGTAGCGCTGCGCCGAATCGCCCACGACGATATGGAACGTATCCGCCGAGATCCACGCCGTATCGAGCGTAGCAAGCCGCTGACGATCCACCGCCGACGGATCGCGCACGACCACACGCAAACGCGTCGCCGCGACCGCGTCCAGCGACACCACGTTGCCCGCGCCGCCGAACACGGCGAGCCAGCGCAGCGGATCCGGATCGAGCGGACCACCGTGCCCACCCGCAACCGCCACCGGCGCAGCAACAGCAGCAGCCGGCGCAACACTCGCCGCCTTCACCGTCTCACCACCACCTTGCGCGATCACCGTACGAATTTCATCCGCGATGATGTCCGCTTCCGGCCCGATGATCACCTGCACATTGCCCGAACCGCGCTTGAGCACGCCACGCGCGCCGATCGTCTTCAGATCGTTCTCAGAGACCAGATTCGAATCGACCACCGACAAACGCAAACGCGTCGTGCAGGCATCCACGTTCGACAGATTCGCCGCGCCACCCAGCGCCGCGATATACCGCTGCGCACGCGGCACTGCCGCACCGGCCACCGGCGAAACGAAACCACCGGCCTCGAACGATCCGACCTGCTCATCCACGGCAGCGGGTTCGCGACCCGGCGTCGCCATGTTGAACTTGCGGATGAAGAAGCGGAACAGCCCGTAATACACGACCGAATACACGATACCGATCGGAATCGCCATCCAGCCCTTCGTTGACAGGCCGTAGTTCAGCACGTAGTCGATCGCGCCGGCCGAGAACGTGAAGCCGAGGTGAATGCCGAGCGCCGAGCAGATCGCAAGCGACAAGCCGGTCAACAGCGCGTGAATCACGTACAGCACCGGTGCCAGGAACATGAAGCTGAATTCGATCGGCTCGGTCACGCCCGTCAGGAACGAGGTCAGCGCCATCGAGAACAGCAAGCCGCCAACCATCGCACGGCGTTCCTTCGGTGCTTCATGGAACATCGCCAGACAGGCGGCCGGCAGACCGAACATCATGACCGGGAAGAAGCCCGTCATGAACGTACCGGCCGTCGGATCGCCGGCGAAGAAGCGATGCAGGTCGCCAGTCACCGCAACGCCGCCCGGCGGCGTGAACGTGCCGAACACGAACCACGTCAGCGAATTGAGAATGTGATGCAGACCCGTGACGAGCAGCAGACGGTTCAGCACGCCGAACACGAACGCGCCGAGCGCACCCGCGGTGGTCAGCCAATGGCCGGCCGTATCGATCACGGCTTGCACCGGTTGCCACACGTACCCGAACGCTATGCCGAGCACCAGGCAGACCAGCCCCGTGACAATCGGCACGAAGCGTTTCCCTCCGAAGAACGCGAGGTAATCGGGCAGCTTGATGTCCTTGTACTTGTTGTACAACAAGCCCGCGACAACACCCGCGATAATCCCCGACAACACGCCCATGTTGAGCTTGTCGTTGATGTCCTTCATCACCGCGACTTCGATCAGATAACCGATCGCGCCCGCGAGACCCGCCACGCCGTTGTTATCTTTCGCGAAACCGACCGCCACACCGATCGCGAACAGCAGCGGCAGGTTGTCGAAAATCGCGCCGCCGGCGTCGGCGATCATCTTGATGTTGAACACATCGGGTTGGCCGAGGCGCAGCAGCAAGCCGGCAACCGGCAGCACCGCAATCGGCAGCATCAGCGCGCGTCCCAGGCGCTGAATCTTCAGAAACGGATTCCCATCCATCGATACCTCCAATCCTTAGTCTCGTGGTCGACTGTTTGTCGTTGAATTTTCTAGCTTCACGTCATCGTTGTGCGAAGCCGGCTGCGGACTGTGGGGTGCTCAGTCCAGCGGCCAGGTTTCGCGGCTTACTGCTCTTACCGCCTGTGCCGATTCGAGCGCCAAGGCATCCTGGGCGCGCTGGCGACACAACTGATAATCGAGATTGCGCACGCGCGCTTTGATGCCCGGCACCGATACCGGATCGACCGACAGCTCGGTCACGCCGAGGCCGACGAGCAGCGGCATCGCCACCGGATCGCCTGCCAGCGCGCCGCACACGCCGACCCATTTGCCGTGCTTGGCCGCGCCCTGCACGGTGGCCGCGATCAGGCGCAACACGGCCGGATGCAAGCCGTCGGCTTGCGCGGCGAGGTCGGCCTGGCAGCGGTCCATTGCGAGCGTGTATTGCGTCAGATCGTTGGTGCCGATCGACAGAAAGTCCGCGTACTGCGACAACTGATCGGCCAGCAAGGCCGCCGACGGCACTTCGATCATCACGCCGACTTCGATCGGTTCCGTGCGGCCCAACTCGCGGGCGAATTCGTCGATGCGTTTGCGGATGCGGATCAACTCGCCGGCGTCGGTCACCATCGGCAGCAAAATGCGTACGGCGCCGAGCGGCTGCACGGCCAGCAGACCGCGCAACTGATCGTCGAGCAGATCCGGGCGCACTTGCGCGAGGCGAATGCCGCGCAGGCCGAGCGCCGGATTCGGTTCGGGCGGCAGCGTCAGGTAATCGACTTCCTTGTCGGCGCCGACGTCGAGCGTGCGGATGATCGCGGTGCGGCCGCTCAATGCGTCGACGATCGACTGATAGCTCTGCCGATGTTCGTCCGTGGTCGGTGCCGACGCGCGGTGAATGAACAGCAGTTCGGTGCGCAACAGGCCGACGGAATCGGCGCCGTTGTCGACAGCGATTTTGGCGTCGTCGAGCGTGGCGATGTTCGCGGCCACTTCGATCGCGCGGCCGTCGGCGGTCACGGCGGCTTGCTGCGATGTGCGGCGGTTCACTTCGCGCACGTTGGCAAGGCGGCTGCGTTCCGTGCGCGCGCGTTCCACATCGACTTCGGTCGGCGCGAACTCCAGGCGGCCGGTGGTCGCGTTCACCACGACTTGCGTGCCGTCGGGAATCGCGTGCAATGCATCGCCGACGGCAACCAGCGCGGGAATCCCGGCCTGCCGCGCCAGAATCGCCGCGTGCGAGGTCGCACCGCCGCGCGCCATCACCAGCGCAGTGACGCGCGAGCGATCCAGCGTCGACAGATCCGACGGCGTGAATTCTTCCGCCGCGAGCACGGCTTCTTCCGGCAACACACGCGCTGCAGCGTTCGTATAACCCAGCGCGCGCAGCACGCGTTTTTCGATATCGCGCAGATCGGCGGCACGTTCGGCGAGCAACGCGTCTTCGATATTCGACAGGATCGCAATCTGTGCGCGGATCGCGTCGCGCCACGCAAAACCGGCGCTCTTGCCGAGGCTGATCAGGTCGCGCGCCGCGTCGAGCAGCGTCGGATCTTCGAGCAACACGCGATGCACCGCGAAAATCCCCGCTTCTCCGACCGCGCCGCGTTGCGACGCATCGCGCACGGTCGTGCCGAGGTCCGCGTCGACGGTGGCAATCGCCTTGTCGAGCAGACGGCTTTCCGCCGCCGACGTGCCGTTCGCCTTCTCCGGCGGATCGATGTCCGCGTCGTCCCAGCGCACCAGCTTGCCGACCGCGACGCCCGGCGCCGCGCACACGCCCGCGAGCGTATTCGGCGCGAGCGCTTCACCTGCCGGATGCGCCACCGCTTGCGGCGCGGGCGAGCTTTGACGGGCCGGCTTTTCTTCGACTTCACCGTGCGCTTCACGCGTCAATTCATGGGCGATCGCTTCGATTGCGGCTTTGGCTTGCGGGCCGACGCCGAGCAACTCGACGGTCGCGCCTTCGCCCGCACCCAGCCCGAGCAAACCGACCACGCTTTCGATCGCCGCCTTGCGCCCTTCGTAACGCACTTCGACGCGCGCGTCGAAACCACGCGCCGCTTCGCGGGCACGTGCCGCCGGACGTGCATGCAGACCACCGGCGTGAACCAGCGTGACCCGCTGACGCGCTTCTTCCGTCACGTTCGTAGCGCTCGCCTGGCGGGATGCTTCGGCGACTGCGCCGTCGCGGGCACGCAGCACCAGCAGCGGCGTTTCACCGGCCTTCAGCATGCCGCCTTCCACACGTTCGACGATTTCGAACGCGTCCGAATTGGCAATCGCGATCACCGACACCAGGCTCGGCGCGTTCAGCGCGACCTGGTCCTGATCGAACTCGATCAGGATGTCGCCGGCACGCACATGCGCGCCTTGCGCGACCATCGGCGCAAAACCCTTGCCGTTCAGTTCGACTGTGTCGATACCGATATGCAGCAGGATCTCCGCGCCTTCGGCGGTGGCCAGCGTGACCGCATGACCCGTGCGCGCGAGATGGGTGACGGTGCCGTCGCACGGCGCGACGAGTCGGCCCTCGAGCGGATCGATGCCGATGCCGTCGCCGAACATGCCGCCCGAAAACACAGGGTCGGGCACCTTCGCCAGCGGCACGACCGGACCGGTCATCGGCGCGAGCAAAACAATATGGCCAGCAGTGGGGCTCATCAAGCGGGACTCCTCGACACGTCGCATCTGATTTCTCGTCAGTGAGTTTCGGTGACTTTGTTGAGATGGCGCGGCGCATCGGGATTGCGCCCGCGCGCGGCGGCAAGGCCGGCGGCCATCACGTAAAAGGACAGGATCGCGGCGATCGGATCGAGCGCCGCATGAGCGGTGGTCGCGAGCGGCAGCGTGGCTTCGGCCACGTCGGACGGCGCGGCGAGCAGCACGTTGGCGCCGCGCGCGCGCATGTCGCGGGCGAGTTGCAGCAGGCCGGCCTGTTCCGGGCCGCGCGGCGCGAAGACCAGCAGCGGATAGTCGCGGTCGATCAATTCCATCGGACCATGACGCACTTCCGCGCTCGAAAACGCTTCGGCCTGAATGCCGGAGGTTTCCTTCAGTTTCAACGCGGCTTCCTGCGCGATCGCGAGACCCAGACCACGGCCGATCACGATCATGCGTTCGACGCCGCGCAATTCGTCGACGGCCTTCGACCAGTCGAGCGTGCCCGCCGTTTGCAGCGCGTCAGGCAGCGTGTTCAACGCGGCGAGCAGGTCGGCGTCTTGTTGCCAATGCGCGACCAGTTGCGCGGAGATCGATAGCATCGCGATATAGCTTTTGGTGGCCGCAACGCTCAATTCGGGACCGGCGACGAGCGGCAGATGCCATTCGCACGCATCGGCCAACGGCGAGCTGGGCGCATTCACTGCGGCGACGGTCAGCGCGCCGGCTTCGCGGAGCGCTTGCATCGTGCCGACCAGATCCGGGCTCTTGCCCGATTGCGAGAACGCCAGCGCGAGCTGATCGCGCACTTGCAGCGGCGCTTGCTGGAGCGTCGCGACCGACATGGGCAGCGACGCGACCGGCACGCCGAGGCGGCTCATCGTCAGACTGGCGAAATAGCTCGCCGCGTGGTCCGAGCTGCCGCGCGCGACGGTGAGCGCGACATGGCGCGGCTGCTGCGCGAGCTTCGTGGCCAAAGCCTCCACGCGCGAGGTATCCGTGAGTTGCGCGGCGACCGTTTCAGCGGACGCCAACGCCTCTTTAAGCATATTCGACAATTGCTTCTCCTTCGACGTAAGTCGCGGTCAACGCCAGTTCACGATCGAACACGACCACATCGGCCCACGCGCCGCGCGCGATGCGGCCGCGGTCTTCGATGCCGAGATAGTCGGCGGCGTAGCGCGACAAACGGTTTGATACATCGGCGATCGGCAGGCCGATCGAGACGAGATTGCGCAGCGCCTGATCCATGGTCAGCGTGCTGCCCGCGAGCGTGCCGTCGGCAAGGCGCACGCCGCCGAGGCACTTGGTGACGTGCTGGCTGCCGAGGCGGTATTCGCCGTCCGGCATGCCGGTGGCCGAGGTGCTGTCCGTCACCACATACAGACGCGGAATCGCGCGCAACGCGGCGCGGATCGCGCCCGGATGCACGTGCAGCAGATCAGGAATGATTTCGGCGAATTCGGCGTGCGCGAGCGCGGCGCCGACAAGGCCGGGATTGCGGTGATGCAGCGGCGACATCGCGTTGAACAGATGCGTGAAGCCGCAGGCACCGTGCTTGAGCGCGGCGACGGCGTCGTCGTAGGTGCCGAGCGAATGGCCGAGCTGCACGCGCACGCCGCGCGCCGCCATCGCGGAGATGATCTCCATGTGGCCGGCAATTTCCGGCGCCAGCGTGACCACGCGAATCGGCGCGATCGACAGATACTTCAGCACTTCCTCCATCACCGCGGAGACCGCGGCGTCCGGTTGCGCGCCGAGTTTGCCGGGGTTGATGTACGGCCCTTCCAGATGCACGCCGAGCACGCGCGCGCCGCCTGGCGTACGGATTCGCGCGACGTCGCCGAGACCGGCGACCACGGCCATCAGTTCGTCACGCGGCGCGGTCATGGTCGTAGCCAGCAGGCTGGTGGTGCCGTAGCGCGCATGCGTGCGGGTGATCGTCTCGATCGCGTCGCCGGCTTCCATCACGTCGGAACCGCCGCCGCCATGCACGTGCAGATCGATGAAGCCGGGCAGGATGTACGGCGCGTCGTTCGTCGACGGATCGGCGCGAACGCCGGTCAGTCCCGTGATGCGGCCGTTTTCGTATTCGAGCGTGCCGTGAATCCACCCATCGGTGGTGAGTATGTTTCCGGTCAGCATGAGTCTCTCTGGTCAGGCGTAATACGGGGTGTGGCTGAATCGCGCTCGATGTCGCCGCGTCGCCCGGTGGACCTCGCGGCTCGCCGGCAGATCAGCCAGTCAGGTTCGCAATTCAGCGACGAAGTCGTAGTAATCGTCGCGGCAATACGTGTCGGTCAGTTCGATGGCGCGCTGGTCCGCGCTATAGCCGATACGGGTAATGACCAGCAGCGCGGAGCGCGGTTCGATATCCATCAGCGAAGCAATCTCGCTCGACGCGTTGACCGCCCGGAAGTGCTGCAACGCGCGTACCACGGCCTGGCCGCGTTGTTCAAGATGCGCGTAGAGCGACACGCCGATCGCTTGCGGGTCGGGCACGATCGCCGCCGGCAGCGCGGAATGCTCGACTGCCATCACGATGCCGTCCGCGCGCCGCAGGCGCCGCAAACTCGCCACCGCCGCGCCGGGCGACAGACCCAGATGCACCAGTTCGTCCCGATTGGCGGCGCGGATATCGCGCTCGAGCCACACCGAATCCGGGCGGAAACCGCGTTGCTGCATCTTCTTCGTGAAACCGGTGAGGCGCGACAGCGGATCTTCGACCCGCGGCGTAATGAAGCTGCCCGCGCCGCGAGCGCGCCGGATCAAGCCTTGCTCGACCAGCAGTTCGATCGCCTTGCGCGCGGTGATGCGCGACACGCCGATCGCGTCCGACAACGTGCGCTCCGACGGCAGCGCCTCCCCCGCCGACCAGACACCACAATGGATCGCCGTCGCCAGATTGCGCGCGAGCTGCAAATAGAGCGGCGTGACGTTGCGGGCGTCAGGCGTCAGTGCGGACCAGCGAGTTTCCATGGGGCTCCGGGGGCCGTTGCAGGGATGTCGGCCGACGAAAAATGAGAGCCCATTATATAACCAACATAATACCAGTCAATCAACTGGTATCAAGTTGGTCTGGACCGCCTGAAAGCCTTATACAGCAAGCGTTTGCGGGATTTGAGAAGGTGCTGGACGGGGCTTTCCGGAGCCCAGGACTTACCCGTATTCGGGCTTCCGAAAGCGTATCGGTGGAGCCCATGCCGGTCCCCAACTGGTCTGATGAAAACCGCGATCGATACCTGTCTGATACCAGTGCGTCTACCTCGCGATCGGCGCGGCTTTTTTAATGGGATACCTTCCAATATAGTGCTGGATACGAGGCCATAAAAATTCCCCGGGGAGCAGCATTTGACCGATTCCGAGGCGCTGCGGCGCGCTCAGGCCGTCCGCCATTTCAACCGCTTCTACACCCAGCACATTGGCGCGCTGCACGAGCACTTGGCAAAGAGCGCGTTTTCGCTGACGGAAGTGCGCGTGCTGCACGAACTCTCTCGCGGACATGCGCAAACGGCCTCGGTGCTCGGGCGCGCGCTCGGCCTCGATAGCGGTTATCTGAGCCGCCTGCTGACCAGCTTCGAACGACGCAATCTGATCACGCGGCGCCCGTCGGATACGGATGCACGGCAGTCGTTGATCGCCCTCACCGACAACGGCCACGCGGCCTACGCGCCGCTCGATACCGCGGCGATCGAAGAAGTGTCGGCGCTGCTCGAAGGTCTGACGCCACTCTCCCAGGAACAGTTGATCGGTGCGATGAAGCTGATCGAGCGGCTGCTGCGCGCTCAGCCGTCGCATGAGCTCGTGCTGCTGCGGCAACCGCGTCCCGGCGAATGCGGCTGGCTCGTGCATCGGCAGGCGCAATGGTTTGCCGCGCAATACGGCTGGGATCGTTCGTTCGAGGGATTGCTGGCGCGGGTCGTCGCGGACTACACGCAGCGCGGCGATCCGGTGCGCGAGATGTGCTGGGTCGCCGATCAGGAGGGCGTGGTGGTCGGCTCGGTGTGCATCGTCGGGGTGTCGACGACGGTGGCGGGCGTGCGGCTGTTGTGGGTCGAGCCGGATTTGCAGCGGCTCGGCATCGGCACGCAATTGATCGGCGAATGTGTGCGTTTCGCGCGGCGCGCGGGCTACACGAAGCTCACGTTGACCACGGCGCTTTCGCTTGCGGAGCCACGGCGCCTGTGTGAGCGCGCCGGTTTTACGCTGGCCGGCACGGCGCCGGAGCGCCGCTTCGGCAAGGATCTGACGATCGAGCGATGGGAGTTGGAGTTGTAGCTAGCTTAGAACGACGGAACCATCGAACCCTTGAACTGCGTCTTGATGAACTGACGCACGTCTTCCGACTGATACGCGGCGACCAGCTTCTTCACCCACGGCTTGTCCTTGTCCTGCGCGCGCACGGCGATCAGGTTCGCGTACGGGCTGTGGATGTCTTCGAGCGCGATCGCGTCTTTGGTCGGCTGCAGGCCAGCGGCCAGCGCGAAGTTCGTGTTGATCACGGCGGCGTCGACGTCCGACAGCGAACGCGGCAGTTGCGCGGCGTCGAGTTCGATGAGCTTGATCTTCTTCGGATTCTCGGCGACGTCGAGCGGCGTGGCGTTATTGCCGTTCGTGCCCGCACCGGCCTTCAGCTTGATCAAGCCTTGCGCCTGCAGCAACAGCAGCGCGCGATTTTCGTTCGACGGGTCGTTCGGCACCGCGACCTTCGCGCCTTGCGGCAGATCCTTCACCGACTTCAGCTTCTTCGAGTAGATGCCGAGCGGCGAGATGTACGTGAGACCAGCGTTGACGATCTTATAGCCGCGCTGCTTCACCTGGCTGTCGAGGTAGGGCTGATGCTGGAAGCTGTTCGCGTCGAGATCGCCCGCGTCGAGTGCGGCGTTCGGCTGCACGTAGTCGTTGAATTCGACGACCTTCACGTTGAGGCCTTCGCGCTTCGCTACTTTCGTGACGACGTCCCAGATTTGTGCGTCCGGGCCGCCGATGGTGCCGACCTTGATCACTTTGTCGTCGGCATGGGCGCCGCCGCTGGTCACGATCGCCGCGCCGACGATCACTGCGGAGAGGGCTTTGAGGATGTTTCTGCGCTGCATTTGATTCTCGCTGGTTCCAGTCGATCCGATGGGCTGATCGACGCTCTGATCGGTGTCAGATTCGGGTGAAAGTTGGCGCGCGTGCTGCTTTTGGCAGTGCGGCGCCAACTGGACCGTAAATGGTCTCATAGGCCCGGCGAGATGGGAAATATCACGATCGCATATAGGTATGCATCGGGAGCGGCCGCGTGCGGGATGGGCACGCGGCTGGGTTGGGCTTCGACTACGTTAGAACGTGGTCCAGTCTTCGTCGGAGGAGGCGGATTTTGCTGGCTCGGCGGAGACGCGTGTCGGAGCCGGCGTTGACCTGGGGTTCGCTGCGGGCTTCGCGCTCGCTGCCGTCGCATTCGATGTCGTGGATGCCGCGGCGGCGGACGCCGACAACTTCGGTTCAACCTGCACCGATGCCGATGCCGGCGTGTGAGTCCGCGCCGAGCCCGTTGCGTTAGTGCCCCGCTTCGAAGCGCTTTGCGCCGCCGCCGGTTTGGCGTCGCGCGAAGTGACCGCTGCCAGTCGCGTCGCAGCCAACGAGACCGATGAACCAGCCGCCGCGGCCGCCCCGCCATTCACCCGGAACGCACTCACCGTATCGCGCAACCGCCCTGCCTGATCCTGCAACGAAGCGGCCGCCGCCGCAGCCTGCTCGACCAGCGCGGCGTTCTGCTGCGTGACTTCATCCATCTGCGTGACCGCACGGCCGACCTGCGCAATGCCCGTGCTCTGCTCTTCAGACGCCGCCGCAATCTCACCCATGATGTCGGTCACGCGCTGCACGGCCTGCAGAATCTCGCCCATCGTCGTGCCGGCCTGCTGCACCAGCGTCGAGCCGTTATGGACGCGCTCCACCGACGCGCCGATCAACTGCTTGATCTCCTTGGCCGCCGTGCCGGAACGCTGCGCGAGGCTGCGCACCTCGCCCGCGACGACCGCGAAACCACGGCCCTGTTCGCCGGCGCGCGCGGCTTCTACGGCCGCGTTCAACGCGAGAATGTTGGTCTGAAACGCGATCCCTTCGATCACGCCGATGATGTCCGCGATCTGCCGCGAACTGTCGTTGATCTCACCCATCGTGCCGATCACGCGGCTCACCACGTCGTTGCCGCGCGTCGCGATTTCGGATGCGTTGTGCGCGAGCCCGCTCGCCTGACGCGCGTTGTCGGCGTTCTGCTTGACCGTCGCGGTCAGCTCTTCCATGCTCGCCGCGGTTTCCTGCAACGACGCGGCCTGCTGCTCGGTGCGCTGCGACAGATCGTTATTGCCCGCGGCAATCTGCTGCGTCGCCGACGCAATCGATTCCGACGAATGACGAATCTCGCCGATGGTCCGTTGCAAGCGATCCTGCATGCCGTGCATCGCCGCCATCATGCTGGTGGTGTCATGCGGACGCACGTCGACGACTTGCGTCAGATCGCCTTGCGCGATACTCGCCGCGATCCGCGCCGCCTGATCCGGCTCACCGCCGAGGCTCGCGCGCACGTTGCGGATAATCAGCAGCATGGCGAGCGTGATGATCGCGCCGATCACCAGCACCACGGCCAGGTGCAGCGACAACGTCTCGTAGTAGACGGTGTCGATGTCCTTGATGAACACGCCGCTCGTGATGTTCCAGTCCCACGGCGCGAAACGCACCACGTAGCTGATCTTCGGCACCGCCGTTTCGCTATGCGGCAGACGTCCGCGATATTCGGCGAAGCCGCGGCCGCTTGCTTTGGCCGCGTCGATGATTGCGACATACAACAGCTTGCCGTCCGGGTCCTTGAAATCGCCGACGGGTTTGCCGGTCATTTGCGGCAGCGTCGGATGCATCAGCACGACCGGCTTCGAATCCATCACGAACAGATAGCCGGATTCGCCGTAGCGCATGGTCGCGAGACGGGCGAGCGCTTCGCGCTGCGCGTCGGCCTCGCTCATCTTGCCGCCCTGCGACAGCGTGTAATAACCGTTCACGACGCCCTGCGCCGCGTCGACGAGGTTCACCATGCCCGCCTTGCGCTCGGCCAGCATCGTGCTACGCGTTTCGACCGCGCTCCACAGCCCGACGCCGAGCAAACCCAGCCAGACAAGGGCGAGCGACAGCCACAGTTTGCGATTCAAACTCATCCTGCTCATTGTTATGGTCTCTCTCGTGTGATCCGTTTTCAGCTTGCTTCAGCTTGCGAGTGCGGGCGCGTGCTTCGTCATCGTGACTGCCCGCAAACGATTGCTCCATTTATAACGGCATGGCACGCGGCCAACTTGAGGGAAGTTGTAAGGAAACTGATTGTTTCGCAGCATCGCACGCGCTCGAGTTGATCGCGCGCAATAAGTCGTCCGCTGACCGATAATCGACGCCTGGGAGAAAAGAGAACCATCATGTACGTCATCAACCTGAGCTATATCGCATCGCTCGAACGCGTCGACGACGTGCTCGACGCACATCGCGCGTTTCTGACAAGGCAGTTCGAAGCAGGCGTGTTCATCGCGGCCGGACCGAAGGTGCCGCGCGATGGCGGCGTCATTCTGGCGGTGGGCGTCGAGCGTGAAAAACTGGATGAGATTCTCGCCAGCGACCCGTTCGCGGTGCAGCAGATCGCACGCTACGAGGTGACGGAGTTCAAGGCGACGCGGCTAGCGCCGGGTTTGAATTTGCCGATGCCGGCTTGAGGGTTACGGCGGAAGGAATGAAGCGAGCGGAGTTGACGCGCTGAAGTCTGACGCGGCGCGAATTCAACCGAGCCGCGTACCGAGTCGAAACGGGCACCTGCTTCAAGCACGCGCCCGCTTCCATCACAGCATCAATCGAGCAGCAGCTTGATATCGTGCACCCAAGGCGTTGCACCTTGGCCGTCGCGCGCGAACAGACGCAACTTGCCGTCCGTATCGAACACGTAGCTCGCGGCCGTGTGATCCATCGTGTAGCTGTCCGGCGTCTTGCCCGGCACCTTCGCGTAGTAGACGCGGAAGTCTTTCGTGATCTTGGTGAGCTGCGCCTGATCCGCCGGACGCAAACCGACGAACGTCGGGTTGAACGCCGGCACATATTGCGCGAGCAACGCCGGCGTATCGCGTTCGGGATCGACGGTGACGAACAGCACCTGCACACGCTTCGCGGCGTCCGGCCCAAGCTGCTGCAGCGCCTGCGAAAGCTCGGCCATGGTGGTCGGGCAAACGTCCGGGCAATGCGTGTAGCCGAAAAACAGCACCACCACTTTGCCCTTGTAGTCGGCCATGGTACGAACCTGGCCGGACGTGTCGGGCAACGAGAAGTTGCTGCCGAATTGCGTATTGCCGGTGATGTCGAGATTCGTGAACGCCGGCGGCTGTTTGCCACAGCCTGCGGCGATCAACGCGGCGCCGAGCGCGCAAGCCATCACAGCGGCACGCGCACTGCGTGCGAAGCGGTTCTTGAACATGGTGTGGTGTTACGCGCCGATCAGGACGCGCGCATAGTGGTCGATCAGCAGCGCGGCGAACAGCAGCGACAGATAGACGATCGAATAACGGAACATCTTGCGCGCGAGATCGTCCGAGTACTCCCGGTAGATCTTCCAGGCGTACGCAAGGAATAGGGCGCCGAGCAGCACGGCGGCCGCGAGGTACACCACGCCGCTCATGCCGGAGATGAACGGCATCATCGTGACCGCGAACAGGATTACCGAGTACAGCAGAATATGCAGACGCGTGTACTGCTCGCCGTGCGTGTTCGGCAGCATCGGCAGGCCGGCGTTTTCGTAGTCTTTGCGGCGATACAACGCGAGCGCCCAGAAATGCGGCGGCGTCCACACGAAAATGATCAGCACCAGAATCCATGCGTCGCCCGGCACGTGACCGGTGACCGCGGCCCAACCGAGCGCCGGCGGCATCGCGCCCGAAGCGCCGCCGATCACGATGTTCTGCGGCGTGGCCGGTTTGAGCAACAGCGTATAGATGACCGCATAGCCGACGAAAGTGGCCAGCGTGAGCCACATGGTCAGCGGATTCGCGAACGTGTAGAGCGTCCACATGCCGAGCCCGCCGAGCACGGCGGAGAACGACAGAATTTGCGGGGTGGTGATTTCGCCGCGTGCCGACGGACGCCATGACGTGCGCCGCATCTTCGCGTCGATTTTCTGTTCGACGAGGCAGTTGATCGCGAACGCGGCGCCGGCCAGCAGCCAGATACCGACGGTGCCGCCGATCAGCTTGGTCCACGGCACCATGCCGGGCGTTGACAGAAACATACCGATGACGGCGCAGAACACGGCGAGTTGCGTGACGCGCGGCTTCGTCAGGGCGAGATACTGGGAGACCCGGCTGCCGGGCGTTTGGGAGAGTGTTGTGCTGTCCATGTGGAGTCACGCTGGCGCGGCATCGCGCGCGGGAAGCGCGGCGCGGCCGGGACGGCTATAAGCGATCCGAAAGTTTAACATAACGAGCAGAAGCAGCAGGACGGCGGCCCCCCCGTTATGCGCCACTGCAATGGGCAACGGCCATTGCAGAACGATGTTCGACAACCCGGTGATGAACTGGATCAGGACCACCAGCAGCACGCCATTCGCCGGCCGTCGCAGCGACTCGAAACGGCGCAGTTTCAACGCAAACCAGACCAGATACGCGACCACCACGATCGCAAACGTGCGATGCGTCCAGTGGATCGCCACCAGCGCGTCCTGCGTGATCATCTCGCCGTCGCCGGTCATGCCGAGCGCGCGCCACAGGTGAAAGCCGTGCGCGAAGTCCATCGGCGGGATCCATTGGCCGTTGCAGGTCGGGAAGTCGGTACAGGCGAGCACCGCGTAGTTCGTGCTGACCCAGCCGCCCAACGCGATCTGCGCGACCAGCAGCGCGAGGCCCGCGAGCGCCGCGACACGCCAGCGAGCGGCTTCGGGCTCATAGGCGGGCAGCGGCGTTTGCCGCGCGGCCAGCCAGCCGAGCGTGCCGAGCAGCGCGAGGCCGAGCAGCAGATGCGTGGTCACGATGATCGGTTGCAGCTTCATGGTCACGGTCCATGCACCGAACGCGCCCTGCACGAGGATCAGCAGCAACAGCGAAGTCGGCCACCACGGCGACACATGCAGCGGACGGCGCTTGATGCGCGCGGTCCACGCAATGATCGTCTGCGCGATGATCAGCACGCCGATCGCCATCGCGAAGTAACGGTGGATCATTTCGATCCACGCCTTCGTCAAACTGACCGGCCCGGTGGGCATCAACTGATGCGCCGCGCTGATCGCCGCATGCGCGATAAACGGCGACGACGTGCCGTAGCACCCCGGCCAGTCGGGACAGCCGAGCCCGGAATCGGTGAGGCGCGTGAAGCCGCCGAACATCACCAGATCGAGCGTCAGGAAAGTGGTGAGCCAGACCAGCTTGCGGAATTTGTTGTCGTCGGCCTTGACCCACACGTAGGACAGCGGCAACAACGCGATACACAAGCCGATCAGGGCCAATTGCAGTACGAACATCTCTCTTACCTTGGTTGCGGCATCAACCGATGCTCGACCATTTGAGCAGCTTGGTCACGTCGCCCTTGATCTTGCTCGGGTTCGGATCTTTCGGGAAACGCATCATCAGATTGCCGTTCGGATCGACCAGATAAATGTGGTCGGTCACCTGGGTGCCGATATCGGTCGGCAACCAGGCGGATACCTGGGCCTGATCGGCGATCAGCATGTCGGTATCGGGATACGCCTTTTGTATCACGTCACCGACATTGCCTGCATCGGTGCGCAGCCACACTTGCACGACGCGCTCGCGTTCCGGGCCCTGAGCTGTGCGGATTTGTCGCATGAAGTAGAGCTTCGTGACGCAGGCTTTGTCGCACGCGCTGTTGTCGACCGAGATCATCAGCCACTTGCCGCGCAGCGACGCGAGCTTGAGCGGCTTGCCGTCTTCACCGGTGACCGTCAGCGCGTCTGGAATCGGCCGCTGGGGCTCGACCAGCGTGCCGTAGCTCGTGCTGCCGCCGGTCGGCTTGATCACGTAATACGTAAAGTACGACACGACGATCGGCGCCGCGCAAATGACCGCCAGCAGCAGCAGGACCCAGCGGCCGCGTTGCCATGAGCCCTTGCCGTTGGGCTGGCCTGGCATCGCTTTCGGCGTGGCGGGTTTGCCGGCTTGCGGCGTACGGGGAGATTGCGTCGACACTACGGGACCTCACTTCAATGATTGCGCGGTTTGCGTCGTGCCTTGGGGAGCTCGCGCGAAACCGCTTGTGCTGTGCTTGCGTTATACGCCGGACACCGGCGCTTTTCTGCCCGCCCGGCGCGCGGCATATAGACCGAACACCAGCGCGGCGGCCGCCATGCCCCACCACTGGAACATGTAGCCGTAATTGCGCTCGACGCCGTTGTCGGGCGCGGGCCAATCGCGCACCAGCTTGTCGCCGTCGTCGCTCAATTGCTGGATCACGAACGCTTGCAGCGGCAAGCCGGTTTCCGCGGCGTACGCGGCGGTATCCAGATTCTGACGGATCAACTGATGCTCGGCCGAGCCGCCCTGCCCCAACTCGAATGCGCGCGTGGCGTCGGCCCGCGCAATGCCTTCGATTTGAATCTCGCCCTGCGGCGTACTGTACGGCGCGATGGTTTCGCGATTGTTCATATTGCGCGGCAACCAGCCGCGATTCACCAGCACGTAGCCGCCGTCGGCCAGTTTAAAAGGCATCACGACGTAAAAGCCCGGCTGATCGTTATACGGACGATTATCGAGGTAGACGACCTTGTCCGCGACGAAACTGCCACGCGCTTTCACCCGATGAAATTCGATGTCCTTCAGTGCAAGCGGCGTATTGCTCAGCGTCTGCGCGGGCGCGCTCTCGAACTGCGAGATATGCGCCTCGAGCGCTTCTTTCTGATGCGCGCGATCGCGCTGCCAGAAACCGAGCCGCACCGTTACCACGATCACCAGCAGAATCAGCAGAGCGGGAATGAGGCGGAATTTCATCGACCGCACTCCCCTGTCGCCGCTCGCGACGCCGCCTGGAAGCTACGGCAAACGCCGGCGCGCGGTGCGATAATAAACGTCTTGCCTCTGCGCTTTCGGGTTTCAGCTGGTTCCATGCACATTCTCGTTCCCATCGCCTTCGTTCTGATCATCGCCAGCATGGTGTCGGCGCTGTATTTCATGATGCATGACAAGGGCAAAACCAAGCGGATGGTCTGGTCGCTCGCCACGCGGGTGGGCCTGTCGATCTCGTTGTTCCTGTTCATCCTGTTCGCTCACTGGATGGGCTGGATTCAGTCGACCGGTATTCCGTACGGGCGCTGAGCCCGGCGGACTTTATCAAGCCTTCCAAGCGCTCCACGCTTCCCACGCCGCCAAACAAAACGCCGCCCTGACAGGGTCGAGGGCGGCGCTGCTTACGTGCTTTGCATACTGCTCGTGCGCCACGTCCTGAAGAACGTCACGCGAACGGCCCGCACACATTCCGGTTTGCCGGTCGGCGCAGGCCAGACTGCCCAACCTCGTTACAGCCAGTACACGACGATGTACAGCCCGAGCCACACAACGTCCACAAAGTGCCAGTACCACGCCGCGCCTTCGAACGCGAAGTGATGCTCCGCCGTGAAGTGGCCACGAATCAAGCGCACCAGCACCACCGCCAGCATCGTGCCGCCGAGGAACACGTGGAAACCGTGGAAGCCCGTCAGCAGGAAGAACGTCGAACCGTACACGCCCGACGACAGCGTCAGATTCAGTTCGTTGTACGCGTGAAAATACTCGAAGGCTTGCAGGAACAGGAAGCAGACGCCGAGCACCAGCGTAGCCGCCAGCCAGATGATCGCCTTCTTGCGATGATCTTCACGCAGCGCATGGTGCGAGACCGTCAACGTCGCGCCCGACGACAGCAGCAGCGCGGTATTGATGGTCGGCACCGGCCACGGCTGCATCGACTTGAAGGTCGAGACCAGCGCTGCCGGACCGTTGTTCGGCCACACCGCCGAAAAGTCCGGCCAGATTAGCTTGTAGTCGAGGCTGCCCAGTTGATGCAGCGCAATTTCACGCGCATAGAACAACGCGCCGAAGAACGCACCGAAGAACATCACTTCGGAGAAGATGAACCAGCTCATGCTCCAGCGGTACGACTTGTCGACATTCTTGCCGTACATGCCGCCTTCCGATTCCGCGATCGCATCGCCGAACCAGTGCCACAGCGTATAGAGCAGCCACAACAGACCGGCGACGACACCGATCGGCGCCCAGTCATGGTCGTTGACCCAGGCCGCTAGCGATCCGAGCATGACCAGCAACCCGGCAGCGGCGCTGATCGGATGCCGCGACGGATGCGGTACGAAATAGTACGGGCTCTCGTTTTGACCGCTCATTCTTGATTCTCCACTTCAGTCCAGTTGTTCCGGAATCTCCGGCTGTATCTTCAGCGGCGCGTCGAACCCGCGCCGCTTCACTCTAATTCGTGGGCCCTGCTGCGCCCCTCACTGCCGCTGCGTCCGACTGCCTCAGCCCACCACCGCGCGCACGACCAGGATCAACACGCCGATGAAAATGGCCGCGCAGATCAGCGCCGCCGCGATCACATGCAGCGGGTTCAGTTGCGTGGCGTCGGCTTCCAGATCGCTACGCTTGCGCACTCCGAAAAACGACCAGAACACGGCCCGCATCGACTGACCAAAACTACTCTTGCGCGGGGCGCTGCCGTTATCGCTCATCTTGTCCCGGTTTCCTTCGCCTGGGCGGGGGTAACCCGTCAGGCCGGATTGGCGGTCGTTGCCGCCGTATTGGCCGTGTTAGCCGTGGGGGTTGCGCTTCCGACCGTCGCCGCGGCCGGCGTGTTCAATTCAAAAAACGTGTACGACAACGTGATCGTCTTCACGTCTTTCGGCAGTTTCGGATCGACCACGAACACCACCGGCATCCGCCTCGTCTGATTCGCCGTCAACGTCTGCTGCGTAAAGCAAAAACATTCGATCTTCTTGAAGTACTCGGTCGCCTGCTTCGGCGCGTAGCTCGGAATGGCTTGCGCCTGAATCGTGCGCGCCTGTTCGTTGCTGACCTCGTACATCACGGTCGTCACTTCGCCCGGATGCACGTCGAGACTGCGTTGCTCCGGCTTGAAACCCAGTGGGCCGCGCGCGTTCGCATCGAATTCGATCGAAATCGTGCGGCTCATGTCGACCTGCGTGTTCTTCGCCTCGCGCGCCGTGGCATCACGCTGCACGAGGTTGTTAATGCCGGTGATCTGGCAGATCGCGCGGTACATGGGCACCAGCGCGAAACCGAAACCGAACATCATCAACGCGACGACGAACAGCTTGATCAGCATCGAACGGTTAAAAGAGCGGTCGGCCTGAGCCGGCGGTTGCGTCGACATCTCAATCCTCAACAAACCTGCGAACAGACGGCAACGGCCGAGTCAGGTGAAGAACCGCTGCTTGATGATGACGCTCGCGAAAAAGACCGCCGCGATGACGAACATCACCCAACCTATCCGCCTGTTGCCCGCGCGAATCTGCTCCGGCGACCGTCTTTCCTGTGGATTGCGCGTCATGCTCGATTTTCTGAATATTTTTGTGACTACTTTTGTGACTACAGGGTGGTAGCCGCCTGAGCCGCTGCCCCGGTTCCGCTGGCGACATGTCGCGCCGCAGCCGGAACCGGTTGCCTCCCCCACTGCCGATTACTCGACGGTCGGCGGGTGTTCGAACGTGTGGAACGGAGCCGGGCTCGGCACGGTCCATTCGAGGCCTGTTGCGCCGTCCCACGGCTTGTCGCCGGCTTTTTCGAGTTCGCCGCCGCCACGGTAGGCCGGCAGTGCAACCGCGAACAGGAAGTAGACCTGTGCCAGACCGAAGCCGAACGCGCCGATCGAGATGACCTGGTTCCAGTCGGTGAACTGTGCCGGGTAGTCAGCGTAACGACGCGGCATACCGGCCAGACCGACGAAGTGCATCGGCAGGAACGCGAGGTTGAAGAAGAACATCGACGCCCAGAAGTGGATCTTGCCGCGCGTTTCGTTGTACATCCAGCCGGTCCACTTCGGCGCCCAGTAGTACCACCCCGAGAACAGCGCGAAGAGTGACCCCGCCACCAGCACGTAGTGGAAGTGCGCGACCACGAAATAAGTGCCGTGATACTGGATGTCGAGCGGCGCCATGGCCAGCATCAGGCCCGACAGACCGCCGAACGTAAACACCAGCAGGAAGCCGACCGCGAACAGCATCGGCGTCTCGAAGCTCAACGAACCGCGCCACATCGTCGCGACCCAGTTGAACACCTTCACGCCGGTCGGCACGGCGATCAGCATCGTCGCGTACATGAAGAACAACTGGCCCGTCACCGGCATACCGGTGGCGAACATGTGGTGCGCCCAGACCATGAACGACAGAATCGCGATCGACGAGGTTGCGTACACCATCGAGCTATAGCCGAACAGCGGCTTGCGCGAGAACGCCGGGATCACCTGCGACACGATCCCGAACGCTGGCAAGATCATGATGTACACCTCGGGGTGCCCGAAGAACCAGAAGATGTGCTGGTACATGACCGGGTCGCCGCCGCCTGCCGCGTTGAAGAACGACGTGCCGAAGTGGCGATCGAACAGCACCATGGTGATCGCGCCTGCCAGAACCGGCATCACCGCAATCAGCAGGTACGCGGTGATCAGCCACGTCCAGACGAACATCGGCATCTTCATCAGCGTGAGGCCGGGTGCGCGCATGTTCAGGATCGTCACGACGATGTTGATCCCGCCCATGATCGACGAAGCGCCCATCAAGTGGATCGCGAAAATCGCGAAGTCCATGCCCGGGCCCATCTGCGTGGAGAGCGGCGCGTACAGCGTCCAGCCCGCGGCGGTCGCGCCGCCCGGTGCGAAGAACGAGCCGACCAGCAGCACAGCGGCCACCGGCAGCAGCCAGAAGCTGAAGTTGTTCATACGCGCGAACGCCATGTCCGACGCGCCGATCTGCAGCGGAATCATCCAGTTCGCGAAGCCGACGAAGGCCGGCATGATCGCGCCGAACACCATGATCAGGCCGTGCATGGTGGTCAACTGATTGAAGAACTCGGGGCGCATGATCTGCAGACCCGGTTCGAACAGCTCGGCACGGATCATCAGCGCCATCACGCCCCCGGAGAGGAACATGGTGAACGAGAAGATCAGGTACAGCGTACCGATGTCCTTGTGATTGGTTGCGAACAGCCAACGACGCCAGCCATGCGGCGTTTCGTGAGCGTGGTCGCCGTGTACGTGCTCGTGGCCCGCGGTTACATCGTGTCCGATGCTAGACATGACAATCTCCTAATGCGAATACTGCGGTGCTGACCATGAACACGTCAGGCGGCCGGGCTGATCTGAACACGCCGGGCTTCTTTCGCGTCGCTGCCGCCCGTGATCGTTTCCGGCTTCTTTAAAATAATATGGTCTTCGGCAATGCCGGCTGCTTTCAGTGCGTCGCGCACGGCTTCGGCGCGGGTCTTCGCGAGCTTCGCGTTGACATCGGCGGAGCCGGTTGCGTCGGTGAAGCCCGACAGCGTGAATTTCGCGTCCGGATGCGCCTTCGCGTAGGCTGCGGCCGCTTCGACCGCCGCTTTCGCGTCGGCCGGCAGCGTGCTCTTGCCGGTGTCGAAGTAGATGCTGGCCGGCAGCGCCGCTTGCGTGCCTGCCGCGCTGTCCGAGCCGGCTGCCGCTGCGTCCGCGCCCGAAGCTGCCGCCGCACCCGACGCCGCTTCCGCGCCGCTTGCCGCTGCGCCCGCGCCTGCTGCGTCGGCCAGATGGTTGCCGCCTTCCGGCAGCTTGCCGTTACGGGCATCCAGAATCTGCTTCGGCTGGAGAATGTCGCCGGTGTGGTTGCCCCACGAGTTACGTTC
Source organism: Paraburkholderia bryophila (assembly GCF_013409255.1). Taxonomy (NCBI): domain Bacteria; kingdom Pseudomonadati; phylum Pseudomonadota; class Betaproteobacteria; order Burkholderiales; family Burkholderiaceae; genus Paraburkholderia; species Paraburkholderia bryophila. Next base: position 2,451,055 of record NZ_JACCAS010000001.1, read on the forward strand.
GTACGTGATCACCGAGGCGATTTCGACGTCGTTCAGCGTCGGCGCCCACGACGGCATCGCATTCTTGCCCTTCAGCACCAGGCTGACGTGCCCGGCGATCGGACCGTTGGCGATCTTGCTGCCGTCGAGCGCCGGGAATGCGCCCGCGCCCTTGCCGTTCGGCTGGTGGCAGACCGCGCAGTTCGCCGTGTACACCTTGCCGCCGCGTTCCATCAGCTCGGCCATCGTGTAGGTCTTGTTCGGGTCGTCCTGGCCGGCGGCCATTTTCGCTTTCTGCGTCTCGACCCACTTCGCGTAGTCGTCGGCGGACAGCACTTCGACCACCACCGGCATGAACGCGTGTTCCTTGCCGCACAGTTCGGTACAGAAGCCGCGGAACGTGCCGGTCTTGTCAGCCTTGAACCACGTGTCGCGCACGAAACCCGGGATCGCGTCCTGCTTCACGCCGAAAGCCGGCACGTACCAGGAGTGGACCACGTCGTTCGCGGTGGTGATGATGCGGATTTTCTTGTCGACCGGGACGACCAGCGGGTTGTCGACTTCCTGCAGATACGTGGTGGAAATCGGCATGCGGCCATCGGTTTCCGCACGCGGCGTGGCCAGCGTGGACAGGAAGTTGATGCCTTCGCCCGGGCCCTTCACGTAGTCGTAGCCCCATTTCCACTGATAGCCGGTGACCTTGACGGTGAGGTCGGCATTCGTGGTGTCTTTCATCGCGACGACGGTCTTGGTGGCCGGCAGCGCCATCAGCACGACGATGACGAACGGTACGATCGTCCAGATGATTTCGACGGTGGTGCTTTCGTGGAAATTCGAAGCTTTGTGGCCTTTCGATTTGCGGTGCGCAAAGATCGAATAGAACATCACGCCGAACACGCCGACGAAGATGACCAGGCACAGAACCAGCATGAACATGTGGAGGCTGAAGAGCTCCTCAGCGATTTTCGTCGCCGGCGGCTGGAGATTGATCTCGTTGACGGCAGGGCCGCCCGGAACATCGCCCACTGCCAGGGCGGCACCGGCGAAAAGCAGTCCGCTCATCGCCAGCACACCCATGAGGGCTCGCTTGATTGTTTTCATAGCTTCCTTACCCAAATTTTCCATTCAAACCCTCGACCCCACCGACAGGCTGTCTCGCGCTCCCCTTGAACGCCGCGCGTCTCAACGCATCTAATAACGCGTGAGCCACATACGCAATTCACCTGCGAACTGCGCGCGCCGATACTGCGCGAGATGTTGCCCAATCATGATCGTCTGGCCACGCGAGACCAGTTTGATCTGGTCACGCGGCGTTGCGCCCGGCTCGATCCGCACCCAGCGCGGATTGAATTCGAACTGCGTAAGCTTCTCGGCGCTGACCTGCTCGATCACGAGCCGGTTCGGAAACAACCGGATGCGCTCGTAATCCACAGCATGACGCGCGTATATGGCAAACGCGATACCCACCGCCAGCAATTCGATACCGGTGAACGGCAACACCAGCCAGGCGCCGACCAGAACCAGCATGAAAGCAATTGCCAACGAGAACAACGCAAGCGATACGTAGAAACCGACGAACTGCCGCGGCGATATCGAACAGTTGCGTTTCATGGTCCAGTCTTTGAGAACTGGTTCTGAATCCGCCAGCAGATCTGATGCTTCCATCGCTGCCTCCTGCGAACCGCCGCTTTCGGTCATGTGGCGCGGCCTTCTGAACCAGCCGCCCGATCACAACCGAGTCTCCTCATCATGCAGTACTTTGCCTCCGGCCTGCCGCCCCAAATGTGGGGACTCCGGGCGACAAACTGACGCATTATAGGCGCGATCCATAGCATCCACAAGCAAGGGCCAAATGGCCCAAAAGCCCGGTGCGACAAGCCTCCGCGCCGTTTTGACGCAGCTTTTGCGCGTCTTTTGAAGTGGAAATTTCAGACATAACAGATGTCGTCTTTACCGCTTCAACGATTCCTCGACGAGCCTCGTCCGATGTCCTCGATTCGCACGATCCCGTGACCTTCGGCGGTGGTGCGCGGCACGGCTTTCCATGCGTGTCCGTAGATCACCTCGAAGGTCAGCGCGAGGGTGCCGTCGGCGCGCCGGCGCGCTTCGAGCGCCGCCAGCAAAGCCTTGTGCAGCCGACGCGCGGCGCCGCCCGCGGACGCTTCACGCTCGAACGCGCGCTCGAACGGATAGGCGCCCCAGCGACGCACGTCCGCAAGCAGCGACTCCGGCGACTTATAGGTAATGGTGAGCACTTCCTGATCCATCACAGGAATTTCGAAGCCGCTCTCCACCAGCATATCGCCCAGATCATGCATATCGACGAAGTCGATCACATGCTTGCGCGAGGCGATGCCGTGCGCGGCCTCGACCTCGGCGTAGGCGCCGCGCAATTCCTTGAGCGTGTCTGGGCCGAGCGTGCTGAACATCAGCAGGCCGTTGACCTTGAGCACGCGCTGCCACTCGGGAAACACGAGATCGGGCCGCGAGTGCCAATGCAGCGCGAGGTTGGACCAGATGAATTCGAAGGCGCCGGCCGTGAACGGCAGCGCCGAGAAGTCGGCCTGCGCGAAGCGCGGACCGCGGGCGCCGAGCGCCTTGCCGAGCGACGCCGGCAGGAAGCGCCGCCAGCTCGTGTCGCCCGAGTCATGGTGTAACGCGCGGGTCAGCATGCCGTGCGACAGGTCGGTGCCGAAGACCGGCGCTTCGGGGAAGCGCTCGCGCAACGCGGGGAGGTCTTCACCTGCGCCGCAACCGGCGTCGAGCACGCTCGCCGGCGTGACCTTGATGTAATCGAGCCGCTCACGCATGCGCTGCGCGATCTCGCGCGGCAGGAACGCGACGTCGTCGAAGGTCACCGCGCGGCGGTCGAAGATGCGCCGGAGACGCCGTGAATCGTAGGCCGGACGGCCTGATTGAGCGGGAGTTGGGGACATGGGTGTCGTGCTGGCGTAGAGCAGGAAGTATACTCGTTCGTTTCCTTCCATTCAGCGGGAACGGCCTGCGCGGGCCCTCCAATCGTGGCACTCCGACCATTTTCTTCGTCATCCGGCGGCCGGTTCGCGCGTTTCGCGCATGGCCTTCGTTCGGCGTGGCCGCACGTGATGCAGGCCGCGTTGCCGAATCTCTGTGCGTTATGCGGCAATTTGTCGCATAACGCGCTGTGCGCGTGTTGCGACGAAGCGTACTGGAACGAGAGCAGCGTGCGCTGCACTACTTGCGCGGCGCCGCTCGCGTCAACGCGCTGGGCGGGTCACACGCGATACCGATGTGCGGACTGCATCAGCGAGCCGCCGCCGTTCGACGCGACTTTCGCCCTCGCCGACTACCGCGCGCCGCTCGACACGCTGGCGGTCGGTCTGAAATTCCGCGCCCGACTGATGCTGGCGCGCGAGTTTGCGCAACGCCTTGCGCGTCTGGCGCACGACTCGTGGCGCGATGCGTCGGACATGCCCGACGTGATCGCGCCCGTGCCGCTAGCGCGGCAACGTCTCGCCGAGCGCGGCTACAACCAGGCTTGGCAGATCGCCAGACCGTTGGCTCGCGCGCTGAAACTGCGCAGCGACGCCACCTTGCTGGAGCGGGTGATCCATACCGCGCCGCAGTCGCGGCTCGATCTCGACGCGCGCCGCCAGAACGTGGGCCGCGCGTTCAAGGTCAGGGCGAGTGTCGACGGTCTGCACGTGGGCATCGTCGACGATGTGATGACGACCGGCGCCACGCTCGAAGCGCTGGCGCGCACGCTTAAAGCAGCCGGCGCGCGCCGGGTCACCAATTTCGTCGCGCTGCGCACCCCGAAAAACTAGTCTCCACCGATCTCATCCCACCATGTTCAATGTCGTCCTCGTCGAACCCGAAATCCCGCCGAACACCGGCAACGTGATCCGCCTGTGCGCCAACACCGGCGCGCGGCTGCATCTGATCGAGCCGCTCGGTTTTCCGCTCGACGACGCCAAGCTGCGCCGCGCCGGCCTCGACTATCACGAGTATGCGCAGATGAACGTGCACGCCGACTGGGCCGCGTTCGTTGCCAAGGAAACGCCGGACCCGGCGCGCATGTTCGCGTTCACCACGCGCGGCTCGGGCCGCTTTCACGAGCACGCTTTTCAATCCGGCGACTGGTTCGTGTTCGGCGCCGAAACACGCGGCCTGCCCGACACGGTGCTCGACCAGTTCGCCAACGAACAGCGCGTGCGCCTGCCGATGCGGCCGGGCAACCGCAGCCTGAATCTGTCGAATACGGTCGCGATCGTGGTGTTCGAGGCGTGGCGTCAGACTGGCTTCGACGGCGGCGCCTGACGGCGCGTCGGTTCAGATTGACATTGAGCATGGGAACCTCGCTAGTCCGATGCGTCGATAACAATCGTGGACCGCGAAGGCGGCCAGCCGTTCAGCGCTTTTGCGCGCTAAACGGCTGAAAGACAACGCTTATTCAGCTTTGGAATCGCGCCGCAAGAGGGCGCTGACGGCGTCGCGCGGCGCCACGCCGTCGAACAGCACGGCGCAGACCGCCTGCGTGATCGGCATCTCGATCGCATGGGCGCGCGCAATGGCCAGAACGGCTTGCGCGCAACGCACGCCTTCTGCCACGTGGCCGAGGCCGCCGAGAATGTCGTCGAGCGTGCGGCCCGCGGCGAGTTGCACGCCGACCGTACGATTGCGCGACAGGTCGCCGGTGGCGGTCAGGATCAGATCGCCCAAACCGGTGAGCCCGGTGAACGTTTCCGCCCGTCCGCCGAGCGTCACGCCGAGGCGCGACATTTCGGCCAGGCCGCGCGTGATCAGCGCGGCCCGTGCGTTCAGACCGAGGCCGAGACCGTCGGCGATGCCCGTGGCGATCGCCAGCACGTTCTTCACCGCGCCGCCCACTTCCACGCCGACGACGTCGTCGCCGGTATAGATGCGCATCGCGCCATGATGAAACGCGGCGACCGTGCGTTCGCGGCACGTCGCCGAACCGCTCGCGATCGTCAACGCGACCGGCAAGCCCTGCCCGACTTCGCGCGCGAAACTCGGACCGGACAGCACACCATTGCTGGCATGCCCCGCCAGTTCGGCCGCCACCACCTGATGCGGCAGCAACTGCGAATCGGCTTCGAAACCTTTGCACAACCACACCACATGCGCCGGCACTTTGCCCGTGTCGCGCATGGCCTGAAACAGAGCGCGCAGACCCGCCACGGGCGTTGCGACGACACACAACGCGTCGTCAGACAGCGCGTGGTCGAGCGCCGCGTTCAGGTCGGCTTCATAGCGAAGCGCCGCAGGCAAAGCAACGCCCGCCAGATAGCGGGCGTTTTCGTGCGAGGCGGAGAGGTCGGCAATGAGCGCGGCTTCGCGCGCCCACAACACCGTGTCGTGCCGTACGGCCAGATGGCCGGCGAGGGCGGTGCCCCATGCGCCGGCGCCAAGGACAGCCACCTTCATAGCCGGCACTGCCTCGGACACTTAGTGCGTGACGCCGTTCTGCGCCGCGCCTTCCTGGCCGCCCATCTGCGCGAGGCGTTGCTCGTACAGCGCCTGGAAGTTGATCTCGGCGAGGTGGATCGGCGGGAAACCGGCGCGGGTGATCGCGTCGGCGATGTTCGAGCGCAGGTACGGGAACAGGATCGTCGGGCAGGCAATGCCGACCAGCGGATCGATCTGCTCGGCCGGAATGTTGCGGATGTCGAAAATGCCGGCTTGCTTGGCTTCGATCAGGAACGCGACCTTGTCCGACACCTTGGCCGTGACCGTGCCCGTGACGAGGATTTCGAACACGGTGTCGGCGAGGCGCTCGGCCTTCACGTCGACTTCCACTTCCACCGACGGCATTTCCTGCTCGAGGAAGATGCCCGGCGAATTCGGCTGCTCGAGCGACATGTCCTTCAGGTAAATGCGCTGGATGTTGAAGAACGGCTGGTTATTCTCGTCGGACATGATGAAGTGATTTCCTGATAGGTATGCAAGGTGGCGGCCCACGTGCATGGGCCGCCAGATCGTTGCGGCGCGCCGCCCACCCGGATCGGGCGAGGATGCGCCGGCTTGGTTTTCACCCGCCCGTTCAAGCGCCCGCAGGCGCGCGAATTCAGGCGGTTGCTTCGAGCAGCGGCATCAAACCGCCCGCGCGATCGAGCGCGGACAGGTCATCGTACCCGCCGACATGCGTCTCGCCGATGAACACCTGCGGCACCGTGCGACGACCCGTCCGGGTCATCATTTCTTCACGACGGGCCGGGTCTTTGTCGATCAGTACCTTCTCAACGTGCTCGACGCCGCGCGACTTTAAAAGACGTTCGGCCATCTGGCAATACGGGCACACCTGGGTGCTGTACATGATCACTTTGTTCACTTGGCTGCTCCTTGTTTCACGACCGGCATACCGGCTTTCTGCCAGGCGTCGACACCACCTTCGAGAACATGGACTTCGGCATACCCTGCATCCTGCACGATACGCGCTGCCTTGTTCGACTGCTGGCCGGTCTGGCAAACCAGCAGCACCGGGTTGTTCTTGTTTTTGACGAGTTGCGCGACTTTCGCCTGCAATTCGGCAAATTCAAGCTGCCGTGCCGCGGGCAAATGGCCCTTGGCGAACTCGGCGGACGGCCGCAGATCGATGACCGCCGCATTGCGCCGGTTGATCAGTTGGGTGGCTTCTGCGGCCGACAGGCCGCCGCGTCCGCGCCGCATGATCGTCGGCCACAGCAGCAACCCACCGGAGATGAGGACGATCGCGATCAGTACAAGGTTTGTGTAATCAGTGAAAAACTTCACGGAAAATCCGCCGAAAAAGAGAGAAATCGAAAAGGGCAATCCAGCCATTATAAAATAACCGTCTGACGCGATGGCGACGCTCCGTCAAACGAGCCCTCGCAACGCTTTTACCGCTTCCTTACTACCGACCGGCAATCTCATGTACAAACTCGTTCTCATCCGCCACGGCGAATCGACGTGGAACAAGGAAAACCGCTTCACCGGCTGGGTCGACGTCGACCTCACCGAACAGGGCAACCGGGAAGCGCAGCAGGCAGGCGTGCTGCTGAAGGAATCGGGCTACACGTTCGATATCGCCTACACGTCGGTGCTCAAACGCGCGATCCGCACGCTGTGGCACGTGCAGGACAAGATGGATCTGATGTACCTGCCGGTGGTGCATTCATGGCGCCTGAACGAGCGCCACTACGGCGCGCTGTCCGGCCTGAACAAGGCCGAAACCGCAGCGAAGTTCGGCGACGAGCAGGTGCTGGTCTGGCGCCGCAGTTACGACACGCCGCCGCCCGCATTGGAGCCGACGGACGAACGCGCGCCGTACGACGATCCGCGTTACGCCAAGGTGCCGCGCGAACAACTGCCGCTCACCGAGTGCCTGAAAGACACGGTCGCGCGCGTGCTGCCGCTGTGGAACGAGTCGATCGCGCCGGCCATCAAGTCGGGCCGCAAGGTGGTGATCGCCGCGCACGGCAACTCGATCCGCGCCATGGTGAAGTACCTCGACAATATTTCCGACGACGACATCGTCGGGCTGAATATTCCGAACGGCGTGCCGCTCGTCTATGAACTCGACGAGAACCTGAAGCCGATCAAGCACTACTACCTGGGCGACCAGGACGCGATCGCCAAGGCGCAAGCCGCGGTCGCCAAGCAAGGCAAGGCCGGCTGATCAGCGTCACCTGCGAAGGCCGATGTTCCGGCCTTCGCCCTCCCCTGCAGCACGGCCACTTCCACGCCACCTTGCAGCCATGTTCCAGCCATGTGCGGGAGGCAAGAGATACCGGCCGACATGCTGCTCATCACGCAAGACGTGCCATCGCGCACGCGCCTTGGCCGTTACCGCACATTACTTCCGCGTCGCGGGTACGATCTCACGAACCAGGCCCCGCCTGCGCTGTCGAATCACGATTGCCTGCGCTGCGCCCTTTGTGGGCGGGTGTGCAGTTATACTTGTCCGTCCCCATCTCTATCGACGCTGCCACGCGCTTCCGACCGCAACAGACTCTATGCGAAAGAACCTGAAAAATATCGGCCTGATTGCCGCGGGCCTTGCTACCGGCGTATTTGCCACCCTGCAACTTTCGGCCTCGGCCCAGCAACCCGCCAGCGCCGCTTCAAGCACCGCCACGCCGCTGCCGCTGGACCAACTCAGGCTCTTTGCCGAAGTGTTCGGGCAAATCAAGCACGAGTACGTCGAACCGGTCGACGACAAGAAGCTCCTCACCGCCGCCATCAAGGGCATGGTGGCGAGTCTCGACCCGCACTCGTCGTATCTCGACAAGACCGATTACGAAGAACTGCAGGAGCAGACCAAGGGTCGCTTCGCGGGTCTCGGCATCGAAATTTCGTCGGAAGACGGCCTGATCAAGGTGATTTCGCCGATCGAAGACACGCCCGCGTTCCGCGCCGGCATTCGTCCGGGCGACCTGATCACGCGTATCAACGACAAGCCGGTTCGCGGTATGACGCTCGACCAGGCGGTCAAGCAGATGCGCGGCGACCCCGGCACCAAGGTCACGCTCACGATCTTCCGCAAGACCGACGACCGCACGTTCCCGCTCACGGTCACGCGCGCAATCATCAAGGTCCAGTCGGTCAAGATGAAGATTCTTGCGCCGGGCTACGCGTATATCCGCATCACGAGCTTCCAGGAACGCACCACGCCTGATCTGGCCGCTCGTCTGCAAGACATCGCGCGTCAGCAGCCGAACCTGAAGGGCCTCGTGCTCGACCTGCGCAACAACGGCGGCGGTCTGCTGCAAAGCGCGGTCGGCGTGGCCGGCGCGTTCCTGCCGCCGGATTCGGTGGTGGTATCGACCAACGGCCAGATTCCGGATTCGAAGCAGGTCTACCGCGATACCTACGACAACTACCGTCTGCAGTCTTTCGACAGCGATCCGCTGAAAGACGAAGCGCCGATCTTCAAGACCGTACCGATGGTCGTGCTGACCAACGCGTACTCCGCGTCGGCGTCGGAAATCGTTGCGGGCGCGCTGCAGGATCAGCACCGTGCGCTGATCGTCGGCAAGACCACCTTCGGCAAGGGCTCGGTGCAAACCGTGCGCCCCATGACCGCGGACACCGCGCTGCGTCTGACCACGGCGTACTACTACACGCCGAGCGGCCGTTCGATCCAGAACAAGGGCATCCGTCCTGACATCGCGGTCGACCAGTACGCCGAAGGCGATCCGGACGACGCACTCGTCACGCGCGAAGTCGACTACTCGAATCACCTTGCGAACACGCAAGACCCGAACGAGAAGAAGGAAGCGGAACAGCGTGAAACGGATCGCATGGAACAACTGCGTATCCTCGAAGAGCAGAACGACAAGAAGACGCCGGAACAGCGCCAGAAGGATCGTGAGCGCAAGCCGGTGGAATTCGGCTCGAACGACGACTTCATGCTGCAACAGGCGTTGAACAAGCTCGAAGGCAAGCCGGTGCAGGAATCGAAGTCGCTGAGCGAGCGGCGTCTGGCGCAGAGCAAGCCGGCAACGTCGGCATCCGCGCCGGTCGCGGTCAAGCCGACCCAGCCGGTTCCGGGTGCATCGGCTCCGGCCGCCGCCGCGCCGAGCAAGTAAGCAGCAAGCTTTAGCGTGCGCCTCAGGGTGTCTTCGCCGCAAACCATCGCGGCAAAGACACCCGGTATCAGCCGCACGCCATCAGCCACCTCCTTCGCGCGATTAAAATAACGACAACGCGCAGCGCAGACCCCTTGTCTGCGTTTCACAGCGCGCACACTCACACGCGCCCCGCCATGAATGACGATCAACTCCTCCGCTATTCCCGCCACATCCTCGTTGACGAAATCGGTATCGAGGCGCAGCAGCGTTTTATCGACGCGCACGCCATCGTCGTCGGCACGGGCGGATTGGGCTCGCCGGCGGCGATGTATCTCGCGGCGGCAGGCGTCGGCCGTCTGACGCTGGTCGATGCCGACACGGTCGATCTAACCAATCTGCAGCGGCAGATCCTGCATGTGACCGCATCGGTCGGGCGCAAGAAGGTGGAGTCCGGGCGCGACGCGCTCGCGCAGATCAATCCCGAGGTCGTGGTGAACGCGGTAGACGAGCGCATCGACGATGCCTGGCTCGATCGCGAAGTGCCGCACGCGACCGTCGTGCTCGATTGCACCGATAACTTCGCAACGCGCCACGCGATCAATCGCGCCTGCGTGAAGCACGGCGTGCCGCTCGTGTCCGGCGCGGCGTTGCGCTTCGACGGCCAGATCAGCACCTTCGACTTCCGCGACGAAGCCTCGCCCTGCTATGCGTGCGTGTTCCCGGAAGACCAGCCGTTCGAAGAAGTCGCGTGTTCGACGATGGGCGTGTTCGCGCCGACCGTCGGCATTATCGGTTCGATGCAGGCCGCTGAAGCGCTGCGGGTAATCGGCGGCATCGGCACACCGCTGGTGGGCCGTTTGATGATGCTCGATTCGCTGCGAATGGAATGGACCACAATGCGCATTGCACGGCAATCGGATTGCCCGGTATGCGGGCACACGCATCCAGCTTGACGCGACTGCACCGCCAGGCCAAATAAAAAACGCCGCAACTTTTCAGTGCGGCGTTTTTCTTTAGAAGCGTCGAAACATCAAACCAGCGTCACCCGCTTGAGCGCCGCCTGCACTTCTTCCGGCTCGAACGAAGCCAGCACGTCGGCCACCGGTTTCTCCAGCGTCTTCAGATGCGAGCGCAGCACTTCCTGCTTCACCACCAGTATCTGACTCGGGTGCATCGAAAATTCGGTGAGGCCCATGCCGAGCAACAAGCGCGTCAACGCCGGATCGCCCGCCATTTCTCCGCACACCGACACCGGCACCCCCGCCCGTTTCGCTTCGCGCAGCGTGAAGGCGATCAGATGCAGCACCGCCGGATGCAGCGGGTCGTACAGATGCGCGACCGAGTTGTCCGCCCGATCGATCGCCAGCGTGTACTGGATCAGATCGTTGGTGCCAATCGACAGGAAATCGAGCCGTTTCAGGAACAGCGGCAACGCAATCGCAGCGGCCGGAATCTCGATCATCGCGCCGACCTGCACGTTCGGATCGTAGGCAATGCCCGCGTCATCCAGCTGACGCTTGGCTTCGCGAATCAGGTCGAGCGTCTGGTCAATTTCCTGCGCGTGCGCGAGCATCGGAATCAGAATCTTCACGGTGCCGAACGCCGATGCACGCAGAATCGCGCGCAACTGCGTGAGGAACATCTGCGGCTCGGACAGGCTCCAGCGAATCGCTCTGAGCCCCAACGCGGGGTTCGCGGCGGTTTCGTAGCTGTCGCCACCGCTCATCGAGTCGAGCGGCTTGTCGGCGCCCACGTCGATCGTGCGTATCGTGACCGGCAGCCCGTTCATCAACTCGACCGCGCGACGGTATGCGCCGAACTGCTCTTCCTCTTCCGGCAAACGGTCTTTGTGATTCATGAACAGGAACTCGGTGCGGAACAGCCCCACACCGGTCGCGCCTGAATCGATCGCCGCCTTTGCGTCGTCCGGCAACTCGATATTCGCGCACAGTTCGATGCGCGTGCCGCACAGTGTTTGCGTCGGCGAAAACTTCAGCCGCTGCAGCTTGCGTTGCTCGAGCGCCTTTTCGCTCTGACGGTACGAGTACTCCTCGAGCACAATCGGCGCCGGATCGACGATCACAATGCCATGATCGCCGTCGACAATGATCAGGTCGTCCTGGCGGATCAGCGCGCTCGCGTGCTGCACCCCCACCGCGGCCGGAATGCCCAGACTACGCGCGACGATCGCCGTATGCGAGGTGCGGCCGCCGAGATCCGTGACGAAGCCTTGAAACGTTTGCGTTTTGAATTGCATCATGTCGGCCGGCGCGATGTCATGCGCGACCACGATCATTTCGTCGCACGCGCCATGCACGCCGTCCACCAGCGCCACCGACGCCCCCGCCAACGCCTTCAGCACCCGCTCCACCACCTGCTGGATATCGGCTTTGCGTTCGCGCAAATATTCGTCTTCGATATCGTCGAAGTGGCGCGACAGACGCTCGAGCTGTTCGGTCAGCGCCCATTCCACGTTATAGCGGCGCGTGCGGATCAGATCGATGGTTTCCTGCACGAGCATCGCATCGTTCAGGATCATTGAATGAACGTTGATGAACGCGCCCATTTCGCTCGGCGCATCGGCCGCGAGATCGGCGCGCAACGCGTCGAGCTCATGGTGCACCTGTTGCTGCGCCGCGCGAAAGCGCTCGACCTCGCCCTCGATCTGAGCGGGTTCGATCAGATAGTGGTCTACGTCAAGTGCGGCCGGGGCGATCAGATAAGCCCGCCCGATGGCAATACCGCGTGACACGGGAATTCCATGCAGCGTGAAGGACACGCGCACCTCCTCTAGTTGTGTGATGCCGCGGCAAACCGCTGCAATGCTCTCAGACTCTCGTCGTCATTATAAATTCCGCGCTCTTTGCACGTAGGCCGGGCCTGTGTGCAGCGCAGCACGAAAAATCGTAAGCGGCGCGACAATCCGCCTTCACTCAGCTTGCGTTCGGACTACGCAAACCTGAACCGAACCTGCTTGCCGCTTCGTTTCGCTTTCACAGGTCTCGCAAGCGCGCCTCTCATGCGCGTCTTCATCCAATCATTGTCGCGCGCTAAAAAAAACGCCGCGGATAGCCGCGGCGTTTTTGCCTATCGCAACCGGCACGCTTAACTTACTGACCTTCGCCGAATTTATCGGCAATCAGTTTCAACAATGCGTCCATGGCTTCTTTTTCGTCCGAGCCTTCGGTTTCGATCAGCACCGTGCTGCCGATCCCTGCGGCCAGCATCATGACGCCCATGATGCTCTTGGCATTGATACGGCGGCCGTTACGGCTCATCCAGATTTCCGCCTGGTAGTTGCCCGCGAGTTGCGTCAACTTGGCCGACGCGCGCGCGTGCAGCCCCAGCTTGTTCACAATAGTCGTTTCCTGTTGCAGCATGTGATGGTCCGAAGCGCGGGTAAGTGTTGTGGTGAAGGGTGAAACTGCAAACCGTTTGCAATGCGTTTGAAGCCTGGGCCAAACCGACCGGTCTGTTTAGATGCCGGCCGAATCGGTTTTCTGGGTGAGGTCGGCGCCGACCGGCAGCGCGGGCAGACAGTCGCCTGGCGCCGCGTCGGGCGGCAAGGCCGGCAGACAATCGCCCGAGGCGGCGCATGGCGCGACGGGCGCCGGCGTGGCGGGTCCGATCGCGTGCACGCCCTTGGTCGCGCCGGAGAGTGCCTTGTCGACCAACGTGTCGAGCGGCGTGGCGCGATAACAGACCGCGCGCACCAGCATCGGCAAATTGACGCCGCACAGCACGCGCACGTCCGGCAGCGAAGCGAGCCGACCGGCGATATTCGCGGGCGTGGCGCCGAACATATCGGTGAGCACGAGCGCGCCGTTTTCTTCCCGGAGACGTTCGATCTCGGCGTTCGCGAAAGCAACCCGTTCAACGGGATCGCAATCGGGCGAGACGTCGATCACGCCGATGCGTGCCGGCAAGCCACCATAGATGTGCGAAATACAATCGCGCAACGCGGTGGCGAACGGAGCGTGCGCAATGATCAGAATGCCTGCCATATCAGCCTTACTGCAAAAAAACGGCCCCGAACCGTGGACCAGGACAAAGCCTTGGCCCCAAGCGCCCTCGACCGGCCGTGGGCCATGAGGACCGGAACGCATCATCTGACGAGCCCGGCGCCGTGCCGGACAGGACGCCGGCAGCGCTGAAAAACGGCTCGATCACAGTCCGCAACCTATGCCCCGGGCATCGCTCGGATGCCGTCGATTCGGCTTGGCGCGGGAGAGCGGGCATTGTAGCAGGCCCATTTTCGCTCCAAAGCCGGTGTTCTGCCTGATGCGGATTTACTACACAGTTTGGGGGCTGTGGCGGGCATTCAAGGTTAGGCCGCCGCGCGCTCCAACGCGTCGATAAACATGGCGGCGACGTCGAAACCGGTCTGATCCATGATCTCGCGGAAACAGGTCGGGCTCGTGACGTTGACCTCGGTCAGCCAGTCGCCGATCGCATCCAGCCCGGCCAGCAGCAAACCGCGCGCAGCCAGCACCGGCGCGAGCGTGTCGGCGATCTTGCGGTCATGCTCGGTCAACGGACGCGCCACGCCGAGGCCACCCGCCGCGAGATTGCCGCGCACTTCATTACCCTGAGGAATCCGCGCCAGCGAATACGGCACCGCTTCGCCGCCGATCAGCAGAATGCGCTTGTCGCCCTCCTTGATCTCGGGGATGAATTTCTGCGCCATCACCGAACGCGCGCCGTCATGGCTCAGCATTTCGATGATCGACCCCAGGTTCATGCCGTCCGCCTTCACGCGGAACACGCCCATGCCGCCCATGCCGTCGAGCGGTTTCAGGATCACGTCGCCATGCTGTTCGTGGAACGCGCGCAGACGGGCTGCGTCGCGCGTGACCAGCGTGGGCGTAACGAACTCTGCGAATTCGCCGATCGCCAGCTTTTCCGAATGGTCGCGAATCGCCTGCGGCTTGTTGAAGATGCGCGCGCCGCCGCGCTCGGCCATTTCAAGCAGCCACGTCGACGTGACGTATTCCATGTCGAACGGCGGGTCCTTGCGCATCACCACGGCGCTGAAGCTCTTGAGCGAGCGCGCTGCGGGTGCGTCGGCTGCGTACCACGTGTCGCGATGCAGATCGGTCACGTCGCCGACAATCGCGAAGCGCTGCACGTTCGCCTCGACGTCGCCGCCGGTCCATGCCAGATGCTTCGGTTCGCAGGCGTACACCGTGTGACCACGGCGTGCCGCTTCGGCCATCATCGCGTAGGTCGAGTCTTTGTAGATCTTGAACTGCGTGAGCGGATCGGCGATGAAAAGAATGTCCATGAAGGTCCCGGTGCGCCCTGATGGGCTTGGCATTGAGCGTCAAACTACGCGTTGAAAATGACAATGGCGGCACGCGCCGCCATCGACCACCCTGGGTGGCTTAAACCTGAATCGCTTCCGGATCGGTCTTTTCCAGCTCGACCGAAGCGGCCAGCAAACCCAGCCGCGCCACCACGCCATACATATAGAAGCGGTTCGGCGGCGCCGCGCCGGGCTTGGCGTGGGCGTCCGGCAGCGCCGTGTGCTCGAAGCCCAGCGGCACGAAGTGCGCGCCCGGCGCATTCAGATTCTGGTCGCGCTCACGGCTGCCATGCACGCGATAGAAGCCGCCCACGACGTAACGGTCGATCATGTACACGACCGGTTCCGCGACTTCGTCGCCGAGCCGTTCGAAGGTGTACACGCCTTCCTGCACGATCACGTCGTGCACTTCGAGACCGTCTTTGGTCGCGGCCATCTTGGCGCGTTCGCGCTTGGTGAGCGCGGCGACTTCGGAGGCGTCGTGCACCGTCATCACGCCCATGCCATACGTGCCGGCATCCGACTTGATCACGACATACGGTTTCTCGGAGATGCCGTACTCGCGATACTTCTTGGCAATCTTCTTCAGCACGCCGTCGATCGCATCGGTCAGCGCTTCCTCGCCGGTGCGCTCCTGGAAGTCGACGCCTTCCACGTGCGCGAAGTACGGATTGATCATCCACGGATCGATCTCGACCATCTTCGCGAACTTCTTCGCGACGTCGTCGTAGCAGGAGAAATGCGTGGACTTACGACGCACGGCCCAGCCGGCATGCAACGGCGGCAGCAGATATTGCTCGTGCAGATTTTCCAGAATCGGCGGAATCCCGCCCGACAGATCATTGTTCAGCAGAATCGAACACGGATCGAAATTCTTCAGCCCCAATCGCCGCGGCGTGCGTTCGAGCGGTTCGAGCACGAGCTTCTGGCCGTCGGACAGCGCGATCGTGACCGGCCCGTTGATGCTGTCGTCGAGCGTGCCGAAGCGTACGTTCAAACCGGCCTGACGCATGATCGCCGCCAGCCGGGCGACGTTCTCGAGATAAAACGCGTTGCGGGTATGGCGCTCGGGAATCACCAGCAGGTTTTTCGCGTCCGGGCAGATCTTTTCGATCGACGCCATCGCGGCCTGCACGGCGAGCGGCAGCACTTCCTGCGGCAGATTGTTGAATGCGCCGGGGAACAGATTGGTGTCGACCGGCGCGAGCTTGAAGCCCGCGTTACGCAGGTCGACCGAACAGTAGAACGGCGGCGTGTGCTCCTGCCATTCGAGCCGGAACCAGCGTTCGATGGCGGGCGTGGCGTCGAGGATCTTCCGCTCGAGGTCGAGCAGCGGGCCGTTTAACGCCGTAACTAGGTGCGGAACCATTGATCACTCGCAGACTGGAGAAAAAAGATTGTATTGCAAATGCTTTGTCCATTTGGGGACGGTTTCTCCATTCGCAAGCGGATGCGAATGCATTCTCGCTATCGTGATGATAGGCGGGGAAAACTACTGTTTACAAGATAAGCGCCAAGAAAAAAGCCCGCCATGAAAGGCGGGCCAAAATCGCTGCGCTTGTTGCTGTCGGGTCAGCGCCGCCGGGCGGCGCCGACTGCCGGAGTTTATTCGACGTGTTCGCCGTGCAGGCTCACGTCCAGACCTTCGCGTTCCTGTTCTTCCGTCACGCGAATGCCCATCACCATATCGATCACCTTCAGCAGGATGTAGCTCACCACGCCGCTGTAGACCAACGTGGTCAGCACGCCCTTGGCTTGCAGAACGACACTGCCGTCCGCGCCGCCGATGTCCTTGACCGCGAACACACCGGTCAGCAGCGCACCCACGATCCCGCCGATGCAGTGCACGCCGAACGCGTCGAGCGAGTCGTCGTAACCGAGCTTGTGCTTGAGCCACGTAGCCGACCAGAAGCAGATCACGCCTGCCGCAATGCCGATCACCAGCGAGCCCGTCATCCCGACGAAGCCCGAAGCCGGCGTAATCGCCACCAGACCTGCCACGGCGCCCGACACGATACCGAGTACCGACGGCTTACCCTTGGTTGCCCATTCGGCGAACATCCATGCGAGTGCTGCTGCGGCCGTTGCCACTTGCGTTGCAAACATCGCGAAACCGGCACGGCCGTCAGCCGCCACTGCCGAACCCGCGTTGAAGCCGAACCAGCCCACCCACAGCATCGCGCCACCAATCAGCGTGAGCGTCAGGTTGTGCGGCGCCATGGCTTCCTTGCCGTAACCGACACGCTTGCCGAGCACCAGCGCGCAGACCAGCGCCGCGATACCGGCGTTGATGTGCACCACCGTGCCGCCCGCGAAGTCGAGGATGCCCGCGCTAGCCAGCCAGCCGGTCGGTTCCCAGACCATGTGCGCGATCGGCGAGTAGACGATGATCGACCACAGCGTCATGAACACCAGCATCGCCGAGAACTTCATACGGTCGGCAAACGCGCCCGTGATCAGTGCCGGGGTGATGATCGCGAACGTCATCTGATAGACGACGTAGACCGTTTCGGGAATCGTCGGGGCCAGGTGGCTGACGGTCAGCGTCGTGGCCTTGTCGCCCTTGATGTAGTTCATGCCCGCCATGAAGAAGCGCGAGAAACCGCCGATGAACGAGTTGCCCGGCGTGAAGGCCAGGCTGTAGCCCACCACCACCCAGATAATCGACACGAGGCAGGTGATCGCGAAGCTTTGCATCAGGATCGCGAGCACGCTTTTCTTGCGGACCATGCCGCCGTAGAACAGCGCCAGACCCGGGATCGTCATGAACAGCACGAGCGCGGTGGAGGTCAGCATCCAGGCGGTGTCGCCCGAATTGATCTTCGACGAATCGACCGAGAACGGCGCGGTCGGAGCAGCCGGCGCAGCGTCCGATGCTGCTGGTGCGGCGACAGCGGCGCTGGCAGCCGGCGCGGCGGACGCGTCAGCGGCCGGTGCCGAAGCCGCGGCGGCGGCAGGCGCAGCCGAAGCGTCCGGCGCCGGCGCACTCGCCGTCGTATCGGAAGCAGCGGCCGAAGCGGCTGCGGGGGCGGAAGCGTCGTCCGCGAGGGCGGCGCCGATACCGCCCGCGAGCAGCGAACCGGCCATCAGCAAGGACATCAATAGTTTGCGCATCTTCGTTTCCTCTTGTCGCTTATCTGTGTCGCTATCTTTTGTTGTTACAGAGCGTCCGCGCCGGTCTCCCCGGTGCGAATCCGGATGACCTGTTCGATCGGCGTGACGAAGATCTTGCCGTCGCCGATCTTGCCGGTGCGCGCGGCACGTTCGAGCGCCTCGATCGCCTGGTCGACGATGTCGTCCGAGACGGCGGCCTCGATCTTCACCTTCGGCAGGAAATCGACCACGTATTCAGCGCCGCGATACAGCTCCGTGTGGCCCTTCTGGCGGCCGAAGCCTTTGACTTCCGTCACCGTGATGCCCGAGACGCCGATGGCCGACAAGGCTTCGCGCGCCTCATCGAGCTTGAACGGCTTGATGATTGCGGTAATGAGTTTCATGAAATCCCTCGCTAAGTTGCGTAACCCGTTGCGTAACCCGTTTGCGTACTCGTAACCCGTTCGCGTGGTCTCGTTTCGCTGCCGGTAAAAAGCTCCCGACAGTGCGCGCGGGGCAGTAACAGCAACTCGCATGCCATGTTGTGTCAGACTGCGCACCGGGCACGCCGGCAAAGGGGCGCAAGCGGCCCTGGCCGGATGGCCAACGTGGGCCGGGCGCGCTGGCGCGGCGTTTGGATCGTTGCTAGAGTGTTCGAAGGTTTTGAACGCACGGGCACGCACCAAAGGGGCTCATGCGGCAACGGCACGCAACGGGCAATGCACCAAGACCGCCCATTCGCCGTGACAAAGCACAGGCGTAACGAAACATGCACATTTTTTGTGCACCAAGGGGAACACCATGAAACAACCGAACGACGTTTTTAACGACTTCCAGGCGCGCATGAGCGAGCTGTTCAAGAACTCGCCGGCCAAAGATGTCGAACGCAACGTCAAAGCCATGCTGTCGCAGGGTTTTTCGAAGCTCGACCTGGTCACGCGTGAAGAATTCGATACGCAGACACAGGTGCTGGTGCGCACCCGCGCGCGCCTTGAAGAACTGGAGCGCCGCGTCGCCGAGCTCGAACAGAAGCTGCCGGTCGCGACCCAGACGCCGTAACGCCCTACTGCGCAGCGTCAGCGCTGCCGCAGTGCTGCCCACTTCACAGGCAAGCGAGCCGTGACGTCATCAGCGTTTTAGGGGACTTGCGCGCGCCCCGGCGCGCCGTCCGACGGGAGAAAACATGTCGCTTGCCGTGGTGCGCAGTCGCGCGCCGGCCTCTGGCCGCGCGCCTGAAGTAACCGTCGAGGTCCACCTCGCGAACGGATTACCCTCTTTTTCGATCGTCGGCCTGCCTGATCTGGAAGTGCGCGAAAGCCGCGAGCGCGTGCGCGCGGCGCTGCAGAACTGCAACTTCGATTTCCCCGTACGACGTATCACCGTCAATCTGGCGCCCGCCGATTTGCCGAAGGAATCCGGCCGTTTCGATCTGCCGATCGCGCTGGGCATTCTGGCGGCGAGCGGGCAGATTCCCGCCGAGTCGTTGCTGCATCGCGAGTTTGCCGGCGAGTTGTCGCTGACCGGCGCGCTGCGGCCCATGCGCGGCGCGTTTGCGATGGCGTGCGGGACGGCGCGCGGTGCGGATGCGTTGAATGGAGGCGCTTCGACGGCGGCTGGTGCGGCCGGCCCAGCAGTGTCGGCCGGAGAGCGGATCGAGGCCCATCCCACGCCACAGCTCTACCTGCCCGCCGCGAGCGCAGCGGAAGCGGCGCTCGTACCCGGCGTCGATGTCTACGGCGCCGCCGACCTGCCCTCGCTCTGCGCCCACCTCGCGGGCGAACCGGACTCGCGGCTCGCGCCGGTTGCGGCTCCCAACCTCGCCGACATCGCACCTGCCGCGAGGCCTCTGGACATGGCCGACGTCATCGGCCAACGCGCCGCGCGCCGTGCACTCGAAGTCGCCGCGGCCGGCGGACACCACGTGTTGCTGATCGGACCGCCCGGCGCGGGCAAGTCCATGCTCGCCGCGCGCTTGCCGAGCCTGCTGCCGCCCATGACCGACGACGAAGCACTGAGCTCAGCCGCCCTGCTGTCCGCCAGCCGCACGGGCTTCATGCCGTCGCAGTGGCGGCAGCGGCCGTTTCGCGCGCCGCATCATTCGTCGAGCGCGGCGGCGCTGGTCGGCGGACGCAATCCGCCTCAACCGGGTGAGATCACGCTGGCGCACCTCGGCGTGCTGTTCCTCGACGAACTGCCTGAATTCGATCGTCATGTCCTTGAGACGCTGCGCGAGCCGCTCGAAGCCGGCCGCATCACCATTTCGCGCGCCGCCTTGCAGGCGGATTTTCCGGCGGCCTGCCAGTTGATCGCCGCGATGAATCCGTGTCCGTGCGGCTGGCGCGGTGACCCCGGCGGACGCTGCCGCTGCACGCCGGAGATCGCGGCGCGCTATCTGCGCAAGCTGTCCGGGCCGCTGCTCGACAGAATCGATATCCAGATCGAAATTCCGGCGCTCACATCGGCGGAACTGTCGGCACGTTCGAGCGTGATCGGGGAAGCCAGCGCGGCCATCGCCCAGCGGGTAGCCGCGGCTCGCGAACGGCAGTTGCAACGGCAGGGCAAAACCAACCGCGAACTCTCAGGACGGGAAGTAGACGAAGTCTGCCGCCCGGATGCGGCGGGCGAAACCCTGCTGCGCGAAGCCGGGGAGCGCTTCGGCTGGTCGGCGCGCGCTTATTACCGGGTTCTGAAGGTCGCGCGGACCATCGCGGACCTCGCCGGTGCGGCCATGCCGAGCGGCGCGCAGATCGGCGAGGCGATTCAGTATCGGCGCGCCTTCGGATCGCTATGAGGTGAAAAATAGGCTGTCAAGACTTGACTTATGCACATACGGGCGTTCCAAACAGATTCGGATACAACTGAAAGGTCCGCTGCCGCACGCACGAGAAAAGCGTTGATTCTATTGAAGTTTTTTAATCACACAGCACAAGCCGAATCTGACAGAGAGCCCACCGGATGGGCATCCGCGACAATTTTCGCCGAGTTCTCAACAGAGTTATCCACAGGACCTGCGGGCAATGGAAAAACTTCAACGTAAACCGGGAATTAGCGCGCGATGCTACGAATGAACTTTCACTGTGCCCAGCGATCTATCGCGCGCCGAATCGGCCAAAAATACCCGTTTTAATACAGCTGAAACGACGAAAAAAATTGGTCGACCTGTTCCTGCTGCAGCGGTTTGGACGCAATGATGGCCGCCTGGTAGACGTGGCGCCCGCGCGCCACCAGCCGCGCGTAGACGGTGCGCGTTTCGTGCTGCGAGCCGGCTTCGCCGCTCAGCTTCATCTCCAGACCCAGCACCTGGCCGCCCGCGGCGAGCGGAATCTGGACCGCTCGCGTGTCCGGCGCGGCGCCCACGTTGCGGGCGAGCCCCGTGCGCAGGAAGTCCAGCGCGGCGCGCTGGGTCGCTTCGTTGTCGTTCGGCAGCATGACCGTGCCGACGGCGAACACCGCGTCGCCGGCCTCGGCGGTTTGCATCGCCATCTGCATCGACACGCCGCCGATCTGCACCGCCCGCTGATCGTTGCCCGGCTTGGCCGGCAGGTCGACGGTGTAGCCGTTGTCGTTATTCATGATGGTGCGCCAGTCGAAAGTCGGCGAGCAGGCGCTCAGCGCGGCGCCCAGCGCCAGCATGCAAGCCGCGGTACCGAAGAGCGTCCATGCGCGTGGCGCACGCCGGGCAGCACCCTCGCCCGCCGGTTGCCGACTGCCGCGCGAACCCACGGCGAACCGGTTGAGAAAAGGAAGACGACGCGGAATTCGAGCGAAGAAGAAACCGGCGCGATGCAAAACGTCAAAAGCAGTTCGGAACATGGGGACGGAAGATCGGACTGACGAGAACGTAAAACCCTATTATCCGCTGCCGGCCGGCGTCCTGCCCCGCCACCCGAATGGCGCTACAATAGCGACGCTAAACAGTCCCGGGCCCCAGGCCCAAACCGGCGCACTGTCCCGCGCGTTCTGCGCGACTCTCGAGGTTCCGTTCATGAGCTCCACTCCGTCCACCGCCGCCAAGCGCGCGAATCCGCTTCGCTACGTGATCATTGCCGTTGTCGCTGTGGCGATCGCCGTTGCGGGTTATTTCGCGTTTGCCGGTCAGCAGCGCGTGCCGGATGCCACCTTCACGCTGTTGTCGGGCCAGAAAGTGTCGACCGCCGACCTGAAAGGCAAGGTCTACCTGGTCAACTTCTGGGCGACCAGTTGCGACACCTGCATGAAGGAAATGCCGCAGATGGTCCAGACCTATAACCGCTTCAAGGGCAAGGGTCTCGAATTCGTCGCCGTCGCCATGAACTACGACGCGCCGATGTACGTGGCCAATTACTCGCAAACCCGCCAGTTGCCGTTCAAGGTCGCCATGGACGACGGTTCGGTCGCCAAGCAGTTCGGCAACGTGCAACTCACGCCGACCACGTTCCTCGTCGATAAAGACGGCAAGATTCTGAAGCGCTATGTCGGCGAGCCGCAGTTCGCGGAACTCGACAAGCTGCTGGAAAAGGCGCTGAACGCGGCTTAAGTTTTACTGCGAAGTTTTACCCCCGAGTTTTACCCCGACTAGCAGATCGCACCAGATTCAAACACGCCGGCCTCGTACTTAGAGGCCGGCGTTTTCATTTCTAACGCTCCCCTTCGCCTTTGGCCGCCAGGCCATATCGCTTGATCTTCTCGTATAGCGTTGCCTTGCCTAGCTGCAGTCTGTCGGCCGCAACCGCCACGACGCCGCCGGTCTGCTCCAGCGCCTCCGCGATCACCGCCCGCTCGAATTGCTCGACGCGTTCCTTCAACGGTTGCGCGGCCGCGCTGTCGTCGGTGAACGACATCACCGGATCGTCGGCGACGCCGAGCACGAAGCGGTCGGCGGCATTGCGCAGCTCCCGCACGTTGCCCGGCCAGTCGCGCTGCATCAGGCTGGCGCGCTGCCGATCGGTGAGGATCGGCGCGGGACGCTGGTAACGCACCGCCGCGTCCAGCAGGAAATGCTCGAACAGCGGCACGATGTCCTCGCGCCGCTCGCCCAACGGCGGCAGCGCAATCGTCACCACGTTCAGCCGGTACAGCAGATCGCGCCGGAACGAACCGTCCGCGACATGCTCGGCCATGTCGCCCTTGGCGGCGGCGACGACCCGGCAATTCACGCGAATCGGCTGATTGGAGCCGAGCCGCTCGAGCACGCCGTCCTGCAACACGCGCAGCAGCTTGACCTGCAACGCGAGCGGCATGCTTTCGATTTCGTCGAGAAACAGCGTGCCGCCCGACGCATGTTCGAGCTTGCCGATGCGGCGTTTCGCCGCGCCGGTGAAAGCGCCCGGCTCGTAGCCGAACATTTCCGACTCGAACATCGGCTCCGGCAACGCGCCGCAGTTCACCGCGATAAACGGCCGGTCACGTCGCGGCGACAACTCGTGCAGACTGCGCGCGATCAACTCCTTGCCCGCGCCGGTGTCGCCGTTGATCAGCACGGACGCATCGGTCGGCGCGACATTGGCGATCAGCCGCCGCACCTGCTCGATTGCCGGACTGCGGCCGATGATCCGCGGCGCCACCGAATTCTGTTCCGCCAACTCACGACGCAGCGCGATGTTCTCGAGCACCAGCTTGCGGCGCTCCAACGCGCGCCGCACGGTTTCGATCAGGCGCTCCGACGCGAACGGTTTTTCGATGAAGTCGTACGCGCCGTCGCGCATGGCCTGCACGGCCATCGAGATATCGCCGTGGCCGGTGACCAGAATCACCGGCACGTCGGGCGCGCGCTCGTGCCATTGCGCGAGCAGATCGAGGCCGCTCGCGCCGGGCAAGCGGATGTCGCTGACCACTACGCCGGAGAAATCCGCGCGGATCATCTTCGCCGCGGATTCCGCCGACGCATGGCCGATCACCTCGAAGCCCGCCAGTTGCAAACTCTGCACGCTCGCGCGCCGCACCAGTTCGTCGTCTTCGATATACAGCACTTGCAGGCCGTGGTTCAGCATGGCGTTTTCCGTCTGTTTCATGAACCCGTGGTCAACGGGTCCGGGGTGTGGCTCGTCTGCACGCGCGCGCGGCGCAGCGTCAGGACGAAAAGTGCGCCGCCGTCGGCCGCGTTGCGCGCCACCAGCGTGCCGCCGCAATCGCGGGCGATCGACGACGAGATCGCCAGTCCGAGGCCCAGTCCCTGGCCCATTTCCTTGGTCGTGAAGAACGGCTCGAACAGCCGCGGCAGGACGTCGTCGGGAATGCCGGGCCCGTTGTCGCTGACCGCGAACGAGAGGTTGCTTGCCGACACGTCGACCTCGATCGTGATGCGCGGCGGAGTCAGGCCGGCGGTGGCGTCGAGCGCGTTGCCGAGCAGGTTGATCAACACCTGTTCGAGCCGCAGGTCGTCGCAATGCGCGATCAGGTCGGGATGATCGTCGGCGAGACTGAGCGGCGTGCGCGTGGCGCTGTCGGTATCTGGGTCGGCGTCGACCAACACGTACTCGACTTCCACGCCTTGCAAGCGCTTTTGCAGCAGCGCGACGACGTTGCGCAGCGCCCGCAAGATCGGCGCGCGCGCACTGCGTGGCCGCGCGCGTCCGACGAACAGTTTCAACTGGTTGGTGATCTTGCCCATGCGCTCGGTGAGCGCGGCGATCGCTTCGAGGTTCTCGCGCGCCGACGCCTGGTCGCCGCGCTCCAGCAGCACGAGCGTGTTGTCCGAGAAACCGCGCAACGCAGCGAGCGGCTGATTCAATTCATGCGTGATACCCGCCGCCATCTGACCGAGCGCGGCGAGCTTGCTCGCCTGGATCAGCTCGTCGTGCGCAGCGCGCAATTCCTGCTCGGCGCGCGTGCGTTCGGCCACTTCCTTGTGCAATTGCTCGTTCGCTTCGGAGAG
Source organism: Paraburkholderia bryophila (assembly GCF_013409255.1). Taxonomy (NCBI): domain Bacteria; kingdom Pseudomonadati; phylum Pseudomonadota; class Betaproteobacteria; order Burkholderiales; family Burkholderiaceae; genus Paraburkholderia; species Paraburkholderia bryophila. The sequence continues at coordinate 2,475,818 of NZ_JACCAS010000001.1, forward strand.
GTCGGCCGTGCGTTCGGCCACGCGCCGGTTCAATTCCGCGTACGCCTTTTGTAGCATCGCGCGGCTGCGCATCACCTCGCGCACGCGAGCGCGGCGCATGCGCCAGTAGAACGCGAACAACACGAGCGACACATAGCCGAAAGCCGTGACGATGGTCGCATTGCGCGCGTCCGCATCGACCGGATCGACGGGCGACATCGTGATCAGATGCCAATCCGGCTCGCCCATGCCGCGCCGCGATGCAAGGTAGCGCGGCGCATAGCGGCCGCCGCCAATGCGCACGATCTGCGCATTGCCTTCCAGCGTGCGTTCGATCGTGACGGGCAGCGGCGCGATCGGCTGTTGCGCGTATTGACGCGCCTGGTAGATCGAATCGGCGACCCGGCCGGACAGCGGCCGGATCGTGTGATATTTCCATGCGGGCATCGACGAGAGAAAGATCACGCCGTGGTCGTCGGCGACGACGAGCGGCTCGGACGCATCCGCCCCCTGGAACCATTCGAGGTCGAGTTTAACGACCGCCACGCCGACGATCTTCCCTTCGCGTCGCACCGGCTGCGAGATGTAATAGCCGGGCGCCTGCGAGATCGTGCCGATGCCGAAGAAGCGGCCCACGCCGCCCTTCACGGCGTCGAGGAAATACGGCCGGAATTGATAGCCCGCGCCGATAAAACTTTGCGGCCCGTGCCAGTTGCTCGCGGCCACGCAATAGCCGTCGAGCGGAATGATGTAGGTGACCGTGGCGCGCGCGTGGCGGTTGAGGTCTTCCAGATAGAGATTGGCGCGCTGCACGTTGGCCGGCGTCGGATCGACCAGCACGTCCTGCACGATGGGATGTTCGGCCAGCAGATAGGGCAACGATTCGTAGCGCTCGAGCGTGCTCTTCAGCGCGTTAGCGGTGCGATCCACGCGCACTGCGGCGTTGCGCCGCAAATTGTCGATGCCGCGTTGCCACGCAATGCTGTACGTGAGCCCGCACGCCGCCACGAGCCCGACGACGAGCGCGAAGAGGATCAGCAGGCGGCGCGTCACGTTGGCAATATCCGATCGGTGGGGATCGTTTATTGTGGCATAAGGCGAAGCGCCGCCGGCGCGAGTTTCGTCGGCCGGCGGCGCGGGGGTCGGGCGCACGGCCACCCGTTTCATGTGCGGGTGGCCGTGGAGGTTGGGGTTGAAGTGAAAACCGCGCCGAGCGTCGAAACCGAGGCCGAAGCCCGGCTTAAACGCCGGCCGGCTCTTTGACCGCCACCTCGCCGCGCAACGCGGCATTCAGCTTGTTGCGGTCCAGTTCGTTTTCCCATGCCGACACCACCACCGTCGCCACACCATTGCCGACGATGTTGGTCAGCGCACGGCACTCGCTCATGAAGCGGTCGATACCGAGAATCAGCACCATGCCCGACAGCGGAATGGTCGGCACCACGGCCAGCGTCGCGGCCAGCGTGATGAAGCCCGCGCCGGTCACACCGCTGGCGCCCTTCGAGGTCAGCATCGTCACGGCCAGCAGCGTGAGCTGCTGCGTCCACGTGAGGTCGATGTTGGTCGCCTGGGCGATGAACAGCACGGCCATCGTCATGTAGATGTTGGTGCCGTCGAGATTGAACGAGTAACCGGTCGGCACCACGAGGCCCACCACCGAGCGCGAGCAGCCGAGCTTTTCGAGCTTGAGCATCAGTTGCGGCAGCGCGGCTTCCGACGAGCTCGTGCCCAGCACGATCAGCATCTCTTCCTTGATGTACGCGACGAAGCGCAGGATATTGAAGCCCACCGCGCGCGCGATGATGCCGAGCACGACCACCACGAACACGATCGAGGTCAAATAGAACGTGCCGATCAGCTTGAGCATGGGCAGCAGCGAGCCGATGCCGTACTTGCCGATCGTGAAGGCCATCGCGCCGAACGCGCCGATCGGCGCCAGCTTGGTGATGATGCGCACCACGCCGAACAGCACATGCGAAAGACCGTCGATGAAATTCGTCACGACCTTGCCCTTCTCGCCGGCCGTCGCGAGCACCGCGCCGAACAGCAGCGCAATCAGCAGGATCTGCAGGATTTCGCCTTGCGCGAAAGCCGACGTGAGCGTGTCCGGAATGATGTGCATCAGGAAGTCCACGGTCGTCTGGCCGTGTGCCTTCGCGGCGTACGACGCGACGGCTTTGCCGTCGAGCGTGGCCGGGTCGATGTTGAAGCCGACGCCCGGCTTGAGCACGTGCGTCGCGATCAGGCCGAGCACCAGTGCGAAGCTCGAGACGATTTCAAAGTACAGCAGCGCCTTGCCGCCCACGCGCCCGACCTTCTTCATATCTTCCATGCCGGCGATACCCGTCACCACCGTACAGAAGATGATCGGCCCGATCACCATCTTGATCAGCTTGATGAAACCGTCGCCGAGCGGCTTCATGTCGACGGCGAGATTCGGGTAGTAGTGTCCGAGCGCGATGCCGATGATGATCGCCACGATCACCTGGACGTACAGCACTTTATGGATAGGTTTTTTCACGATGTTTCCTGCGATATGGATGAGCTCATGGCCTGCCACGCCGCGCATCATGCGAACGAAAAATCGTCACGCCTGTGCGCGGCATTAGGCCGCGACAAGACGACGAATTCAGAAATACCGGGAAGGGAAATCGGACATCGTTGTCTCCTTGCTTTAGTTGTCGGACCGTTGCGGCCGCGTGTTCTAAATTGCAAGGTCGATGCCAGCTTGATGCCGGACTCGGCGCGTTGATTCTTATAGTTTTTTTGAGACGCGGCGAGGTGCGCCGTCCGGGATTCCGGAAATCCGGACGAGGGGTGTCGGGGATTCCAGAATGCATCGAGACGCGGGCCTCGGGAAAACCCCGAGGCTTTTGGGCGGCGCGCTTTGGTTGGGTTTAGACCTGGCTTCTGGCTTGCCTTGCTCGGCCTGGAAGACGCGCCGCCTGAACCGGCGACGTTTAAACCGCGCCCTCTTCCAGCACGAGCAGATTGTCGTGCGAGAAACCCAGCGACACCGGCTGGCCCCGCTCAGGCAGACCGCGATTCGGGTCGTTGAACACATCGAGCGAAATCACCGCGTCTTTCACGCGCGTTCTGATGCGCACCACCGCGCCGAGGAAGTTCACTTCTTCGACGGTCGCATTCAGCGTGTTGCGGCCCGGCGCGGCCGGCTCCAGCACGATCGCTTCAGGCCGCAGGGCGAGCAGGCGTTGCTTGCCGGCGTCGTCCGACGGCAGTGTCTGGGTGGTGGTCAACTCCTGACCGTCCACCGCCATCCGGCCCGTCGCCGGATCGACCACCTGCCCCGCGAGAATATTCAGCGTCCCCACGAACGATGCCACGAAGCGCGTGCGCGGATAGTTGTAGATCTCAGACGGCGTGCCGACCTGCTCCACGCGCCCTTCGTTCATCACGACGATGCGGTCGGAAATAGACAGCGCCTCTTCCTGATCGTGCGTGACGAAAATCGACGTGATGCCCAACTCGCGCTGCAACGCGCGAATGTCCTGCCGCAGCGAAATGCGGATCTTCGCGTCGAGCGCGGAGAGCGGCTCGTCGAGCAGCAGCACTTGCGGCTTGCCGGCCAGCGCGCGCGCCAGCGCGACACGCTGCTGCTGACCACCCGACAGTTGCCACGGATAACGCTCGCCGAGATGCGGCAGCTTGATCAGTTGCAGCATCTCGTCGACGCGCTGCTTGATCTCCGCCTGCGGCCGATGATTAATCTTCAGCCCAAAGCCGATGTTGTCCGCCACCGTCATGTTCGGAAACAGCGCGTACGACTGGAACACCATGCCGACCTTGCGTTGCCGCGTGCGCAGATGCGTGACGTCTTTGTTGTCGAGCCGGATGATGCCGCGCGTCGGCGTTTCGAAGCCGGCGATCATGCGCAGCACCGTGGTTTTACCGCAGCCCGACGGCCCGAGGAAAGTAATGAACTCGCCGCGCTCGATCTTCATGTCGAAGTGATGCAGCGCCGTGTTCGCCCCGAAGGACTTGTGCAGATTTTCGATCTCAAGGAATGCCATGATTCGCCGCCTCAGTGCGTCAAACTCTCATTAACGTCAACTTAACGTCAACCTGACGTCAAACTTTCTGGCCGCTCAACGCGCGGGCCGAACCGAATACCTGAATCAATCCCATCGACGCCCACGTGATCACGAATGCAATGATCGCGAGCGCCGACGGCTCGTACGCGCGGTTCGCGCCGATCAGTTGCAGGTACGGACCGAACGCGGGCCGGTCGAGCAGGCTCGCGAACGTGAACTCGCCGATCACCACGGCAAAGGTGAGAAACGCGCCGGACAGAATGCCCGAGCGGATATTCGGAAAGATCACCTTGAACAGAATGGTCGGCCAGTTCGCGCCGAGGCACTCAGCCGCTTCGGTGAGCGAGCGCACGTCGACGGCGCGCAGGCCGGCGTCGACCGAGCGGTACATGTACGGCAGCGACAGCGTCACGTAGCCGCACACCAGCAGCAGATCCGTGGCGCGCTCGTTGCCGGTGAGCGGCAAAATCGAGCTGCTGTTGTAGATGCGCAGATAGCCGAACACGATCACGATGGCCGGCACCACGAGCGGCAACAGCGTGATGAACTCGACGAGCGGACGCAGCCTCGGCAGTCGCAATTGCACCCAGTAAGCGGTTGGCACCACCAGCAGCACGCCGACGACGATCGTCAGCAACGCCATCAAGATCGAATACCCGAACGAGGCCTGAAAGCGCGGATCGCTCAGCACGACGTGATACGCCTCGAAGCTGTACACGCCGCGCTTCATCCGCATGCTGAACTCGAAGGTCGCGATCAGCGGAATCAGAAAATACAGCGAGCCGACGATCATCGCTGTCCACGCCCCTACGCGCGATTGGCTTTTCATCGACGTCCCCTTTCGGCGCGCGAGCGCAGCCAGATGTAGCCGCCGTTCGACAGCCCGGTCACGAGCACCATGCCGAGCGCGAGCGCGTAGCCGAGGTTCTGGTTATGCATCACGTCGCCGCGAATCTGCGCATACAGCAGGATCGTGACGATGTTCAGCGAACTGCCGGTCAGCGCGTAGGCCGTGGCGACCGCGCCGAACGAATTGGCGAACAGCAGCAGCGCCGCGCCGAGCACGCTCGGCCACAGCACCGGCAGCGCGACGTAGCGCCAGTATTGATACGAAGTGCCGCCCAGGCAATCGCAGGCTTCGCGCCATTCGCGCTTCAGGCCGTCGAGCGCGGGCGTGACGATCAGCACCATCAAAGGAATCTGGAAATACAGATAGGTCAGCGTCAGGCCGGAAAAGCTCAGAACGCTGAAGCCGGTGGAGTACAGATTGAAGCCGAGATACTTTTTCAGCAGCACGGTGACGAGGCCGACGCGCCCCAAGGTGCAGATGAAAGCGAACGCGAGCGGCACGCCGGCAAAGTTCGACGCCACGCCGGAAAACGTCATCAGCGTAGGGCGAATCCAGCCGGGGAGTTTGCCCTGCACCGCGGCCCACGCGAGCAGCGAGCCGATCACGGCGCCGCCGAGCGACGACGCGGCGCTCACCTTGAAGCTGATCCAGTACGCGTCGAGCACGGTGGGCTGCAGCAAGTCACGGAAATTGCCGAGCGTGAAATGACCTTGCGCGTCCTGGAACGCGCCGATCATCAGGAAACCGGTCGGCAGGATCAGGAACAACAGCGCGAAGGTAAAGAACGGCACCACGCCGATCCAGGCAAGAAACTGCGACGCGCGGCCCGGACCGTCGACGCGAGGCGTTGGCGTGGGCACAGGCGGAACCAGCAGTTCCGGCTGCACCGCTCCAGCATCCGATGAAGCGCTCATAGCTCACCCTTGAGACTGTCTGGCAAAACGCCGGGCGTGCCGCTCAACTTGAGCAGCACGCCGACGGCAATACTTCGGATTACGGTTCGCCGCCACGGCGCGGAGCGCGCCCCGCCGCTGCGGCGATCTGCGTCGCTTACTTGACGTTCGCGCCGACCGCCTGGTCCCACTGCTTCGTGATGGTTTCCTTATAGGCGTCCTGTTGGGACAGCGTCGGGAACACCACATTCTTGTACGACGACGGCGGCGGCAGCTTGTCGAGCAGCGCTTGCGGCACCTTCTTGCCCGCCACCAGTTCGTTGTAGCGCATCGGGTGGCAGTAGCCCGTCAGCCAGCCGATCTGGCCTTCGTCCGAGTACAGGTATTCCATCCACAGCTTGGCGGCGTTCGGGTGCGGCGCGTAAGCGCTGATCGCCTGAACGTACACACCGGCGACGACGCCCGTCTTCGGAATCACCACCTGCACCTTCGGGTTGCCCTTCAGCGTGTCGCGGTCGGCCAGCGCGTTGTAGTCCCAACGCACGACGATCGGCGTGGTGCCTTGCGCGAGCGAAGCGGCCTTGCCGATCACCGGCACGAAGTTACCGTTCTTGTTCAGGTCGGCGAAGTACTTCAGACCCGCTGCGCCGGCCTTGCTCGCGTCGCCCTTGCTTTGCGACAGACCCGCCGCGAACACGGCCTGGATGGCCTGGTTGGCGGTACGCGGGTCGCCCGCGAGCGACACGGCGTTCTTGTAGTCCGGCTTGAGCAGATCGCTCCAGTCGGTCGGCGCCTTGTCGATCATGTCGGCGTTCACTTCGAACGACAGCACGCCGTAGTAATCGCCATACCAGTAGCCGTCAGCGTCTTTCGAGTCTTTCGGAATCGAGTTCCACGTCGCGACCTTGTACGGTTGCAGCAGGCCTTCGGCCTTCGCGGTCGGACCGAACGACAGACCCACGTCGATCACGTCCGGCGCTTGCGGGCCCTTGTTGCCCTTGTTCGCCTTGATCGCTTCGACTTCGTCGCCCGAACCCGCATCCGGATTCAGTTCGTTGATCTTGATGCCGTACTTCTTCTGGAAGCCGGCCACCAGTTGGCCGTAGTTGCACCAGTCGTGCGGCAACGCGATCACGGTGAGCTGGCCTTCCTGTTTGGCGGCGGCGATCAGTGTGTCGAGCGGCGCGGCGCAAGCCATGCTGCTGGCGCCGGCGGCGACGCCCGCCGCTGCCGACATGGAAAGTAAACGGACTAACGCGGTGCGGTTCATGGTCTTCCTCATCCTCTGCCGAAATTGCTACGTTTGGAAAATTTCTAGTTCGAGCTCCGACATGTTCAGGCCAGCGTGGAGAACATGTCGTGATTCAGTGTATCGATGCGATCTGTACAAATCATGTCGACGCCCCATTGCGCGAGCAGGTGCGCACGCGCCGGGTCGTTCACCGTGTAAGCCAGCACGCGCAGCCCGGCCGCACGAATCTCGGCGACCAGCGGCTCACTCAGATAGCGGTGGCTCGCATGCAGCGACACGCAGTCGAGTTCCCGCACGATCCGCAACCAGTCCGCCGGCACTTCTTCGAACAGCATGCCGCGCTGCAGCGCAGGCGCCGCGTCGCGCGCCGCCGCCAACGCCTCGAACGAAAACGACGACAGCAACGGCGGCGTTTGTCCTTGCCACAAAGTCAACGCGCCGCTTGCCACCAGCGCGCCCGTGATCGCGTCGCGCCCTGGACACGGCTTGATCTCGATGTTCGCGGCAATGCCCTCGCGCGCGCAGCGCTCGGCCACCTCGGCAAGCGTGGGCAGATGAGTGCCCGCGAATTGCGCGCTGTCGCCGTACCATGCGCCCGCATCCAGCGTGCTCAGTTGCGCCCACGTGTGATCGGCGGCGGCGCCGTGACCGTTCGTGGTGCGCTCGAGCGTGTCGTCGTGCATCAGAAAGAGCTGGTTGTCGGCGGAAAGCTTGGCGTCGAATTCGACCATGCGGTAACCGTAACGCACGCAGGCGTCGAACCCGGCCAAGGTGTTTTCCGGCGCCAGCGTACCGCCGCAACGATGCGCGACCAGCCGCGGATACGGCCAGTCTGCGCTCAAGGTGCGGCCCATCTCATGAATCCCGTTTGCCACGTCTCGTTACCTTCCCGATAGAGCGGGTTAAATATGCTCTCGACGCGTTACCGGCCGTGACCGCCACGACGGCACATGCATGCTTCCGGCCGTCTTCACACGCGAGCTCCGCGCGTAGTATCGCGCCAAGCCAGGCGGCGCGATAGCTGGCCGAACGGCCTATGCAAGAACCCCGCGAATCGTATGAAGCGTTGCCGTATCATTGTCAGGATCACGAATCGTGCTGCATCCGGCCGCGCCAGACACCGCCGGCAATTCGCTCAGCCAGCCGATCCCAAGTTTCATTATGGCGGCGGCATGGGTCAATCAGATTGCCAAAAAACGCCGCAAAATGCTCGAAATCGGACATTTCAATTCCTTTTCGAACATTTCATGTTCGAAACAGCCGTAACGCTTCGATTTGCGAAGGCTAAGGTGAAATACACAAACTTGCAAGCTGCCAAAAAAATACAACACAATCCCACTAAAGTACTACGCTTGACATAGTTTGGACACACATTCGTGTCCACGATATCGTTCTTAAAACCAGGCTGCGTGAACGCGCGTGGGCATCCAAGGAAAAATGCATGTGGCAGGAAGACCGTCATCAGAGAATTCGCGCGCTGCTGTCCACGCTGCAGCGCGTGTCGACCGAACGGATCATGGCGGACCTGGGGGTATCGCGCGAAACAGTGCGGCGCGATCTGCTCGACCTCGAAGCACTCGGTGAACTGCGGCGCGTGCATGGCGGTGCGATCAAGCCCGCTGACGAAGCACCCATCGCCGAACGCGCACACATGCGCGTCAAATCCAAAACAGCCATTGCGAAAGCCGCTACCGGTTTGATCGCGAGCGGCCAGACGCTCTTCATCGACGCGGGCACCACGACTGCGGCACTTGCCGAAGAACTGGCGAAGCTGGCCAATCTGACCATCGTCACCAACTCGATCGACGTCGCGCTGAAAATGCGCGGCGGCGTCGAGCAAACCGACGCCGCCAACGAAGTGATTCTGCTCGGCGGCTCGATCAGCGACCGGGCGATGGCGACCACCGGCGCCACCACGGTGCTCGATATCCAACGCTATCGCGCGGACCTGGCGCTGCTGTCGCCGGTCGGCGTCGATCACCGGCATGGCGCGACCAATTACGATCACGCCGAAACCGAAGTGGCGCGCGCAATGGTCGCCAATGCGGATCGCGTGGTGATCCTCGCCGACTACAGCAAGATCGGTCAGCGCAGCCGCATTTCATACTGCCCGGTCGAGCGGATCGATGTGCTCGTCACCAATAAAAAGGCGGCCGAAGCCGCCGATTTTGCCGCGCTGAAAAAGAAGCTGGAAGAGATTGTTCTGGCTTAGGCTTCAGCGCGTTAAGTCGCCAAAAGGTTGGCGCTATTCCTTCACATGCATCGTATCGAGCGAGCGCTTGCGCAAGCGCGTGTCGTGCAGCGCGCCGGCCGCGTCGAGTACCGGGTAGGCGGTCGAACAGAACAGCGAGTTGAGGCGCTTCATGTCGCTGATCAGATCCAGGTGCAGCGCGCTGGTTTCGATGCTGCGCAGCGTTTGCCCGGCCAGCCGGTCCAGATGCTTGTACGAATACGCGCGTTCCAGATCGCGAAAGCGCTCTTTCTCCGCGAGCAGACGCTCGGCGCATCGCAGATCGTTATTCAGAAACACGGACAAACCCAGTTGCAGGTTGTTGACGAGCCGCGCCTGCAGATCGTCGAGCTCCCCCAGCCCCTCTTCCGAAAACGACAGACGGTGCGCGATCTTCTTTTCCTCGATATCCCTGACGATTCGCTCGATGATGTCGCCCGCATGCTCCAGGTTGATCGTCAGTGAAATGATGTCGGTCCAGCGGCGACTGTCCGCTTCGTCGAGCTGCTCGCGTGAGATCAACGTCAGATACGTTTTGACCGCCGCGTAGAGCTCGTCGACGTCGTCGTCCATGCGAACCGTTTCGCGGGCTTTGTCCAGACTATTGTGATGAATCAGGTCCGCGACGTTGTCGAGCATGGTGCGCACGATGTCGCCGATCCGCAGCACCTCGCGCGCGGCATGGGCGAGCGCGAGCGTGGGGGTGGATAGTGCCGCCTCGTCCAGATGCAGCGGCCGCAACTCGCCGTTCGGCAGCGGCCGGTCCGGCAACACGCGCACGCAGACACGCGCGACCGGATCGATCAGCGAGAGACACGCGCAACACCGCAGCGTGTTGTAGATCAGATGAAAACCCACCGTCGCTTCGCGCGGATTCGCGATCAACACGGGCAAGCCGCGCGCCAGCAACGGCGCGAACGGCAGGATCAGCAGCGCGCCGGCCAGCTTGAACGCGAAGCTGCCCAATGCGAGCCGCCGCGCCGCCGCGTTCTGTGCGACGGTGCCGAGCAGCGCCAGCAAACCGCTGCCGAGGTTCGCGCCGATCACCAGACACAGCGCGACCTTCAGCGAGATCACACCGGACGACGCCAGCGTCGCGGTCAACAACACCGCCGCGAGACTCGAGTACGACAGCATCGCGAATGCGGCACCGACCAGCGCGTCGAGCATGGTGTCGCCGGTCAACGCACCGAACATCACGCGCACACCGGCGCCTTGCATCATCGGCTGGGCGGCTTCGACGATCAGATGCAGCGCCAGCAGGATCAGCCCGAGCCCGATCAGCGTGCGGCCGGCCTGTCCGATTCGGTTCTGCTTGCGCGACAGGAACAGCGGCACGCCCAGCAGAATCAGAATCGGCGAGAGCCACGACAGATCGAGCGTGAGGATTCGCGCCATCAACGCGGTGCCGACGTCGGCGCCGAGCATGATCGCGAGACCGCTGGTAAGCGGCAACAGTCCCTGCGCCGCGAACGACGTGACGATCACCGCGGTGGCATTGCTGCTCTGCACGAGACTCGTGACGCCGACGCCTGCGAGGAACGCCCGCCAGCGGCTGGCGGTGCTGCGGCCGAGCACGCTGCGCAGATCGGCGCCGAGGACGCGCAGGATGCCGGTACGAACAATGTGCGAGCCCCACACGAGGAGCGCCACGCCGGCCAGAAGGTTAAGAAGAATCAACATAACGTGCTGCCCATTGCTACTGCCATGACCCGAACCGCATGCCGCGCTGACGCGTTGTGCGAAGCGTATGTGACAGTAGTGTTGCACATTTTTGCCTTATTGTAATTTTGTGCTTTTGACTATACGCTCGTGGCAAACTGTGGATCGCTGTGTGCCGGCTGATGCGCCTCAGCCACACGGTTGATTCGACCCATTAAATAGAAAGGACTCTGGATGAGCCGCAATCTTGCGCTGTTCGACCTGGACCACACGCTGCTGCCGCTCGATAGCGATCAGGCGTGGGCCCACTTCATGGCTGGCCTGGGAATAGAAGGCGCGGCGCGGCACGCCGAAGAAATCGATGGTTACTACCGGCAGTACGTTGCCGGCACGCTCGATATGGCGGCCTACCTGAACTACACGCTGGCGCCGCTGGCCCGTCACTCGCGCGAGCAGCTCGACGCATGGCATGCGCAGTTCATGCGCGACGTGATCACGCCGGCCATCTTGCCGGCCGCACGCGAACTCGTGCAGCGTCATATCGAGGCGGGTGACCTGTGCTGCATCGTCACCGCCACTAACGTGTTCATCACGAAGCCGATCGGCAAGGCGCTCGGCTTCGATCATCTGCTGGGAATCGATCTGGGCACTGACGGCGACGATCCGGCGGCGCGCTTCACCGGTAAGGCGGTCGGCGTGCCGACGTTCCGTGAGGGCAAGATCACGCGTACCGAGCATTGGCTGGCATCGCTTGGGCACCGCCTGCAGGACTTTCCGCAAAGCTGGTTCTATAGCGATTCGATCAACGACGTGCCGCTGCTGGAACTCGTGACCGATCCCGTTGCGACGAACCCCGATCCGCGTTTGCGCACTATCGCTAATGATCGTGGCTGGCGGGTGATTGAGTTGTTTGCTTGAGAGGTGACGCCGCTGGGTGGATTGCAGCGGGTGACTAGTTGCTGTGTGGCTTGTGGCTGAGTGGCTTGTGGCTGTGTAACTCGCAGTGGCGTAATTTGCCGCTGCCCGACCCGCAGCGGCCTCTTAGATCCGCCCTTTCCAAGGCACCAGCCGACGTTCCAGCGCGCGCATGCCGAGATCGAACAGCCACGCGATCAGGCCGATCAGCACGATGCCCATCACCACCACGTCGGTGCGCAAAAAGCTCGATGCATTGAGCACCATCTGACCAAGCCCCGCAGTTGCCGCGACCATTTCGGCGGCGACCAGCGTGGTCCAGCCGAAGCCGATCGCGATACGCAACCCGGTCAATATCTCCGGCAGCGCCGCGGGCAGCACCACGTGGCGCACGACCTGCGAAAAACGGCCGCCCAGCGAATACGCCGCATGAATCTGCTCGACGGTCGCGCTGCGCGCGCCGGCGCGTGCGGCCATTGCGATCGGCGCAAAGCACGCGAGATAGATCACGACGATCTTCGCGGTTTCGTCGATACCGAACCAGATCACCACGAGCGGCAGATAAGCGAGCGGCGGTAACGGCCGATAGAACTCGAGCGGCGGATCGAGCAGACCGCGCGCGACCCGGCTCACGCCCATCAGAATCCCCACCGGCACTGCCGTGACCGCCGCCAGCGCGAACGCGCCGAATACCCGCAGCGCGCTCCAGGCGAGATGCTCGGAGAGCGGCAAGCCGCCCTGAATACGTCCGTGCCACGCATCGAGGAAAGCCGCCCAGACGGCTTCCGGCGTCGGCAGAAACAACGGCGGCAGCCAATGCAAATGCGTCGCGAACCACCAGAGCGCCGCGAGCGTGGTGACCGATATAGCGCTCAATGCCGCGGTCGGGCCTTCGCCCGGCAAACGCCAGCCTTTGGTAGGTCGCGTTTTGCCTGCGGTGGGTTCGTTTTTCCGGTTCAGCGGCACCGTGTTCAATGATTCGCGTGAAGCCGTCACGACACCACCTCGTCCTGATTGCGCTCATGCAGGCGACGCACCAGTCGCTCCCGCCATTCGATGAAATCCTGCGACGACTTAACCGTGCGTGCGTCGCGCGTTTCGAGAAAACGCCGCGCGAACGGTAGGTCGTAGCTCTCGGAGATGCGTCCCGGACCCGGCGTCATCAAGACGAGACGTGTTGCGAGAAACAGCGCTTCTTCAACGCTATGCGTGATGAAAAACACCGTCTTGCGCGTACGGCCCCATACGTCGAGCACGAGTTCCTGCATCGACTCGCGCGTCATCGAATCGAGCGCGCCCATCGGTTCGTCCATCAGCAGCACCTGCGGGTCGCTCGCCAGCGCGCGCGCAATGCCCACGCGCTGCTGCATGCCACCCGAGAGCGCGTAGACGCGTGAGTGCGCATGCTTTTCGAGCCCCACCAGCGCCAGCATTTCGCGCGCGATGCGCTCGCGCTCCGCCTTCGGCACGCGCTGAAACCGCAAACCGAGCGCGACGTTGTCGAGCACGTCGAGCCACGGCATCAGCGCGTACTTCTGAAACACCACGCCGCGATCTGCGCCTGGTCCGCGTACGAGTTCGCCGTTCAGGCGCACTTCCCCCTCGGTCGGCGTGATGAAACCGGCGATGCAGTTGAGCAAGGTCGTCTTGCCGCAACCCGACGCGCCCAACGCGACGACGAACTCGCCGGCGCCGATATGCAGATCGACGTCCGCGAGCGCGACGTGAGGCGCCGCGCCGCGTGCGGCTTCGTAGGCGACGTGTAATCGCCGGATTTCAAGACCGCTCATTGCTCGACCTCATACTGCGGATGTGAAACAACCTGCGTCGATCAATGCGCCGCGCGCTGCACGAACTGCGGATCGACGCCGCTCGAATAATCGGCGAGCACGTTCTGGATCGTGCCTTGCGTCTTCAGGAACGCAGCGGTCGCCGCCAGCGACTTCGCCGCGCCCGATTGCGCGCCGCCTCCCAGCCATGCATTCGACGCCTGTTGCGCTGGCGTCGGGAAAGCGTATAGCGCGAGGCTCGCCGGCACGTCTTGCGCGTTGGCGCCGGACTCCTTCGCGACGGCTTCCACCTGCGGCGACGCCGCGGTCCACGTGGACGTGTGATCGCGATAACTCGCGTCGGTCGAAGCCAGCACCTTCACGAAGCGCGCGACAAACTCGGCGTTCTGACTCGCGAACTTACGATCGACGACGAAGCCGTCGAAGGTCGCTTTGCCGGTTTGCTGCGCGACCTGACCCGACGTGATCAGCACCTTACCGTTCTTTTTGACCTTGGCCAGAACCGGGTCCCAGATGTAAGTCGCGTCGATGTCGCCGCGCGCCCAGGCCGCCGCGACTTCGGGCGGCCGCAGGTTGACGATCTTCACGTCGGCAGGATTCACGCCGGCGCTCTGCAACGCGACCAGCGTATGAAAGTGCGAGGTCGACACGAACGGCACGCCGATCTTCTTGCCTTTCAAACCGGCTACGCTCGTCACGTTGGAGCCGTCGCGCGCGACCAGCGCTTCGGCGTCGTTGATATTGTCCAGAATCCAGAACAGCGAAATATCGACACCTTGCGACAACCCCGCCGCGATCGGACTCGACCCGGCTTCGCCGAGCTGCACCGAACCGGAGGCCAGCGCGCGGATCACGTCGGCGCCACTGCCTAGTTTGCGATACGTCACCTTGTAGCCGGTGGCTTTCTCGACTTCGCCGGTGGCCTGCGCGTAACGCCACGGCACCACCATGTCCTGATACGCGATCACGACTTCTTTGGTGTCGGCGTGTGCCGCGGAAACAAACGTCGCGGACAGTGCGAGCAGCGTGGCGACCGCGGCCAACGGACGGTGAAAGCGCTTCATCGGGAAACCTCCTGCGTGGATGGTGTCTGGGAGGCTTCCGACTATAGGGAGTTTGTTCACTGACGGTTCTATTTAATCCGCAATTGCTAATGACGCTGTTCAAGCATTGCTTTTCACGTTCGGTTGGTTACGAGCGACTGCTACGGCGAGCAGTGAGCCGGTTCCAGCGAATGATGAGGCCTGCCATGCTCGCACGCAAGCTGGCCGTTCGGCATATTGACCGTGGTCCGGCGACGGCGGGATGATCAGCGGATCGTTTTCACCGTGCGCTCCTATGTTCGATTTTCTTAGCCGTCTGAGCTGGTTGTTTTTCAATGTCGGCGTGCCGATACTCGCGCCGATCGCGCTGCTGCCCTTGCTCGGTTTCTCGCGCTTCTACCGGCGGGCGTCGAAAGGTGTCGCGATACGCTCGGTGCAAGACGGGCAGCTTCTGTGGGTCGTCATTTCGATGTGCGCGAGCGCGTGCTACGAGATTGGTGGCGCACTGGGCAATGCGTCATCTGACGGCGCGCGCGCCTTGATGTTCGCTGGCTTGCTCTGGCATGGCATGTTCATCGTCACTTCGTCCATGATTGTGTCTTTCGGCACGGCCGATTCGATGCCACATCCCGCCGGCGAAAATAGTGAGAGGGTGCCCGGGCGGTTGCTGATGCGGGCATCACTGATCATTACGACACTCGTCGCGGCCTCCTATTCGATATCCCATTATTCGTTAACCTAATTAATTTAAAGTTGCTGCGTTATACTTTCGTCATCTCTACACACAGGGAGGTCACATGCCCAATCTGATCGATTACATCATCGAAAATCAAGCAATGCGCCACCGCTTTATCGCCGCCACGATTCCCTTCGCGATCGTCGGCACCACGATTTCATCGGTCTGCATGGTACTTGCGCGCTACTATCGCTAGCGCTTATGAATCGGCCTCGAGGGCCGGCCCGCCCAAAACAAAGCCCGCATCAAGTGCGGGCTTTGTTTAATACGGAGAGCGACCTAAAACGCTTAGACCACGCCGGCTCCATGCGCCTGCAAATCGGCGTGATAGCTCGACCGAACCATTGCGCCCACCGCCGCGTGCGTGAAGCCCATCTTGTACGCTTCTTCCTCGTACATCTTGAACGTGTCCGGGTGCACGTACGAGCGCACCGGCAGGTGGTGTTCCGACGGTTGCAGGTACTGGCCGATCGTCAGCATGTCGACGTTGTGTTCCCGCAGGTCGCGCATCACCTGCAGAATTTCTTCTTCGGTTTCACCGAGGCCGACCATCAGACCCGACTTGGTGGCAACGTTGGGATGCAACGCCTTGAAGTCCTTCAGCAGCTTCAGCGAATGCGCGTAATCCGAACCCGGGCGCGCTTCTTTGTACAAACGCGGCACCGTTTCGAGGTTGTGGTTCATCACGTCCGGCGGAGCCGCGTTCAGAATGCCGATCGCGCGATCCAGACGACCGCGGAAGTCCGGCGTCAGAATTTCGATGCGCGTTTCCGGCGAGAGCTCACGCGTCTGACGGATACATTCCACGAAGTGAGCCGCGCCACCGTCGCGCAAGTCGTCGCGGTCCACGCTGGTGATCACCACGTACTTGAGCTTCAAGGCGGCGATGGTGCGCGCCAGATTGCCGGGTTCGTCGACATCGAGCGGATCCGGGCGGCCGTGGCCGACGTCGCAGAACGGGCAGCGGCGCGTGCACTTGTCGCCCATGATCATGAACGTGGCGGTGCCCTTGCCGAAGCATTCGCCGATATTCGGGCAGCTCGCTTCTTCGCACACCGTGTGCAGATTGTGCTCGCGCAGAATCTGCTTGATTTCGTAAAAGCGTGAATTGCCGGTTGCCGCTTTGACGCGGATCCAGTCAGGCTTCTTCAGCTTTTCGATCGGGATGATCTTGATGGGAATACGGGCGGTTTTGGCTTGCGCCTTCTGCTTCGCGGTCGCGTCGTAAGCAGCGGCGGAAGCCGGCACGGCGTCGGAAGCGGGAGAAGTTGCGAGGTTCGCGGTAACGTCAGTCATTCGTTCGGTCCAGTCAGGCGGTGAGCGCACCGGCCTGCGGTTGGGCGACGGCCGCGGGACTGCCGTCGAGGTTTGCGGTGAGGCGTTCTGCAAAGGTACGGGCCACGTGGTTCCAGTCGGCCGTGACGCCCAGCGTTGCCATGTCGACTGTTTCGAGCCCCGCGTAGCCGCACGGATTGATGGCCAGAAACGGCCGCAAGTCCATGTTCACATTCAGGCTCACGCCGTGATAGCTGCAGCCGTTGCGGATTTTCAGACCCAGCGCGGCGATCTTCGCACCGGTGTGCAGTCCGGCGTCCGGTCCCGCATCTGACCCGGCGCCCACATAGATACCGGGGGCGCCCGCCTTGCGTTCTCCGGCGAGATTATACGCCGCGAGGGTGTCGATCACGGCCTGCTCGATTCGCGTGACCATCTCGCGCACCATCAGCTTGCGGCGCCGCAGGTCGAGCAGCAGGTAGGCCACCACCTGGCCGGGGCCGTGGTACGTGATCTGACCGCCGCGATCAACCTTGACCAGCGGAATGCCGCTGTCGGCGGCCAGCAGGTGCGCCGGGTCGCCGGCCTGGCCGAGCGTGAAAACGGGAGGATGTTCGACTAGCCAGATTTCGTCGGGAGTTTCGGCCGTGCGGGCGTCGGTGAACGCGCGCATGGCTTCGAAACTGGCTTCGTAGGGTTCGCGGCCCACCCAGCGCAGCGTGAGCGGCGCCATGGCGGGCAAGGGAGACGGGGAAACCGGGGTGGCGCACATAATCCCGCCAGTTTACCGAAATCTGGAAATCCCCGTTGAACAAGGAATCATGAACCGTGCCGGGCGCAACCGCGTGGCCGTTCCCAAGTCGGTCAAACCGTGCGCCAGCCGCCGCGCATACGGGCCGCGAGCCGTTCGCCGATCCGCGCGAACCAGTTCAGCGCGCGCTGATCGCAGCGCGTCGGCACGGAAAACGTCACCTTTGCCTGCACGCCGCCCTCGGCGCTCAGCCACAGCCGCTCGCCACAGCGCAGGCGGAGCGTATGGCCAGGCTGCAGCCAGTAGTCTTCCGTGTCGTCGCTACGTGTAACCCAGACCGCGCCGCCCTGCACGACCAGCCGGGTGCTGCGCGCTACCTTCATGGGAATGGTTTCGCCGCTGCGGATTTCAAACGCGATACTAGAGGAAATTTCTTGCATGATGCCCTCGCCAAAAATCGTTTCATGGCTACAATCGTAGGCGTAGCAAGGGTTTACGCAAAACGATCAATTTTCACCTCTATGTGAGAAATATTGCGATGGACCTCCGGCAACTCCCCCCACTGAACGCGATCAAGGCGTTCGAAGCCGCCGCCCGCCACGAGAGCTTCTCGCGCGCCGCCGACGAACTCTTCGTCACGCACGGCGCCGTCAGCCATCAGATCCGCGCGCTGGAGGCCGAGCTGGGCGTCTCGCTGTTCGCGCGGGACGGCAAACGCGTGCGGCTCACCGACACCGGCCGGCGCTACGCCACGCACGTGCGCGGCGCGCTCACGGCGCTCGCCGACGCCACGCGCGAAATCCGCGCCGGCGACCGCGAGCGGCGCCTGGTCGTGTCGATGTTGTCGTCGTTCGCGGCGCGCTGGGTGACGCCGCGCATCGGCAGCTTTATCGAGGCGCATCCGCAATGGGACCTCGAATTGCTGTCCACCAATGCCCTCACGGACTTCGCGCGCGACGATGTCGACGTGGCGATCCGTTTCGGCTTCGGCAAATATTCGGGGTTGCACGCGGAGTTGCTGCTGGAGGAGATTTTCTTTCCGGCCTGCGCGCCCGGCTTCAACGGCGGCAAGCTGCCGCAAACGCCGGCCGATCTCGCCAAAGTCCCGCTGCTGCGCTCCGACGACGAATTGTGGCGCCCGTGGTTCGACGCCGCCGGCCTCACCGACTGGCCGGAGCCGAAGCGCGGGGTGCTGTATCAGGATTCGTCGAATCTGCTGCAGGCTGCGATCGACGGTCAGGGCGTCGCGCTCACACGCCGCTCGCTCGCCATGCACGAAATCGCGGCAGGGCGCCTTGTGCGGCTATTCGATGTGGATGGGCCGAGCCCGTGGCAGTACTACTTCATCTGCCCGCCGCAGATGCTCGAGACCGCGCGGGTCAAGGCGTTTCGCGACTGGGTCTTCGCGGAGGTGGGACGCTTCAGGCAGCTTTTCGAGCAAGCTTGCGAAGTGGGGCCGAGCGCCGATAACGACGCCGCTCAGCCGGCGGACGCGTTGCGCGTCACGCCGTAATCACGTCAAACGTACCGGGTGCGAACAACAACGCGAGTGGTGCGAGTGATGCACGCGGTGCAAGGCCTCAAAGCACCACTTTGACCATCGGATGCCCGGTCAGCGCACGATAGATATCGTCGAGCTGTTCCTGGCTGGTGGCGCGCACCGTAACCGTCAGACCGGTGTAGTTGCCGCCGCTCGACGGCCGCGTTTCGAGGCGCGACGTGTCCACGTCGTTATCGAACTTCCGGACCACCTCGACGATCGTGTCGGTGAACTCCGGGTGCGTTTTTCCCATGATCTTGATCGGGAAATCGCAGGGAAACTCAAGCAGTGATGTTTTCTCGGGATTCATTCTCTACTCCTTGCTGCGCGTGTTGCGCTTCCTTGGCTTTGGCTCGCTGATAGCCCGCGTACAGTGCCGCAAAGACCGCGCCCGGCCGGCCCTTGCCGACCGCCTGGCCGTCGAGCTGCGTGACGGGCAGCACCTCCTTGGTGGCCGAGCTGACGATGATCTCGTCGGCGGCACGCAATTCGGCCTCGCTAATCTCACGCGCCTCGAAGCGGATGCCGCATTCCTGCGCGAGCGCTTCGATCAGCCCGTAGCGAATCCCTTCGAGAATCTTGTGACTGCGCGGCGGCGCAGCCAGCACGCCGTCCTTCACCACCCACACATTCGACGACGACCCTTCTGTCAGCACGCCGTCACGAAACTGGATCGTTTCGAACGCGTCGTTCTCGGCGGCGTATTGCGCCATCAGCACATTGCCGAGCAGCGATACCGACTTGATATCGCAATTCAGCCATCGGCGATCTTCCGCCGTCACGCAACGCACACCTTGCGCACGCTGCGTTTCAGACGGCAGATTCAGCGGCGTGACCATCACGAACACGGTCGGCTGAATGCCGGCCGGAAACGCGTGACCGCGCTTCGCGACACCGCGTGTCACCTGAATATAGGCAATCGCGTCCTGATCGGCGCGCAAACCGGCATGCGCCTCGTTGGCCGCGACCACGCGCGCGATCAGTGAGCGCCAGCCGGCGTCGTCGAACGGATTGGCAATGCCGATCTTGCCCACCGAGCGGGCAAGCCGCGCCAGATGCTGCTCGAAACGAAACGGCGTGCGACGGCCGGCATGGCCGGCGTACAGCGGCGCGACTTCGTAAATGCCGTCGCCGAAAATAAAGCCGCGGTCGAGAACCGGCACGCGCGCTTCGGACAACGGCACCAACTCGCCGTTCAGATAAACGATCGGGTCGTGCGAGACATCGTCAACAGCGGTCATTGCGTACAGGCTCTTACTTCTTCTTGTTGAACATCAGCATCAGCGAATCCCACACACGGCCCACCACGCCGGCTTGCGGCACAGCCTGCAACGCGACGATCGGGAATTGCGCCAGCACCTTGCCGTCGGCGACCAGCTTGGCCGTGCCGACCTGCTGACCGTTCGCGATCGGCGCGATCAGCGGATCGATCTGCTCGATCTGCGGCTTCACCTTGTCGCCCATGCCCTTCGGCACGGTGATGTACTGGTCGCCCTTCACGCCGATCTGCACCGTATCCTGCGCACCCTTGTAGACGCGCGGCGTGCCGACCACCTGGTTCGCCTTGTACAGACGCACCGTGTCGTACGCGGTGTAGCCGTAGCTCAGCATCTTCAGGCTGTCCTGCACCCGGTCGTGCTCCTTGGTCTCGCCCATCATGACCGTGACGAGACGGCGCGAGCCGTCGGTCGTGCCCGGCAGCGGACGCTTCGCGCTCGCGATCAGGCAGTAGCCGGCCGCTTGCGTGTGGCCGGTCTTCAGACCGTCGACGGTCGGGTCGATCCACAGCAGACGGTTGCGGTTCGGCTGCTTGATCTTGTTGTACGTGAACTCCTTGACCGAGAAGATGTTGTAGTAGTCGGGGAAATCGCGAATCAGACGCGCCGACAGCACCGCGAGATCGCCCGCCGTGGTGAAGTGCTGCGGATCGGGCATGCCGTTCACGTCGGCGAAATGCGTGTGCTTCATGCCGAGCTTTGCCGCTTCGTTGTTCATCATGTTGACGAACTGCGACTCGCTACCGCCAACCAGTTCGGCCAGCGCGATCGCCGCGTCGTTACCCGACTGGATGATCATGCCGTACACCAGATCGTGCACGGTCACCGGCTTGTTCGCCTCGATGAACATGCGCGATTCGTCGGTTTTCACCCGGCGCACCGCTTCGCTCGGCATCACCGTCTGGTCCATCGTGATCTTTTTCGCCTGCAGGGCCTCGAACACGAGGTACGCGGTCATCAGCTTGGTCAGCGACGCCGGTTCCACGCGCTCGTCGGCATTGCCCGACGCGAGCACCTGGTTGCTGGTGGCGTCGACGAGTACCCACGAACGCGCGTTCACCGCGGGCGGCGGCACTTGCGCGAACGCGGTGCTGGCCACGAGCGTGGCCGGCAGCACGACGCCGAGCGTCACGGCACGGCTAAGCGAAGAAGGAACGAAGGAAGCAACTGACGGGAAGGACGTGCGGCCGGAAGTGGAGAAACGCATAGGGTCGATTCGTGCAGAAAAATACATCGCGCGCAGGGCGCATAGTTTGGAAGAGCCGGTCGGCGAGCGTCTGGCCGCAAAAGCGGCGCGGCGCCCATTGGACTTCCGGCTACGCGATCGGTTCGCGCAGCACGCCCTGCATCCGGCACCGCTGCGCGCGCAACAACCAGGAAACAACCACGAAACAACCAGGTTACGCGTCGCGCGAACTGCCGGATGGGCGGCGCTGCGCCCAAAAAAGAGCGCTCATTATACGCGCGCTAACCTGGTAACTTTGCGCAAACGGGGACGATTAATTTGCGTTTGTGCGTACCTGTACCCCGGAAAACGCGGCGCGACGCACTGCTTAACGCCACGCGTCGACAATAATCCGCTTGAGGACGTGCAGCTTGCGATGCAGAAAGTGTTCCGCCCCCGGAATCACGACGACCGGCAATTCCTGCGGCCGCGCCCAGTCGTAAACCGATTGAATGGGCACCGTGTCGTCGGTCTCACCGTGAATCACCAGCGTGTTCTCCGGCACCGGCGCCACCTCCCAGCGGCTCGCCGCGGTACCGACGAAAACGATCCGCTCGATCGCCTGCTCTTCCTCGCGCAACTTCGCGGCCACGTGCGAAAGCACGAATGTGCCGAACGAAAAACCCGCGAGCACGAGGGGCAGATCGGCCTGCCCTGCTTCGGCGCGCATGTGATCCAGCACGGCGCGCAGATCGTCGCGCTCGCCGATGCCGGCGTCATGTTCGCCTTGCGTCTCGCCGACACCACGGAAATTCGAGCGGTACGTCACGTAGTTCAACTGCACGAGCGTGCGGGCGAGCGTCTGCGCGACCTTGTTGTCCATCGTGCCGCCGAACAGCGGATGCGGATGCGCGACCAGCGCGATGCCCCGTGGCGCGACACCGTTCTCGCGCATCTCGTCGGGCAGATCCAATGCGACCTCGATCTTGCCGACCGGGCCGTCGATCAGATATTTTTTCGTGTGTACGTTCATGGCGATGCTTATTGATCGATTTTCAGACGCTCGACAACCTTGCCGTTCACCAGGTGCGAATCGACGATTTCGTCGATGTCGCTCTCATCCACATACGTGTACCAGACGCCTTCCGGATACACGACGAGCGCCGGTCCGAGTTCGCAACGCTCGAGGCAACCGGCCTTGTTGATGCGCACCTGGCCGGGGCCCGCGAGGCCGAGTTGCTTCACGCGTTTTTTCGCATGCTCCTGCATGGCTTGCGCGTTGCAGTTCGCGCAGCTCGGACGCTCCGCGCCGGGATCGCGCTGATTGAGACAGAAGAAGACGTGGTATTTGTAGAAGGAGTCCATGATGTCCGGGGACGAAACTGTAAGAGTGGGGAATGGCGTTGTAAGCGCGCTAGCGCGCCGGTTTGTGCGATCGATTATAGCGACCGAGGCCGGTGGTCGCAGACGCTGAGGGCGTGGCGGCGGCGCCTCACACCCGCTTCACGCGCCGCTTGAGCCACGCCTGCTCGACGACGAACGCGAGCCACACCAGCGCCGCATACGGCCAGCTCCACGCCAGCCAATGCGCCAGACCGTTGAAGTGCAGATAACGCCCTTGCCGCCAATCAGCGAGCACGACGTCGAAGTACGGATTCACCGGCAGCAGATTGACGAGCACCAGTGAAACGATCAACGCGCCAGCCGCGAGCGCCGCACGCGATCGGCGCCGCAGGCGCAAAGCCAGCAGCGCCAACGCCGCGCCACCCACGAGCCCCACGAGCGCGCCCGGCGTCGCCCAATTGAATGCAAGCCCCGACTGCGATTGCAGAAATGTCGCGCCGACCTTCACGCACAACGTCGCGACGACAAACACCAACAGCAGACGCACCAGCGGCGCATGCCGACGCACCGGCAGCGACGCCAGCGCGAGCGCGGCAAACAGGTTGAGCGCGGCGATCAGCGCTTCCCAGGTATCGTCGGGCAACTTCGCCGCGAGCAACGCGGGCCATGCGCCGACGTGCCAGGCGGACGGCGCCCAGGCGAGCAACGCATCCTGCGTCGTCGAATCGAAACGCAGCCACAGCGTACGCGGCCAGTTGCCGAGACCGAACAGCCGCGGCGCGGGATACATGGTCGCGAACGGCCACGTCGCGACGAGGCAGACGAGCGCCGCGCTATCGCGCTCGAACCACAGCAGACGCAAGCGCCTCAACAAGCCGCGATCGAGCAGCGCGCCGGTGGCGGGCGACATGATCGCCGCGCCGAGCAGCGCGCCGAGCGCATTGGCGGCCAGATCGAGATTGGACGCGACGCGCGTCGGCAGATAGGTCTGCACGGCTTCCATCGTGCCCGACAGCAAGCCGCCGAGCACGAACGCCAGCGCCACGGCCAGCGTGCCGCGCCGGCGCGGATAGACCGCCAGCACCACCAGCGCGCCGAACGGCATATAGCCGAGCACGTTCGTGACGACGTCGAACGCCGTCAGGTACTGCGGCATAGGATCGAACAGATAGGCAAACGGAGCGAGGCCGAGCGAACGCCAGCCGGAAAACGGATACCACGAACCGTACACGATCAGCGCGGCATACAGCACCAACGCCTGCCGGGCGAGCGCCGACGGACGGCGCTGCCAGGGTTTTACGCTCATGCAGCGCTCCGTCGCGCGCGCTGCATGCGGATCACTGCGCGGCGACCAGCGCCTGCACGCCGAGCCACGCGCCGATCTGCGAGACCAGGTCGTCGCTGGCGACGGCGAGCGCCTGCGCGCCGCCGGCGGCGTCCGCCGAGCTGGACGGCGCCCGCGCGATAAACGTGCGCTGGCCGATCACCTTGCCGCTTTGGGTCAACGTGACGCGCGCGGTCACGGCCGCGTGACTTTCGGACTGGCTATCGAAGACCTGCTCGAACTCGCTCAGATCGACCTTCAGCACCGGTGCGGCGACGCCGTCGGCGCCCGTTAGCACGGTGCCGCGCGAACTGAGCGCGCCGCGCAGGCGTTGCGTCAACAATTGCGCGGGCGTCATGGTCCAGTGGCTGTTCGCGTAGGACGCGGTCTGTTGCGCGTCGGCGTAGCTGAGGCGGTAGATCAGCTTGTCGGACTCGAGCATGTCGGGCGCGCTCACTTCGAGCACCTTCACGGCCGGCGACGCGCCGGCCGACGCTGCCGGATTCGGCGGCCCGAAGTCGTAGCGAATGTCGGCGAGCGCCGCCGGATTTCCGGCGCAGCCCGCGGCTAGCACGCCGAACGCGAGCAACACCGCCAACGCGGCGCTCGAGGACAACAATCGGTGGGTCAAGCGTGACATGACAATCTTCCTTTCTTCAAACCTGCAAATTCATTGATTCATTTCGCGGCCGCAGCGGCAGGCGCGGCGGCATGCCCGGCGGGCCACGTGAAACCGGCCTCGCCCGGACCCGGCGCCGCACGCGGCGAGCCGCCGAACAGCAAACCGCTCGGATTGGTGCTGAACGTGTCGGCCGCGCGGTCCACCGAGCGGGCCGCGGAGCGCACGTCTTCGGCGAGCGAGTTGACGCGCGGCAAGGTGTCGTAACCGATCCGCGACGACAGTTCCTGCACCGAGCCGTTCATCTGCGTCAGCGCGTCGCCGGCCTGTTGGGCCGCCGTGCCAACCTTGTTGAGATTGGTTTCGAACGGGCCGTCCACGCGGTTCAGGCTGGTAATCAACTGATTGGTCGACGCCAGCGTGCGATTCAACTGGTCGATCGTGCCGGGCAGCTTGCCGGCGGCCGGCGCGAACTGCTGGGTCAGCGTGGCGACGCCGTCGGCGGCTTTCTGGATGCTGGCCGCGGTGCCGTGCAACTGCGCGACCATCTCCGGCGACAGCAAATTGTCGACGTCGTCCGTGACTTTTTCGAGTTTGCGCAACAGGATGTCGCCGCGTTGCTGCAGTTGATCGAGCAGGCCCGGACGCATCGGCAACTGAGCGACATCCTTCACCGACGACGGCAGCGGCGACGGATCGCGCCCGTTGTCATCCAACTGGATGAAAGCGATGCCGGTCACGCCCTGAAAACCCAAACTGCCGAAGGTCGAGCGGGTAATCGGCGCGTGCGTGTCGACCAGAATGCGGATCAGGATTTGCCCAGGATGGTCGCGGTCGAATTTGATCGACTGCACCTTGCCGACGTCGAGCCCGCGATAGCGCACCGCCGCGTCGGTATAGAGCCCCGTCACGTTAGTGCGCGCGATCAGATCGTACGGCACGCGCACGGAGCGGTCGACGTTGAACAAAAAAGCCGCGACTGCAATGGCCGCCAGCAAGGCTACCGTGAAGAGCCCCGCCCAAAAGGCATGTGATTTGTTTTCCATTCTCAGGTTCCCTGGTTCTTCACAGCGGCAATTCGGACGACGCCGACTCGAGCGCCGCGCGCGGCAACTTCGCGCGACGTTCGGGCGGCAGCGCCTGCAGCGCGCGACGTCCGCGCAGGCCGAGGAAATATTCGCGGATGAACGGATGATCGACGCCCGCCGCCTCTTCGACCGGCGCGGCGACCAGCACCGTGCGGTCCGCCAGCACGGCGACGCGGGTGGACAGCGCGATCATCGTGTCGAGATCGTGCGTGACCATCACCACCGTCAGCCCCAGCGCGCGATGCAGCGCGGAAATCAGTTCGACGAATTCATCGGACGCCTGCGGATCGAGCCCGGCGGTCGGTTCGTCGAGAAACAGCAGTTCGGGTTCGAGCGCGATCGCGCGGGCAATGCCGACCCGCTTGATCATGCCGCCCGACAGCGCCGACGGCATTTTCGACGCATGCTTGCACGGCAGCCCGACCATCTCGAGCTTGAGCATCACGATATCGCGCAGCAGGTCTTCGGGCACCTTGCCGAGTTCGCGCACCGGCTGCGCGATGTTGTCGAACACCGACAGCGACGAGAACAGCGCGCCGCGCTGGAACAGCATGCCGGAGCGGCTGCGCATCAGCAGCGCGGTTTCCGGCGAGATCGTCGCGAGGTCCTCGCCGAACAGCTTGATGGTGCCGGACGAGGGCTTCTCCAGCCCGAGAATCTGCCGCACCAGCGTGGTCTTGCCCGAACCTGAGCCGCCGACGATCGACATGATCTCGCCGCGCTTCACATCCAGATTCAGATGCTGATGGACGATGTTGCGGCCATAGCGCTTGGTGATGTCGATCACCTCGATCACCGGCTCGGCGATCGACGGCGCAGGCTGGCCGCGTACGGCCTGGGAGAGTGGCGCGATCATCCGAGCCCCACGTTCTGGAAGAGAATCGCGAACACCGCGTCCGCGAGAATCACGATGGTGATCGAGGTCACCACCGAGGTCGTCGTGCCTTCGCCGAGACTCTGCGAATTCGCCTTGATCCGGAAGCCGAAGTGACAGCCCACGATCGCGATCAGCATGCCGAACGCGACGCCCTTACCGAGCCCGATCCACAGATTGGCGACCGGCACCACGCCCGGCAACGCGCGCGCGAAATAGCTCATGTCGATGCCGAGCACGATCTTGGCGGCCAGCGCGCCGCCGGTCAGCGCGATGATATTGGTCCACATGACGAGCAGCGGCATCGCCAGGCCGAGCGCGACCACGCGCGGCAGGATCAGCCGCAGGCCGTGCGGAATGCCCATCACGCGCATGGCGTCGAGCTCCTCGGTCACGCGCATCACGCCGATCTGCGCGGTGATCGCCGACCCCGAACGGCCCGCCACCAGAATCGCCGACAGCACCGGCCCCAGTTCGCGAATCACCGACAAGCCGAGAATGTTGACGATGTACTGGTTCGCGCCGAACAGCCGCAGTTGCTGCGCGGACAGATAGCTCAGCACGATGCCGATCAGGAACGCCACCAGCGCGGTGATCGGCAACGCCCTCGCGCCGGCGTTATAGACGTTCGCGGAAATTTCGGTCCACGGCGCGAGCTTCGGCTTGCGCAGGATCGCCAACAGATCGAGCACGACGCGCCCGAGCATGCCGACGCCGCCATACAGATGCTCAAAGAAGGAGAAGATCGACAGACCCAGCCGCGTGAACGGATCGAGCTTGACCACCGGCTCGGCCGTGTCGCGCACCGTGTCGAGCAACGCAATGCGCTCGAAGATGTCGCGCTGCGTGTCGGTGAGCGTGGTGTCGGGCGGCATCTTGTGGCCCCACACGCGCCACAGCGCTTGGCCGCCGACGTGGTCCATCCGGTCGATGCGCGATAGATCCCACTCGTGGATGCCCTCGGCAACGAGCAGCGAGCGCAAAAGCGGGATCACATGGCCGGTCGCCCGGTCGCGGGCAAGCGCGAGCGCCGTCCACTGGCCCGAGAGCCGGACGATCTTGCCCTGGCGGCCGGCCGCGACTTCGAGGCCGGGCGGAGTGTCGTAGTTCAAGGATCGCGAGAATCTGGTTATCGGATTAGGGGCCATTGTAACGAAGGCGCGGCCGATGGGACTTGCCGGCGGCCCCATTGGGTGCGCTGTCGCTACAATATGAGACATGAACGCCTCCAAGACTCCCCCCCAAGCCGCCGCGACCGATTGGCGCATCGACCGCGAACGCGCCGTCGCGCTGTTCGGGCCGCACGCGCATGACTGGCCGATCGAAATCGTCGAGGAAACCGGCTCGACCAACGCCGACCTCATGACCCGCGTGAAGGCGCTGCCGCGTAGAAGCAACGCGCTACCGCGGCCGCTCGTCCGGGTCGCGTATCTGCAGACCGCCGGGCGCGGCCGGCGCGGCCGTCCGTGGTATGCGGAGCCGGGCAACGCGCTGCTGTTTTCGGTGGCGTGCGTGCTGCCGCGTCCGCTGGAAGAGCTCGCGGGTTTGAGCCTCGCGGTCGGCGTCGCGCTGGTCGACGGGCTGCGCTCGCTGCCGGTCGCCGGTCCCGGCCAGATCGCGCTGAAATGGCCGAACGATGTGCTGCTGGAAGGCGACAAGCTGGCCGGCATCCTGATCGAAACCGCATGGAGCACCGACTACGCCAGCGCAGTGGTGATCGGCATCGGCACCAATGTGAAGGGCGCGGACGAACTCGCCGCCAAGGTCGGCGCGCTGAACGCCGACGTGCCGCCGCAGGCGCGCGGCACGGTGCCGACCGCGCTGCAGCGCGCGTTGCCCAACGCCAATCTCACCGACACGCTGGCCGCTGAATTGAACGCGCTCGAACCTGCGTTACAGCGCTTCGGCGCGGAAGGCTTCGCGCCGTTCCAGGCGCGCTGGAACGCGGTGCATGCGTACGCGGGACGCGAAGTCGTGCTGCTGGAACAGGGCCAGGAAGTGGCGCGCGGCACGGCGGCGGGCGTCGACGAGCGCGGCCAGTTGCTGCTCGACACCGCGACCGGCCGTCAAACGATTTCAACCGGCGACGTCTCGCTACGTCTGGCCGACGGTGCGGCATGACGAGCGGTGCGCCGTCTCTGCTGATCGACGCGGGCAATAGCCGCATCAAGTGGACGCTGGTGGAACCGGACGGCGCGCCGATCGCGGCCGGCGCGTTGGCGCATGACGGTGTGGATCAGCCGTCCTGGTCGAATCTGCCGACACCTGGTGGGGCATGGCTGTCGAATGTCGCGGGCGAAACGGTGGCCGCGCGGATCGCCGCGTTGCTCGATGCCCATTGGCCGGGTCTGCCGCTCACGACGATCCGCGCCTGCGCCACGCAATGCGGCGTGACCAATAGCTACACCACGCCGCACGCGCTCGGCAGCGATCGCTGGGCCGGCATGATCGGCGCGCACGCGGCGTTTCCCGGCGAACATCTGCTGATCGCGACGTTCGGCACGGCGACCACGCTGGAAGCGTTGCGCGCGGACGGCAGCTTTGTCGGCGGTCTGATCGCGCCGGGCTGGACGCTGATGATGCGCTCGCTCGGCGAGCACACCGCGCAGTTACCGACGCTCGACGCCACCGCCGCACGCGGCCTGCTCGACGCCGCCGATAGCGCCGCAGCATCCCGCCGTGGCCCGTTCTTCGCGACGGACACGCCGCGCTCGCTATCCGCCGGCTGCACGCTGGCGCAGGCCGGCCTGATCGAGCGAATGTGGCGTGATTTGCAGGATGAATGGCAGGTGCCGGTGCGCCTCGTGGTCAGCGGCGGCGCCGTGGACGAAGTGGCGAGCGCGCTGAAAGTGCCGCATACTCGCCACGATTCGCTCGTGCTGTCCGGCCTCGCGCTGATAGCCGCCGAGCACGCGATGGCACGCGGCGTCTGACTGGCGGCCATCGGATCGGAATCACGACGGCTCAACACCTTCTGGACGGGGAAAACCAATAATGCTGCGCTGGCTGATCGCCATCTTGTTTCTTGCCAACCTGCTGGCATTCGTCGCGGTGCGCGGTGTATTCGGCCCGACGCCCACGGCCGGCGGGCGCGAACCTAATCATCTGAATCGCCAGATTCATCAGGAATGGTTGAGGGTGCAACCGGTTACGGCCGCTGAGGCCGCCGATCAGGCGGTGGTGGGCGGCCCGGCGCCGGTGGCGCCGATCGCGGCGTCGGCGTTGCCGCAGTAGCCGTCAGCCCTGCGCGCGGACCTTCTTCAACAGCGCCGTGGTCGAGCGGTCGTGTTCGAACGGAATCGCCAGCGCTTTACCGCCCCACCCTCGTACGATGGCCGACTCCGGCAACACATCCATGTCGTAGTCGCCGCCTTTGACGAGCACGTCCGGCCGCAGCGCCGAAATCAGCTCGACCGGCGTCTTCTCGCCGAAGCACACCACGTAATCGACACTTTCCAGCGCTGCCAGCAACGCCATGCGGTCCGACTCGTTGTTGATCGGCCGGTCGTCGCCCTTGCCTAGCATGCGGACCGACGCGTCGCTATTCACGCCGACGATCAGGCAAGCGCCGAGCGCCTTCGCATCGGCCAGATAAGTCACATGCCCGCGATGCAGGATGTCGAACACGCCGTTGGTAAACACCACCGGCGCGTTGAGCGTGGGACGCAGCGTCGCGAGAGCCTCGCGCGTCAGCATCTTGCGTTCAAAAGTAGCAGCCATGACGGAATCGGAAAGAGAATAAAGAAGTGCCGTCACGATACACGCTGGACGGCATGAAGCAAAACGGCCCGGCAAGCTCACGCTTGTCGGGCCGTTCCTGAAACCGTAAAACCAGTTCGTGACGCGGGCTGTTAGCCCGGCGCGAACCCGCTGACGCGGATCATACGCCGAAGCGCCATCAAGCCGGCTGTTCCGACGACTTCTGCTCTGCCTGCAGGCGCAGGACCACTTCCTTGCGGTAGCGGTTCAGTTCCTGCGCGGTGTTGAACGTGCGCTCGAACAGAATGGACAGGTTGTGCAGAATCCGCTCCACGACCTTCTTTTCCCAGCCGTCGTCGAAACGGATCTGTTCATCGAGCCAGCGCTCGAGCCATTCCGGATCCGGCAGACGCGACTGAATCGTGTCGCGCGGGAACAGCGCCTGATTCACGTGCAGATTGGTGGGATGCAGCGGCTTTTCGGTGCGACGCGCCGACGCCATCAGCACGCCGATCTTCGCGAATGCAGCACGCGCGATGTCGCCCGTTTGCACCATCGCTTTCTTCATGTAGCGCAGGTAAGCGCCGCCATGGCGCGCTTCGTCGCGCGAAATGGTTTCGTAGATCTGCTTGATCACCGGCTCGGTGTGCCATTCGGCCGCACGGCGATACCAGTGGTTCAGGCGGATTTCGCCGCAGAAGTGCAGCATCAGCGTTTCGAGCGGCGGCGCCGGATCGAATTCGAAGCGCACCGCGTGCAGCTCTTCTTCGGTCGGGCACAGCTCGGGCTTGAAGCGGCGCAGATATTCCATCAGCACCAGCGAATGCTTCTGTTCTTCAAAGAACCACACGCTCATGAAGGCGGAGAAATCGCTGTCGTGATGGTTGTCACGCAGAAACATTTCCGTGGCGGGCAAGGCCGACCATTCGGTGATCGCGTTCATCTTGATCGTCGCGGCCTGCTCGTCGGTCAATAGCGATGCATCGAACTTGTCCCAGGGAATGTCTTTCTCCATGTCCCATCGAACGGATTCGAGCGATTTATAAAGTTCCGGATAAAGCATGGTGTTCATAGTCCCACCCCTGTTCTGCGCATACTGTGTGTGTCTGCTGCTACGTGTAGCACTCTCGCTGACGACGAACGGATCACGCCGTGCGTCGGCCAACATTCAATTTTACGCGGTAATCAGCCGCCTAGATGCACCGGGCAGCAAAGAAGTCGGGCGTTTGCGCGGGCACGCCCCATCTAAGCTACGCGCTGCGCGGCCAACCGTGGGTGAGGGATACCCTATGCCTGAGGTCGAGCCAGTCTGCGGTGAAACCGCACCGTCCAGCCCTGCGCCGGTCTTACCGGCGGCAAATGAAGCTAGGGCGGCACGATTGGTTGTTTTTGCGCACGCCCAAAAATCAACTAAAAACCAACTAAAGCTTACACAATGATAGCACGCTGACTTTACGGAATTCCCACGTTAGCAGACGCCGCGCCGCCGTCCGCTTGACCTCTCTCAACAAAGCGCGCGATCCGCGGAGTGTGGCCGAGGATCGAGGTCAAAACCATGACAGACGGCGAACCGGCCCCTATCGCCGGCGTGCCGTGCGGTCTTTTTGCCGATGACGGGCGGGTTCGCTTCGTCTTCCGTCACCCGTCATTCCCGCGTTCAGGTCGACTTTTTCGCCGCGCGTGGCGTGGCGCTCGCGCTAGCCGTGCGTTTCGCGGCGGACGGCGCCCGTTTCGCAGCCGGTCGTTTGGCTGCGGATTGCGCGCCTTGCGGGGGCGTTTGCGACGCGTCGACCGTGGCTTCGGCTGCGGCCCCACCGCCGGTTTCCGCCGATGCGGATTGAGTGGAATCGTCCGTCGCAGCGTCCGTCGCGGCCGCCGGCTGCGTCATCGCGAACTGGGCGATCTGATTGAACTGCGACTGCAGCAGGTTCCACCATGCGGACGCATCGAATGGAGGCGTCGACGGCGTTTCCTCGTCGTCGGCGCTGGATGGTTCGGTCGCGGCCGACGCAGCCGCGCCGCTGGCCGAAGCCGTCTGCTGCGGATGCGGCCAGCCGGTCGCCGACGCGGGACTCGGCGCGGCGGATGCCGCCGGCTGCGCCATCGACGATTGCGCGAACGCGCCGAACGCACGCAGGGTGGCGAGCGTCGCGCGTTGCACTTCGAGCGCCTGAATCGCGGACTGCAGCATGCTCAGATTCAGCTTGAGCCATTGCTCGACGGCGCGCATGTCGGTGATGCGCTTGTCGAGTTCCTCGACGTTGGTGAGCGGCGCCATCATGTCGGACATCATCGACAGCGACGGTGCCATGCCACCGCCCGGCTGCGCGCCGGAGAACGCGGAGCCGAACGGCGACAGCCGCATCATGCCCCACATGCGTTCGAGCATTTCAGCGGGCGGAAAGCCGGGGAAGCCGGGAAACGGCGGCGTGGAATCGGGTGTATCGGTCATGCTTGTCGCCTCGCTGCATAAGTGTAGGAGTGCGCGCCGGCCCGCACGCGTCGGAGTCGATCATACCGTGCGGGGGCGGCGCGTCAGGAGCCTTTGGGGACGGGGGCTTGGGTCAACTCACCCCATCTCACCCCGCTTCACCGCGCCACGGATCCGCGCCGCCGAAATCCGGCGCGCGCCGTTCACGCAGCGAATTCACGCCTTCGCGCACGTCCGGCCCGGCAAAGCCCATGAATTCCAGCGCCAGCGACGTATCGAACGCCGGCCCGGCCGACCGCAGCCAGTTGTTCAACGCGTACTTGGTCCAGCGAATCGCGGTTTGCGAACCGTTGGCGAGTTTGCGCGCCACCTCGAATGCTTTGGGCAGCAGATCGCTTTCGTCGACGGCGAGCGAAACGAGGCCAATACGCTCGGCCTCTTCGCCGCTCACCGGCTCGCACAGCATCAGGTAATACTTGGCCTTCGCCATGCCGCACAGCAGCGGCCAGACGATCGCCGCGTGATCGCCCGCCGCGACGCCCAACCGCGTATGACCGTCGATAATCCGCGCCGTCTTCGCCGCGATCGAAATATCCGCGAGCAGGCCCGCCACCAGGCCCGCGCCGACCGCCGGACCATGCATGGCCGAGACGATCGGCTTGCTGCAGTTGATCACGTTGTAGACGAGGTCGCGCGCCTCGCGCCACACCCGCGCGCGCACGTCGAAATCGGTCGCCATGTCTTCGACCAGTTGCAGATCGCCGCCGGCCGAAAAGCCCTTGCCCTCGCCGCGAATGATCGCCACGCGCGTCTGCGGATCGCGGTCGATATCGCGCCAGATTTCGGCGAGTTCGTAATGCATCCGCGCGTTGGCGGTGGCGAGGCCGCTCTTGTTGGCGCCCTCGCCGCTCATCACGACTTCGAGCACGCCGTCGGGATGACGCGTCAACTGAAGCGACTGGTAGTGCGCGTAAAACGCGTCGTTGGTGTGTGAGGTCTGAGACATGGTGAGCAATCCGTGACTTGCATGAGAGGCATTCGAAACGCGTTCAAAACGTGTTCAGCGATGTTTGCAACGATTCGCGACGATCGGCTTGGCGCGCGTCCGGCAAGCAGCCGACGCGCCGCCTCTTCTCCTCAACGCGGCCGATCAACGCGGCTGATAAACCCATTTCCCATTCATGATCTCGACCATCACGCGAGCGCGTTGATCGAGCCCGAGGTGATCCGTCGCGCTCATGTTGACGACGCCATTCGTATCTGCCAGACCGCGTGTCGCTTCGAGCGCATCGCGCAGCGCGCGACGGAATTCCGGTGTGCCGGGTGCGCCCGCTTTCAACGCGATCGGCACGGCGTGGTTGAGCAACATGCCGGCGTCCCAGGTGTACGAGCCGAACGCCGACACGCTGCCCGGTCCACGCAGCGCTTCGAAGCGCGCGATGTAATCCAGCGCGAGACGTTTGGCCGGATGATCAGCCGGCAATTGCGCGGCCACCAGCACCGGACTCGCCGGCAGGAACGTGCCGTTGCAATCGGCGCCGCACACGCGCAGGAAGTCGTTATTGCCGACCCCATGATTGTGATAGATCAGCCCTTTGTAGCCGCGTTCCCTCAGCGTTTTCGGCGGCAGCGCGGCAGGCGTGCCGGCCGCGCCGACCACCACCGCATCGGGATGCGTCGCGAGGATTTTGAGGACCTGGCCGGTCACGCTCGGATCGGTGCGATTGAAGCGCTCGCTCGCCACCATGTCCATGTGATGCAGTTGCGCGAACTTCGCGACTTCGGCGTAGAAGGTCTCGCCGAGCGCATCGGCCTGGCCGATGAACGCGATGGTTTTGACGCCATGCGCGCTGGCGTGCTCGGTGATGGCCGACGCCATCATCGCATCGGTCTGCGGCGTCTTGAAGACCCAATGGCGTTTCGCATCCACAGGTTCGATGATTTTCGCCGACGACGCCAGCGAGATCATCGGCGTTTCACCTTCGGCGACCACGTCGATCATCGCGAGCGAATTCGGCGTGATCGACGAACCGATGATCGCGTCGACGTGATTCTCGGAGATCAGCTTCTTGGTGTCCTGCACGGCTTGGGTGGTGTCGGACGCGTCGTCGAGCACGATGTACTCGACCGACTGACCGCCGATCTGCTTCGGCAGCAACGTGGCCGTGTCGCGTGCGGGAATGCCGAGCGACGCGGCCGGTCCGGTCAGCGACAGTACCAGGCCAATCTTGACCTGCGCGAACGCTGCGCCGGGCAACGCGCCCACGCAAGCGAGCGCGGCGCACAACGCAGTGGCGCGAATAACACGGCCGCCGCGCGGCAGACTCACGCGCGCACCCGACGTTTCAATCGTTTCACTACGCCGGGTTCCAGGTTTGATGGATGCGAATCGCGGCATGTTGTCTCCTCACGTTGGTTTTCGTTTTTGATGTGCTGCCGATGAACGACCGACTAACCGTCTGTTGACCGCTTACGGCCGCATCGCACGCGGCTGAACGGCGGCGACGCGTCGCCGCGCTGCACCGGCAGCCCGCCACCCCCGGCGCGCCGCCGCGCCAGTCAGTGTAGCCGCGCGCTGGGGCGGCGGCATCGGGCGAAACCCTTTCGAAAACGCATTTGAAATCGGCCCGTGTGGCGCTGTCGCGGCACGCACATTGCGCACTCCACGCGCGCTACGCTACGCCCCACTCCGCACAACCCCCGCTCATCAATCTAACGGCGCGATGCCCTGATCGATCGAACCGAAAATCGACTTGCCCGCTTCGTCGAACATTTCGATCTTCACGGTGTCGCCGTACTTCATGAACTCCGTTTGCGGCGCGCCGTGCTCAATCGTTTCCAGGCAGCGCTTCTCGGCGATACAGCAATAGCCGCGCTTCGCGTCCTTGTTCGACACGGTGCCCGACCCCACGATCGCGCCGGCGCGCAGGTTGCGGGTTTTCGCGGCGTGCGCGATCAACTGGCCGAAGTGAAACACCATGTCGGTGCCGGCGTCCGGCTGACCGACTTTCTTGCCGTTCCAATGGACGATCATCGGCCGATGCACGCGGCCTTCTCGCCAATGTTCGCCGAGTTCGTCGGGCGTGACCGCGACCGGCGCGAACGACGTGGCCGGCTTGCTCTGGAAAAAGCCGAAGCCCTTCGCGAGCTCGGCGGGAATCAGGTTGCGCAGCGAGACGTCGTTGACGAGCGTGATCAGGCGCACGCTTCTGAGCGCCTGATCGGGCGTGGCGCCCATCGGCACGTCGGTGGTCATCACGGCGACTTCCGCTTCGAAGTCGATGCCGAACGCTTCCGACGCGCACAGCACGTCGTCTTTCGGGCCGATGAAGTCGTCGCTGCCGCCCTGGTACATCAACGGATCGGTCCAGAACTCCGGCGGCATCTCCGCGCCGCGCGCGCGCCGCACCAGCTCGACATGGTTCACGTACGACGAACCGTCGGCCCACTGGAACGCGCGTGGCAACGGCGCCATGCAATCCTTGGCGTCGAACGCAAAGCTGTTGCGCGCGCGGCCCTGATTGAGCGCGTCATACAGATCCTGCAGTTGCGGCGCGTAGAAGGTCCAGTCGTCGAGCACGCGCTGCATGGTGGGCGCGATCGCGTCGGCAATAGCCGCCGTGTGCAGGTCGCGGGACACGACGATCAGTTGACCGTCGCGCGTGCCGTCCTTCAGCGTGGCAAGTTTCATAGGGAGTGAGCCGTGTTAGTGACGATAGAAGGAATCTATTCTACGATGGTGAATCGGCGCGGCCCAAGTGCCCGCGGCTTTCCTCCTTCTGAACCTCTTCTGAACGCGCTCGTGGCGCCCCGCTCATGCCTCCAACTGCCCGCTCCGGCGCGATTCGTACCGACCATGGCGCTACTGAACCGCTCGATACCGCCCCCGATGCTACCGACGCCAGCGACACCGACGACGAAAGCGTCGAGACCGGCGATGGTGGCGACAGCGGCGAAGAGAAACTGCGCTCGGGCATCCAGTCGATCGAAGTCGGTTTCCGCCTGCTCGATGTGTTGACCCACGAACCCCGCGCGATGATGCTGCGCGACCTCGCGCAGCGCGCCGGCATGAGTCCGGCGAAGGCGCACCGCTATCTGGTGAGTTTTCTGCGCTTGGGCGTGGTGTCGCAAGACCCGCTGTCGGGCCGCTACGAGTTGGGCGGCTTCGCGTTGCAACTTGGGCTCGCGCGGCTTGCGCGGGTCGACGGTGTGAAGCTTGCGCGCATAGCGCTCGCCGAATTGCGCGACCGGCTCGATCTGACGGTCGGCATCGCCGTATGGGGCAATCAGGGGCCGACCATGGTCCACTGGATGGAATCGAGCCATCCGGCGAAGGCGTCGCTAAAGCTCGGCGATGTCATGCCGTTGCTCAGTTCGGCCACCGGCCTGCTGTTCGCCGCGTATCTGCCGGTTAGCAAGACCGCCGCGATGCTCGAACGCGAACTGGCCGACGCGCGCCGCGCCGCGCATCTGGGCGGACCGCGCACCCGCGACGAAGTCGAACAGGCGCTCGCGCAAGTGCGGCAGCATCAAGCGGCGCGCGTGGAAGGCATGTTGTTGCCCACCATTCACGCGTTCTGCATGCCGGTGTTCGACTCGACGGGCGACCTCGCGCTCGGCCTCATTGCGTTGGGCCATGAAGGCGTGTTCGATATCCGCTGGGGCGGCGAGATCGATCTGGCGCTGCGCGACTGCGCGCAAAAGCTGTCGTATGAGCTGGGGTATAGTGCGACGCCGCCAGACGCGCAGGATTGATGTGACGTGTGTCGGGGCGGCCTGAGCGCTTGCGTGAGCTCGCTTCGTACGCACTTTGAACGCGCTCATACGTGTGAACTCAAACATTCCCTCATCGCACATCTTTAACCGCCGATGGCTTCATCCTCCGTCACACACCGTTCCGATCGCACGCCGCCTGGCGGACCGCGCGTCGCGTTGCGCGTGGGGCGATGGATCGCGGTGCTGCTGGTCGTGGCGGTTCTGCACTGGATCGCTGCGCAGTGGGTCGAGCGCAACCGCGCGACGCTGAATCCGGCGGACGACGAGCGCGTCCCCGTGCAGGTCGCGCTGTTGACACCTGAGCGTATCGAACGCAATCCGGCCGCCGCCACGCCGCATGCGCCCGCACCAGCGCCCGCGCCACGGTCCGCTGCGAGCAAGCCGCGCGAACATGTGCTGACCGCGTTGCAACCGGCGAAGCAGGCGCCACCGGCTGCGGCCGCATCGGACGCAGTCGCGAGCGCAACCGACGCGGCGAGTGCTTCCAGTGCGACTAGCACGAACGCCGCCGCTGGGAAGACTACCGCCACAGCCAGCGCCCCCGCTGCCGCAAGCGCCCCGCAAGCGGCGCCAGGCGTGAAGTTTTCCGTCCCGCCCTCCGGCGAGTTGCAATACGACACGTTCTACAACGGCGTGCGCAACCAGCCCGGCACGATCCACTGGACCAGCAACGCACAAAGCTACGAAATGGTGGTGTCGGTGCCCTTGCCTTTCGTCGGCACATTCGTTTATTCGAGCCACGGACGTATCGACGCATTCGGCCTCGCGCCGGATCAATACATCGAAAAGCGCGGCCGCCGCGCGGAAGACATCGCGATCTTCAATCGCAGCGACAAGAAAATTGCCTTCACTCGCACGCCGGCCAGCTTGCCGTTGCCCGACGGCGCGCAGGACCGCTTCAGTATGGTGATGCAGCTCGCCAGCCTCGTGCGCGGCGACCCCACCGCCTATAAGCCCGGCGTGACGCGGCAGTTCTTCGTGGTCGACAACGACAGCGGCGAGAACTGGCCCATCGAGACAATCGGCGACGAGACCATCCGCACGGCGCAAGGCTTCATCGACACGCGTCATTTCAAACGTCTGCCGCGCCACGACGGCGACCTGCGTCGCATCGACGTATGGCTCGCGCCGTCGCTCGGCTGGCTGCCGGCGCGGATCGTTCAGACGGAACCGAACGGCACGCAATTCGAACTGGTGTGGCGCGGCAAGCTCAATCTCGATAGCGCGGACGACAACCCGGGCGCCTCGCCCGGCAACGCTGCAGATGGCAACGCCGCAACGCCCGACTCCACCAATCCGCCGCCTGCTGGCCCATCGGCAGCAACACCCGAAGCCGCGCCGTCCCAAACGTTAAATCCTACTGACCCCGGCAGCCCGCCCGGCATCATCAAGCCCTGAAAACCCGGTCTCGAGTAAGGTCTCCAGGAATCGGCGAAACTTCTACGGCATCCCTAACTCGCAACACACTGTTGCAACCGTTCGCGCGGATGCTGCGTATATTGTTGAGCCATCAGGTCGATGGCTCGTCGGGACTGTGCAGCGCGCGTCAATGGATCCTTCCACTGCGATCCCTTCAAGGAGCCCGCATGCAAGTGAACATCAACGGAATCGAGACGCGCTATGTGCTGAGCAATGAGGGCGGCGGCCCGTGGCTGACGTTCATTCATCAGCTCGGTGGCGACCTCTCGGTGTGGGACCAGCTCGCCGGCTACTTCCGCGACAACTACACCGTGCTGCGCTACGACCTGCGCGGCCACGGCAAGACGGCGCTGTCGCGCGAGCCGTTCGGTATCGCCGATCTGTCGCACGATCTTGCCACCCTTCTCGACACGCTCGGCGCGCCCAGCACCCATCTGGTCGGCATGTCGCTGGGCGGCATGATCGCGCAGCAATTCGCGCTCGACCACCCGTCACGCGTCGACACGCTCACGATTGCAGACACCAACGGCGGCACGCCGCCCGAAAGCCGCGCACTGTGGGACCAACGTGCGGCAAGCGCGCGCACGGACGGTATGGGATCGCTGGTGTCATCGACCATGAGCCGCTGGCTGACACCTGACTTTCAGCGCGCGCATCCCGAAGCCGTCGAGCCGATTCGCGAGGTGTTCAGCCATACGTTGTCAGAAGGCTACGCTATGGCGTGCGAAGCCCTGCGCGATTTCGACGTACGCAGTAAGCTGGGAACCATTCGTTGCCCAACATTGACCGTGGCGGGCCGCCACGACACGGGCACGCCGCCTGCTGCTACGCAGGCAATTGCAGACGCCATCGAAGGCGCACGTTTCGAACTGCTCGATGCCGCTCATCTCGCGCCCATCGAACAATCTCACCGTTTTGCTGCACTGCTTGAAACGTTTCTTGAAAGGCCGGTCTAACCGGTAGGTTCGGAACCTTTACAAGCGTCAATCCGGACCCACCCCTTGAATTCCACCCTCACGCTCCAACCTATGGCGCAGGAATGGCCAGGAGCCAACGGAAATAAGGAGTGTCGCCATGCAAATGATCTACAACAGCCCCAACTATTGCGTCGTTGAGTTTCCGCCGCAGGAAGGTCCGCTGGCCATGAAGTCGGGTGGCTACGAGATCGTGGACAAAAACATGCAGCGGGAGATCTACATTGATGGCGCAATGGCGGCGCGGTTTCGCGAGCATGTGCAGAAGCTGATCGAAGAGGAACCGTCGCTGGACGAGGTGGACGAATTCCTCGGGCAGTTCGACAGTCTGATGCATCAACCGGTGATTCTTCACTAAGCGCAAGGTTAGATTTAACGTTTTTGGCGACTTATCTTTGACCGCGCCGTCCGGCTTAGCAGTCGGCCCACCCGGCGGCCCTTTCAAGGCGGTCAGCAGTTCATGAAGCGGTCCAGCAGGCTTTTGGCTTGTTGGGCCGTTTTCTTTTCCGACGGCGAGATTGCCTGTCCGGCCCGCGCCCGGCGTGTGTGCCCGGCAGCGGCTACAATGACAGGTTTCCCGCCAAACCCAGCGCAAGCCCTTGTCCGCCATGAACCAGCCTGCTCAAACCGCCACGCCTGTCCGCTCTGAAGCCGCCTATACGCGCGGTGCGGCGCTGCCCGCGCTGCTCAAGTCGCGCATCCTGATCCTGGACGGCGCAATGGGCACGATGATCCAGCGCTACAAGCTCGACGAAGCCCGTTATCGCGGCGAGCGTTTCAAGGACTACGGTCGCGACATCAAAGGCAACAACGAACTGCTGTCGATCACGCAGCCGCAGATCATCGGCGAGATTCACGAGCAATACCTCGCGGCGGGCGCGGATATCATCGAGACCAACACGTTCGGTGCGACCACGGTGGCCCAGGCCGACTACGGCATGGAAGCGCTGGCCATCGAAATGAATCTCGAATCGGCCAGGCTGGCGCGCGCCGCCTGCGACAAGTATTCGACGCCTGACAAACCGCGCTTCGTCGCCGGCGCGATCGGACCCACGCCGAAGACCGCGAGCATTTCGCCCGACGTGAACGATCCGGGCGCGCGCAACGTGACCTTCGACGAACTGCGCACGGCCTACTACGAGCAGGCCAAGGCGTTGCTCGACGGCGGCTGCGATCTGTTTCTCGTCGAGACGATCTTCGACACGCTCAACGCGAAGGCCGCGCTGTTCGCGCTGGACGAGCTGTTCGAGGACACCGGCGAACGTCTGCCGATCATGATCTCGGGCACGGTCACCGACGCATCGGGCCGCATTCTGTCGGGGCAAACCGTCGAGGCGTTCTGGAACTCGCTGCGTCACGCGAAGCCGCTCACCTTTGGTTTGAACTGCGCGTTGGGCGCGGCGCTGATGCGCCCGTACATCGCCGAACTGGCGAAGCTTTGCGACACCTATGTGTCGTGCTATCCGAACGCCGGCTTGCCGAATCCCATGAGCGATACGGGCTTCGACGAATTGCCGGCGGATACGTCGGGTTTGTTGAAGGAGTTCGCGCAGGCGGGGCTGGTGAATATCGCGGGTGGGTGCTGTGGGACGACGCCGGAGCATATTGCGGCGATCGCTCAGGCACTGGCTGGCGTGAAGCCCCGTGCGTGGGCAAACTATCGGGAAACCGATACCGAAACGGCTTGATCGCAGCGTCCAACTGAACGGGGAATCGATCGATGGCTGGCGTCACCAAACTGACGATTGCGGGTTTCAAATCGATACGTGAATTGCGCGACCTGGAGTTACGCAATCTGAACGTGTTGATCGGCGCCAATGGTTCGGGGAAGTCAAACTTTATCGGACTGTTTCGGATGCTGGCGGAGATGTATGAAGAGCGTCTTCAGTTATACGTCCAAACGCAAGGCGGCCCGGATGCTCTGCTGCATTTTTCGCGAAAGACGACGGACGAGATTCATGCTGAATTGCGATTCGGCGATCGAGATCGATATGAGTTCAAGCTCGTTCCAACGAACGACAATCGGCTCATCCTTTCAGATGAACAGTTCAAGTTCCAAGACGAGGGTCACGATGTCGGCGGAAAGCTGGGCGACACGCCTGAGTCAAGACTCCAGGTAATTGCAGAACAGCATGGTCATCCTTACATCGCCGCCGCGCTCGAAGGCACTCGCGTCTACCACTTTCACGACACCGGTGAAAAAGCCAAAGTCAAGCAGCTCCACGCGCTCAACGACACACTGCGACTGAAAGTTGATGGCGCCAACCTGGCGGCGTATCTCTGCATGCTCAAAGCCGAGCACGCGCACAACTATCGCCTGATCGTCGACACGATTCGCCTCGCGGCACCATTTTTCGACGATTTCGTGTTTCGCACGAGGCCATCCTCAAAGATCCAGCTTGAGTGGACCGAGCGCGGCGATCCCGACACGCCGTTCACAGCGCATGCGCTTTCCGACGGTACGCTTCGCTTTATCTGCCTGTGCACGTTGCTGCTGCAGCCTTGGGAACTAATGCCCGCAACGATTCTTATCGACGAGCCAGAACTTGGCCTGCATCCGTACGCGATCAACCTGCTCGCCGAGCTGCTCAAACGCGCGTCTGAGCGAAACCAGTTGATCGTCTCGACGCAATCCGTCGAGTTGCTGGACAACATGGACCCGGAGGACGTCATCGTTGTGGATCGCAAAGACAACGCAT
Organism: Paraburkholderia bryophila; assembly: GCF_013409255.1. NCBI lineage: Bacteria > Pseudomonadati > Pseudomonadota > Betaproteobacteria > Burkholderiales > Burkholderiaceae > Paraburkholderia > Paraburkholderia bryophila. The sequence goes on from NZ_JACCAS010000001.1 coordinate 2,518,475, forward strand.
CGACCTTCCATCGACTCGACGCCACCCAACTGCAAGACTGGCTCGACGACTATTCGCTCGGCGATCTGTGGAAGCAGAATGTGTTGGGCGGGAGGCCCGCGTAATGGTCGAGTTGATCATCGTCGGCGAAGGGCAGACCGAAGAAACGTTCGTACGGGATGTACTGGCCCCAGCCTTGGCAGCGAGCGACGTTTACGTGAGCCCGCGTCTGATCAATTCGTCAAAAACTCAAGCCGGCGGCGCGCTGAACCTCGCTCGCGTCAGACGGTTCGTCAGCAACACGCTGCGTGAACGCGTCGATACCTATGTCACAACTCTGATCGACCTGTACGGACTCGACACGACGTTTCGCGGAGTCACCGAAACTCAGGGACGCGAGCCAGCCGCTCGCGCAACGCACATTGAAACGCTGCTGCATGAAGACATCGTCGGCTTCGCGCAGTGCCGTCCTGAACGCTTCATTCCGCACGTGCAACCCCACGAATTCGAATCCCTGCTGTTTTCCGACGTCGCCCGGCTCTGCGAAGTCGAGCCGCTCTGGCAGAAGCAAACTGCCCCACTAATTGCCGCACGAACCGCGGTCGTTAATCCTGAGTGGATCAACGATTCGCCGCAAACCGCGCCTTCTAAGCGCCTCGAACAGTTACAGCCACGTTACCGCAAGGTCGGCCACGGCCCTCGCGCCGCCGCCCGCATTGGCCTCGACAGGATTCGCGGGCAATGCCCGCATTTCCGCCAATGGTACGACCGACTCGTGACGCTGCCGGCGCTTGCCACCGCGCGCACCAACACTGCACATATTGAGCTAACGCCATGACCGATCACACCATGCGCCTTTCCGGCCTCGAGCCGTTCAACGTTACTTCCGGCACGCTCTTCATCAACGTCGGCGAGCGCACCAACGTGACCGGCTCGAAAGCCTTCGCGCGAATGATCCTGAACGATCAGTTCGACGACGCCGTCGCGGTCGCGCGCCAGCAGGTCGAAAACGGCGCGCAGGTCATTGACGTCAACATGGACGAAGCGATGCTCGATTCGAAAGCGGCCATGGTGCGCTTCATGAATCTGATCGCGTCTGAGCCGGACATTGCGCGCGTGCCGATCATGATCGACTCGTCGAAATGGGAAGTGATCGAAGCGGGCCTGAAGTGCGTGCAAGGCAAGGCGATCGTCAACTCGATCTCGCTAAAGGAAGGCGAAGAGGCCTTCCGCCACCACGCGAACCTGATTCGTCGCTACGGCGCGGCCGCCGTCGTGATGGCGTTCGACGAAAAAGGACAGGCCGACACCTACGAGCGCAAGACGCAAATCTGCAAGCGCTCGTACGACTTCCTGGTGAACGAAGTCGGCTTCCCGCCGGAAGATATCGTCTTCGATCCGAACATTTTCGCGATCGCCACGGGTATCGAAGAGCACAACAACTACGCGGTCGACTTCATCAACGCGACGCGCTGGATCAAGGAAAACCTGCCGTACGCGAAGGTGAGCGGCGGCGTGTCGAACGTGTCGTTCTCGTTCCGCGGCAACGACCCGGTGCGCGAGGCGATCCACACCGTGTTCCTCTACCACGCGATTCAGGCCGGCATGGATATGGGCATCGTCAACGCGGGCCAGCTCGGCGTGTATGCCGACCTAGATCCGGAGTTGCGCGACCGCGTCGAAGACGTGGTGCTGAACCGCCGTGAAGACGGCACCGACCGGCTGCTCGAAATCGCCGACAAGTTCAAGACCGGCGCCGCGAAGAAAGAAGAAAATCTCGAGTGGCGCAACCAGCCGGTCGAGAAGCGCCTCGCGCATGCGCTGGTGCTCGGCATCACCAACTTCATCGTCGAAGATACCGAAGAAGTGCGCGCGAAGATCGCCGCCGCCGGCGGCCGTCCGATCAACGTGATCGAAGGTCCGCTGATGGACGGCATGAACATCGTCGGCGACCTGTTCGGCCAAGGCAAGATGTTCCTGCCGCAAGTCGTCAAGTCGGCGCGCGTAATGAAGCAGGCGGTCGCGCATCTGATCCCGTTCATCGAAGAAGAAAAGCGCCTGCTCGCGGAAGCCGGCGGCGACGTGCGCGCGAAAGGCAAGATCGTCATCGCCACGGTGAAGGGCGACGTGCACGACATCGGCAAGAACATCGTATCCGTGGTGCTTCAGTGCAATAACTTCGAAGTGGTCAACATGGGCGTGATGGTCTCGTGCAACGACATTCTCGCCAAGGCGAAGGTCGAAGGCGCGGACATCATCGGGCTGTCGGGGCTGATCACGCCGAGCCTCGAAGAAATGGCTTATGTCGCGTCGGAAATGCAGCGCGACGACTACTTCCGCATCAAGAAGATTCCGCTGCTGATCGGCGGCGCGACCACCTCGCGCGTGCACACCGCGGTGAAGATCGCGCCGCATTACGAAGGGCCCGTGGTGTACGTGCCGGACGCTTCGCGTTCGGTATCGGTGGCGTCGAGCTTGCTGTCCGATGAAGGCGCGGCGAAGTATCTTGAAGACCTCAAGACCGACTACGACCGCATCCGCGTGCAGCACGCCAACCGCAAAGCCACACCAATGGTCACGCTCGCCGAAGCCCGTGCGAACAAGACCAAGGTGGACTGGGCGAGCTACCAGCCGGTCAAGCCGAAGTTCATCGGCCGCCGTGTGTTCAAGAACTTCGATCTGAGCGAACTCGCGAACTACATCGACTGGGCGCCGTTCTTCCAGACCTGGGACCTGGCCGGCCCGTATCCCGCGATCCTGAACGACGAGATCGTCGGCGAATCGGCGCGGCGCGTGTTCTCGGACGGCAAGTCGATGCTCTCGCGTCTGATCCAGGGCCGCTGGCTGCAGGCCAACGGCGTGATCGCGCTGCTGCCCGCCAATACGGTGAACGACGACGACATCGAAATCTACACGGACGAATCGCGCTCGGAAGTCGCGCTCTGCTGGCGCAACCTGCGCCAGCAGAGCGTGCGCCCGGTGGTGGACGGCGTGATGCGGCCGAACCGCTCGCTCGCCGACTTCATCGCGCCGAAGGACTCGGGCGTGGCCGACTACATCGGCATGTTCGCGGTCACGGCGGGTCTGGGCGTCGACGTGAAGGAAAAGCAGTTCGAAAAAGATCACGACGACTACAGCGCCATCATGCTGAAGGCGCTCGCGGACCGTTTCGCCGAAGCCTTCGCCGAAGCAATGCATGCGCGCGTGCGGCGCGATCTGTGGGGTTACGCGAACACCGAAACCCTGTCGAACGACGACCTGATCGCCGAGAAGTATCACGGCATCCGCCCGGCGCCCGGCTATCCGGCCTGCCCGGACCATCTGGTCAAGCGCGACATGTTCGACGTGCTGCAAGCCACCGACATCGGCATGAGCGTGACCGAATCGTTGGCCATGCTGCCGGCGGCGAGCGTCTCCGGTTTCTATCTCGCGCATCCCGATAGCACCTATTTCTCGGTCGGCAAGATCGGTCAGGACCAACTAGAAGATTACGCAATCCGCATGGCGTTGTCGAAAACGGATGCGGAGCGCGCTCTGGCGCCTTTGCTGTAAGCCTTTTGCATAGCGTGGCGGGAAACCCACTATATCGGGTCTGAAAGGCTGAATATTTGCGGCGGTGTAATTTTCGGCTTTGTAGACTGAATTGGGTTTACCCAGCCAGACGCGGCCAAAACGCGTCGGCTTATCTAATTGCAATCGTCGACGGAGAGAATCGTATGAAGAAGCTGACGCTGTTGTTGACTGCTGTTTCACTGGCCGTGGGCGCCTCGGCGGCGCTGGCGCAGCCTGCCGCTCCGGCGGGTTCGAGCGCGGTAAGCTCGTATTCCCCGCCCACGGTGAAACACGTCAAGAAACCGAAGAAGAAGAAAGTGAAGAAGGGCGCGTCGGCTCCCGAGGCCGCCCCGGCGGACGCTGCCAGCCAGTAAGGGCTGCATGTCAAAGCCGGCTAACTCCGGCCTTGAATGACAAAGAGCCCGCTTCGAGCGGGCTCTTTGTCATTGGTGCGTCGCAAGGATTCGCGCCGCCAATCTCGGCGCGGGATACGCGCCACGATTGCTGCAACTGGCGCGGCGCACGCCTGGCCCGCTGAGCTGGCCACGCCGCCGCGTGGACTTTACAGACCCCAGACGATATCCGCGTTTTCCTTCTGCGCCGCGCGCAGCATGTCGAGGAACGGATACGCGCGTTGCGCGAGTCCCGGCGGAATCTCGTGATGCTCGTGACCGTCTTCGCCTTCGTGGAAATGGCCGTCGTGTTCGGCGCGTTCCTGCTTGTCAACGTTGATGGCGGCTTCGAGTTTGCCGATGGCCACACCGAGTTCGTCGTGCGTAATGACGCCGCGTTCACCCAGGCGTTTGCCGACGATACCGACCAGATACTGGGCAAGATTCTCCAGCATCATGACGTCTGGCGCGGCGCGGCATTTGAAAGTAATCAGCATGACTGTTCCCTTTTTTGGTTATGTTGGATTGGCGTGCCGGCGGCTCGAAAGCGGCGCCAGCGCGCGTTACGTTGACTCGCCAATCAGGCGCGGCGGCCACGGCCCTTGCTGGGCATCTCATTGAACATATTAGCACCTGCTAAAATCCCTCTGAACGGAAAAGCGCGCCGCGTCTGGCCGCGCACGGACGGGTACGGTGAACGTGGCTCGATCGGTCAACTGGCACCCGCGCGTTGCCGCTGCCTGCCTCGCCGGTCGTGCCGGTCAACCCGCCGCGAACCGCTGCGAACCGCTGCGAACCGCTGCGCATCATGCCTGACTACGTTGCAGGCAACGTGCCTGACCGCGCAGCCGAAGCGACCGAATTGCCGCAACGGGCGCCGCGCCGCTTTCCACGCTTCTGACGGACCGGCTGCGCCTGCTGCACGGGCACGGCCGACGCCTCTTCCGCATCACCGGATTGCCTCACTGGACTCGCAACAAGCATGCTGCCTGCACACAAACAGACCCTCGAAACCCTGCTCGCCGACACGGTAAAGCAGGTCGCTGAAGCCTCGCAAGGCGCGACCGAAGCCGCTTTCGTGTCGCCCACCATCACGCTGGAACGCCCCAAGGTCGCCGCGCACGGCGACGTCGCGTGCAACGTGGCCATGCAGCTCGCCAAGCCGCTGCGCGCCAACCCGCGCCAGCTCGCACAACAGATCGTCGACGCGCTGCTCGCGCAGCCGCTCGCTCAGGGTCTCGTCGAAGCCGCTGAAGTGGCCGGCCCCGGCTTCATCAACCTGCATCTGGCCGCCGCCGCGAAGCAGGCGGTGATCGCCGCCGTGTTCGCCGAGCAGGCCGCGTTCGGCCAATCGCAGCGCGACGCCGGCAAGCACGTGCTGATCGAATTCGTGTCGGCCAACCCAACCGGCCCGCTGCACGTCGGCCATGGCCGCCAGGCCGCGCTCGGCGACGCGCTGTCGAACGTGCTGGCCTCGCAAGGCTGGGACGTGCACCGCGAGTTCTACTACAACGACGCCGGCGTGCAGATCCAGACGCTCGCGCTGTCCACCCAGGCACGCGCCCGCGGCATCGCCCCCGGCGACGCGGGCTGGCCGGCTTCGGCCTACAACGGCGAGTACATCGCCGAAATCGCCAAAGACTATCTGGCCGGCGCCACGGTGGCCGCGAGCGACGGCGAGCCGGTGACCGGCGCGCGCGACGTCGAAGATTTCGAAGCGATCCGCCGTTTCGCGGTGGCGTATCTGCGCCGCGAGCAGGACATGGATTTGCAGGCGTTCGGCGTGAAGTTCGACCAGTACTATCTGGAGTCGTCGCTGTACACGGAAGGCCGGGTCGAAAAGACGGTCGAGGCGCTGGTCGCCGCCGGCAAGACCTACGAGCAGGAAGGCGCGCTGTGGCTGCGCACCACGGACGACGGCGACGACAAAGACCGCGTGATGCGCAAGACCGACGGCACGTACACCTACTTCGTGCCGGACGTCGCCTATCACGTCGCCAAGTGGGAACGCGGATTCACCAAGGTCATCAACGTCCAGGGTTCGGACCACCACGGCACGATCGCGCGGGTGCGCGCCGGCTTGCAAGGGTTGGGCATCGGCATTCCGAAGGGCTATCCCGACTACATCCTGCACAAGATGGTCACGGTCATGCGCAACGGCGAAGAGGTGAAAATCTCCAAGCGCGCCGGCAGCTACGTGACGGTGCGCGACCTGATCGAATGGTCGGGCGGCGCGACGCCGGGCTCGGAAACCGCCGTCGACCTGATCGACGAAGAAACGATTCGCCGCGGCCGCGACGCCGTGCGCTTCTTCCTGATCTCGCGCAAGGCGGATACGGAATTCGTGTTCGACATCGACCTCGCGCTGAAGCAGAACGACGAAAACCCCGTGCATTACGTGCAGTACGCACACGCGCGCATCTGCTCGGTGCTCGCCGAATGCAAGTCGCGCTACAACACGGACGAAACCACGCTCGCGTCGGTGGACGTTTCCCCGCTCACCAGCGAACGCGCCATGGCGCTGTTGAACAAGCTCGCCGAATTCCCGGACATGCTGCAACACGCCGCCGACGAACTCGCACCGCACGCGGTCGCGTTCTATCTGCGCGACCTCGCCGGGGAATTCCACTCGTTCTACAATGACCGGGCCGAACGCGTGCTGGTCGACGACGCGGCCGAGCGCAACGCGCGCGTCGCGCTGCTGGCGGCCACGCGTCAGGTGCTGGCCAACGGTCTCGCGACGATCGGCGTCTCCGCTCCCGTCAAGATGTAAGTCCTCCGCCGTAACATGCATGCGGCCGTCGTTATAATCGACGGCCGTTCCAGGATTCTTTTTGCAGGTGATTCATACGATGGCAAAACCACGCCGCACAACAAAGCAATCGAAACAAACCGGGGGCACTTTTCTCGGCATCGTGCTGGGCCTGATCGTCGGCCTTGCGATCGCGGTAGTGGTGGCGCTGTATATCACCCGTGCGCCTACGCCGTTTGTCTCGAAGGTGGCGCCGCCCGCGGCGTCAGACACCAGCGCGAGCCAGGCGCAATACGATCCGAACCGTCCGCTGCAAGGCAAGACGCCGGGCCAGCCGGTGCCGCAAGCCGCGCAGCCGGCACCGCCGAATACCGCGCCGGGCCAGACCAATTCGCAGACGCAGTCGGGCATGCTGGAAGAGCCGCAGATCGTCGAAGTGCCGCCTGCTAACGGCACTAACGCCAACGCCAACCCGAACGGCACGGCAGTCGCACCGAAGCCCGCGCAGGACAACGGCAACGGCACGCCTACCGCACCGGTCAAGAAGCCGCAGGCATCCAGCGCACCGGCGCCCAGCACGGCAACGGCCAACAACGCCAAGCCGGGTTCCGGCGCGACGTCGGCACCGGCGCCGGGCGACGCGAACACCGGCTACTTCCTGCAAGTGGGCGCGTACAAGACCTCCGCCGACGCCGAACAGCAACGCGCGCGCCTCGCGTTCCAGGGCTTCGAATCGAAGGTCACGCAGCGCGATGCGGGCGGTGTGACGTACTATCGCGTGCGGATCGGACCGTTCTCGAAGTTCGAGGACATGAATTCGAGCCGTCAGCGTCTATCCGACGCAGGCGTCGACACCGCGGTGATCCGTTTCACGAAGCAATAAGCCAACCATAAATACACGGTGATTTACCGGAACGCGCCGCCGCCGAACCATCGGCGTGCGGCGCGTGTCACAAACACGACGGACGTTTGAAGACATCCCAACGCCGACAATGAAAAGCGGTGACGGGCATTCGCGTGGCGCCGCCGCTTTACCGCCTACTCTGGGTCAACACGACATGAAAAAACTGCTGAGCATTCTGTTCCTCTCGCTGGGCCTCGTTGCCGCCACAGCTCAAGCGGCGCCGGCCGCGCCGGTGTCCGGCAAGGACTACACCGTGCTGGCCACGCCGCAACCGACCGACGAACCGGCCGGCAAGATCGAAGTCACCGAGTTCTTCTGGTACGGCTGCCCGCACTGCAACGAATTCAACCCGTACCTCGAAGCATGGGCGAAGAAGCAAGGTCCGGACGTCGTGTTCAAGCGCGTGCCGGTCGCCTTCCGCGACGACTTCGTGCCGCATTCGAAGATGTATCACGCGCTCGACGCACTCGGCCTCGCGCAATCGCTCACGCCGAAGGTCTTCAACGAAATCCACGTCAACAAAGACTATCTGCTGACGCCGGAAGATCAGGCCAAATTCCTCGCGAAGAACGGCGTCGATCCGAAGAAGTACATGGAAGCGTACAACTCGTTCTCGACGCAAAGCGCGTTGCAGAAAGACACCAAGCTGATGAACGACTACAAGATCGACGGTGTGCCGACGCTGGCCATTCAGGGCAAGTATGAAACCGGCCCGGCTCAGACCAACAGCCTGCCGGGCACGATCCAGGTGCTGGACTACCTGGTCGCGCAAATCCGCGCCAAGAAGATGTAAAGACGAGGCGCCGGAATGAGTTCACCGCTGAAGGTTTTCATTACCGGCGCCTCGAGTGGCATCGGCCTCGCCCTCGCTGCCGAATATGCGCAGCGCGGCGCGATTCTCGGCCTGGTCGCCCGTCGCGGCGACGCCCTCGCTGCGTTCCAGCAGTCCCATCCGCAGAATTCGATCGCCGTCTATTCCGTCGACGTGCGCGACGCCGAAGCGCTCGCCGAAGCGGCGGCACAATTCATTGCGCAGTACGGCTTGCCGGACGTCGTGATCGCCAATGCCGGCATCAGCCGCGGCGCGGTCACCGGTCACGGCGATCTGCGCACCTTCCGCGAAGTGATGGACATCAATTACTTCGGCATGGTCGCCACGTTCGAGCCGTTCGCCGCCGCCATGGTCGCCGCGAAGAAAGGCACCCTCGTCGGGATTGCCAGCGTCGCCAGCGTGCGGGGTTTGCCGGGCTCCGGCGCGTATAGCGCGTCGAAGTCGGCGGCGCTCAAGTATCTGGAGGCGTTGCGCGTCGAGATGCGGCCGCAGGGCGTCGGCGTGGTCACCATCGCGCCCGGCTATATCCGCACGCCGATGACCGAGCACAATCCGTACACCATGCCGTTCCTGATGGACGCCGACCGTTTCGCGGTGAAGGTAGCGAACGCGGTTGAACGTCAAACGGCGTTTGCGGTGTTCCCGTGGCAGATGCGCATCGTCGCGATGCTGCTGCATGTCATGCCGCGCTGGCTCTACGACCGCGCGTTCGAACGCGCGCCGCGCAAACCGCGCGCCGCCACCGAGTAAGACCGATCACCCCGTGCGGCCGATGCAACCGGCGCCGCACGCGTCACCTCTTCGCGCACCCCAGCGCATCGCCCGCTCCATATGGATATGCGGATTAAGTTGTTGTCGCCGCAACCACCCTTCGATAAGCTTTCGCGCAGGCTCACCCGCGCATCAGCGGCATTATTTGCGTCATGCGCCAGCGCCGGAAACGTATCACAATAAAGACGGCGGCCACGCCGGCCACCCTCGTCAACGGAACATAACCACACAACCAGACGCACTGCCTGACTGCGCTTGTTATGGGAGATCCTATGCGCTTCAAACTGCTCGCAGCCGCCGTACTGTTCACGGCGCCCGCGCTCGTGCTCGCCAAACCGCTGACTGTCTGTACCGAGTCGAGCCCTGACGGTTTCGACGTCGTGCAGTTCAACTCGCTCGTCACGACGAATGCGTCGGCCGACGTGATCTTCAACTCGCTGGTCACGTACGACGAGGCCGCGAAGAAAGTGGAGCCGTCGCTGGCCGATAAGTGGGACGTGAGCGCCGACGGCCTCACCTACACGTTTCATCTGCGTCCGAACGTGCAGTTCCAGACCACCGACTACTTCAAGCCCACTCGCGCGCTGAACGCCGACGACGTCGTCTTCACGTTCGATCGCATGCTCAACGACAGCAACCCGTGGCACAAGGTAACCGGCGCGAGCGGCTTCCCGCATGCGCAGTCGATGGGCCTGCCGAAGCTGATCAAGTCGGTCAGCAAGGTCGACGACAACACCGTCAAGTTCGAACTGAACGCGCCGGACGCGACCTTCGTGTCGATCCTGACGATGGGTTTCGCGTCGATCTATTCGGCTGAATACGCCGACCAGTTGCTCAAAGCCGGCAAGCAGGTCGATCTGAACGCGAAGCCGATCGGCACCGGTCCGTTCGAGCTGAAGAGCTACACGAAAGACGCGGTGATCCGTTACGACGTGAACCCGACCTACTGGGGGCCGAAACCGAAGATCGACCGCCTGATCTACGCGATCACGCCGGACGCCACGGTGCGTGCGCAGAAGGTGAAAGCGGGCGAATGCCAGATCGCGTTGTCGCCGAAGCCGCAGGATCTCGCCGACGCGAAAACCGACAAGTCGCTCGCCATCGTGCAAACGCCCGCGTTCATGACGGCGTTCGTCGCGTTGAACACGCAGAAGAAGCCGCTCGACAACCAGAAGGTGCGTGCCGCGCTGAACATGGCGTTCGACCGCACCACGTATCTGAAGGCCGTGTTCGACAACACCGCGACGCCGGCCGTGAATCCGTATCCGCCGAACACGTGGAGCTACGACAAAGCGGTGAAGCCGTGGCCGTACGACCCGGTGAAGGCGAAGA